>NZ_VPCB01000007.1:0-235761 GCF_013418435.1 Acinetobacter sp. YH12142 | reverse complement strand
ATAACAGTTGTGCTGGCGACAATAGCAAGAGTGAACCACCTGATCCCTTCCCGAACTCAGAAGTGAAACCTCTTAGCGCTGATGGTAGTGTGGGGTTACCCATGTGAGAGTAAGTCATCGCCAGCTCATTATTCGAAACACCCCCTGACTAGTGCAGGGGGTGTTTTTTTATGCGGGGAGAAAAGGGGCGGAGAAAACAAAGAATTCTTCATTCATTTTTATGTGATTTTTAAATTAAAGGCTGAAAGGCGTATACTATCCGTGTCATTGATGGAAAGCTCATGTCTGATTTAGCCACAAATTCTCCTTATATTGAATATGGCACACGACCATTTCTTGCCATTTTATTTTCTTTATTTTTAGCGGGCTTCGCAATTTTTTCATCGTTGTATTGTGTACAACCGATGATGCCCATTTTTGCTGATTATTTTCATGTCAGTCCGACAGATAGCAGTTTTCCTTTATCTTTTTCAACCATTGCCTTAGCGGTAGGGCTGCTGTTCACTGGTTTGATTTCAGATCGATTCGGACGCAAGCCTGTGATGGTCACCGCTTTATTTTTGGCAGCGTCACTTTCAATCATTAGTTCTATATTTCCGCTTTGGGAAATATTTTTGCTGAATCGCGTGCTGATCGGATTAAGTGTTAGCGGTGTTGCTGCTGTTGCAATGACTTATATTGGAGAGGAAATTGCGCAAAAAGATATAGGCTTTGCAATGGGCCTGTATATTTCAGGGACCGCAATTGGCGGAATGGGGGGGCGTCTCATTGCTGGGGTATTGATTGATTATATTAGTTGGCAAAATGCCATGATGATTATCGGCATCATTAACCTCTGTATAGCCACAGCGTTCTTCTTATTACTTCCAGCATCTCAACATTTTCAAGCTTATCCCATTCTTTTCAACCGATTTTATGAATCTTTCGTTAAAAATTTAGTAGATCCTAAGCTTAGAATCTTATTCCTTCAAGGTTTTATCCTCATGGGATGTTTTGTCTCTATATTTAATTATATGAGCTACCACCTATTAGAAGAACCTTATCAACTTTCTCAAACTTGGATTGGCCTAATCTCCATAGCTTATTTGGCAGGAATATATAGTTCACCTCGGGCTGCAAGTTGGGGGAAACGCTTTGGACGGGCAAAAGTTTTACCTTCGATGCTGATCATGATGTTGTTGGGGCTGCTGATCATGCTCATTCCGGCATTTTGGTCAGTCATTTTGGGGCTGATTGTATTCACTTTCGCTTTTTTTGCAGCGCATTCCACGGCAAGTAGTTGGGTTTCGGTTCAATCCCTGCAGTACCGTGCCGTAGGTTCATCCCTGTATTTATTTTGCTACTACTTAGGTTCCAGTATTTTGGGTAGCAGTAGTGGTTTGGTTTGGGAGATGTCTGGTTGGATTGGGTTGACGGGCTTTATTGCTGTTATCTTGATGATCGGTTTATTTTTAGCAATACAATTGAATAAATTAAAATAGAAATATGTGAATAAGCTATTATTTAATATTCGTTTTACATCTATTTTTTAATATAAATAACGCTATAAAAATGGCGGAATTTACTATTTTTATGATTATACAACTTTGGTCTAATATGCCTTTTAAAAGGTGCCTCATAATAATGAAACGCATCACAATATAATAAATAAAATATTTTTGTTTATCATTTTTAAAATTTATTATATTTTTAAGTAATTGATATTTAATGTTTATGTGTATATTCTGAATGTTTTTGCATTTATTTTTGGTTGGAATTATAAATAGATC
Organism: Acinetobacter sp. YH12142; assembly: GCF_013418435.1. Lineage (NCBI taxonomy): Bacteria > Pseudomonadati > Pseudomonadota > Gammaproteobacteria > Moraxellales > Moraxellaceae > Acinetobacter > Acinetobacter sp. YH12142. The sequence continues at coordinate 233,992 of NZ_VPCB01000007.1, read as the reverse complement.
ATCATTAGTTTTAAACTGAAGGTGATTATGAAAAATATAACTATTTTAATGATGGCTTTGGTTTTTATCTTAATTTCAGCTTGTGCAAATACCACGAATTTAGGGACAGCAGGCGCAGAGCGTAGACAGTTTTTTATCGTTCCTCAAAAGTTATTAACTAAACAGGCAGATAGAACCTATCAACAATTTATTCATCAGGCGAAAGACAAGAAACTTTTGATCATCGATCCGAAATTGGATCAAGTTTTAAATAAACTCAAGCAAAATGCGGAGTTTTACCGCCATGGTTCGAGTCAATGGGATTGGCAAGTCAGTGGGAATCTCAATAAAGATTTAAATGCACATGGTTTTCCAAGTGGGAAAATTGTCATTAATACGGGTTTGTACTGGAGTTTAAAGCTGACTGAAGATGAATTGGCATTTGTGATGGCGCATGAAATGGCACATGCATTGCGTGATCATCATCGTGAGAAGATTTCCTTGCTGTTTGCTAGTCAGGTGGCGATGATTTCTTCAACTGCAGGTATCGGCGCGCTTGCTACTGCGGCCAGTAGTGTGACTGGGCAAGCTGTTTTTTTGCCTAAAGTTTCAAAATTTGAACTGGAAGCAGATGTCCTTGCACTTGATCTGATGTCGAAAGCGGGTTTTGATCCAAATGCAGCATTGAGTTTTTGGCATAAATATCAGCAGGAAACGACACGCCGTCAAATGCTTGATGTAAAACCATTAATGACTCAAGACAGTATAGATAAACGTAAGATTTATATTGAAAAATATTTACCTGAAATGCACATTCAATTTCAACAGGCGCAGGCCGTAATGTTGAATAAAATGCGATAACTCATGGCACATTCTAGATTGATTTTAGGCTGAAGCCATGTTGCTCATGAACTATTTAAATCTGGTTTTTAGATGCTGCTATCGCACTGTTAAATCTGATGACTATATAAAACAAATCAATGATTCTGTAGCTATTGTATAAATTATAATCAAGCATGATGAATGGAATTCATGGTAAAATGATCGGCTTTCATCTTCTTTGATCTTTTTTCAGATCATTCCATCTGCCAGCCGAGAATTGCTAGCCATGTCTACTGCTTATACTATGCAGACTGCGCCAAAAGCGTTGTTTGATTACGACAAATATTGGGCGTCATGTTTTGACCCTGCGCCATTTTTGCCGATGTCACGCGAAGAAATGGATCAACTCGGTTGGGACAGCTGCGACTTTATTTTGGTTTGCGGTGATGCGTATATCGATCATCCATCATTCTGTTCAGGGATCATCGGCCGTACCCTTGAAGCACAAGGTTTCCGTGTCGGGATTATTGCTCAGCCAGACTGGACCAATGTAGAAGCGTTCCGTGTATTAGGTAAACCGAATATTGCTTGGGGCGTGACAGCCGGCAACATGGATTCGATGATCAACCGTTATACAGCTGACCGTAAAATCCGTTCAGATGATGCGTATTCTCCGGATAATCAGCCGAATAAACGTCCAGACCGCGCAGCAACAGTCTATTGCCAGCGTGTGCGTGAAGCTTATCCAGATGTGCCTGTATTATTGGGCGGTATTGAAGCCTCGCTGCGCCGTATTGCACATTATGATTATTGGTCAGACAAAGTCCGCCGTTCAGTATTGATGGACTCGAAAGCCGATCTATTGATGTATGGTAATGGTGAACGTTCAATCACGGAAATCATGCATCGTTTGGCCCGCGGTGAAAAAATCCAAGAGATTACGGATGTCCGCGGTACAGCATTTATTGTGAATAAAAATAACAGGGCTTCAAAAGCGAAGTTTGTTGAAATCGCATCGAATGATGTCGATGCGATTGGCCGTGTCGATCCGATCATTAATCCTTATGTGATGACCGAAGACCTTGAAGGCTGTGAAATCGAAAAAGGCAAAGACAGCGTTACGCAATATCAAGGCTTCCAAAAAGAAGCGGTAGCAAATCCGATTGTTCGTGAAGGTGATAACTTAGACGCCGATACGCAAATCGTGCAGCTGCAGCCTGCATCAAAAGCTATTAAGCATAAATTGCCGCCGCGTGAATTGGCGGTGATTCGTTTGCCTGCCTATGAAGATGTGGCGAATGATCCTGTGCTGTATGCACATGCCAACCGTATTTTGCATTTGGAAACCAATCCGGGCAATGCGCGCGCGATGGTGCAAAAGCATGGTGAACGTGATGTTTGGCTGAATGCACCGCCGATTCCATTGACTACAGAAGAAATGGATTATGTGTTTGACTTGCCATATGCACGTCTGCCACATCCTGCGTATGGTGAAGCGCGTTTTCCTGCCTTTGACATGATTAAGTTCTCTGTAAACATTATGCGTGGTTGTTTTGGCGGCTGTACCTTCTGCTCAATTACAGAGCATGAAGGGCGTATCATTCAAAACCGTTCTGAAGAATCGATTTTACGTGAAGTTGAAAAAATTCGTGATACTGCACCAGGCTTTACTGGGATCATTTCTGACTTAGGCGGCCCAACGGCCAATATGTACCGCTTGGCATGTAAAGATCCTGAGATTGAAAAGAACTGCCGTAAGCCGTCGTGTGTATTCCCAGGTGTATGTCAAAACTTGCACACCGATCATGCGCCTTTAACCCAGTTATACCGTAAAGCGCGTTCATTGCCGGGGATTAAAAAGATTCTAATTGGTTCTGGTTTACGCTATGACCTTGCGGTGTTAAACCCAGAATATGTCAAAGAATTGGTGACACATCACGTCGGCGGTTACTTGAAGATTGCGCCTGAACATACCGAAAAAGGTCCATTATCGAAGATGATGAAACCGGGGATCGGGACCTATGACCGTTTCAAACAAATGTTTGATCGTTTTAGTAAGGAAGCAGGGAAAGAGCAGTATCTCATTCCTTACTTTATTGCAGCGCATCCGGGTACGACGGACTATGACATGATGAACTTGGCGATTTGGCTGAAAAAGAATGGTTTCCGTGCCGATCAGGTGCAAACCTTCTATCCATCACCAATGGCGACTGCAACAACCATGTACTACACAGGTAAAAACCCGCTGGCTAAAGTGGCGCGTTATACCGAAAATGTCGATATCGTGAAAGGTGAAAAACGCCGTCGTTTGCATAAAGCCTTCTTGCGTTACCATGATCCAAACAACTGGCCATTGCTACGTGAAGCGCTCAAAGAAATGGGGCGTCAGGATCTGATAGGGAACTCAAAACAGCATTTGATTCCGACGTATCAGCCTGCGGGTAGTGCTGAGGGTCAATACCAGTCTGCGCGTAAAAAGAACTCAAGTATTGCGGGTGATTCACAAAAACGTACAGGTGAACAAGGTAATCGGACGAAGGCTGCTCAATCGCGTCCTTCAAATACCAAGAAGCGTCCTGAGCGTGGTCAAATTTTGACGCAGCATACTGGTCTGCCGCCGCGTGAAACGGGTGAAGCGAAAAAACCTTTTGGCGGTTCGAAACCCAAAGGAAAATCGAAGCCTAAATCACGCGCTTAAAATGATGAAATAAAAAAAGACACTTCGGTGTCTTTTTTTATGGCTGATATGCTCGGCAGCATCAGACAGTTTGCATTTTTATATGTTGTTACAAGCTTAATGCCATATGTGCGTCGGTTATCTCAATGAAATACGAGCAAAATTTGACAGCTTATCGGAATTGTCAGACAGTGAGAGGAAATGCACTTGCTGTCGTTTTAGCGAATGATCTAAAGTATCAATATATAGCAATGGATGCTATTACTCTGAACGAAGTGGCATGTGATGTTTGACGCTTTAAGTTTGCAACTTTTTGTCAGTTTAAATACGTATTGTGTGAAAGTTAGAGTTATTTTTTTTAATAGGAAATTAAAAAAATAATACTGGTTGTATACTTCGTATTCATAAGAAGTATGTCAAAAACCAAAAATATAAGAAATATAAAGGATTATGAGATGACTATATACATAGTAATAGGGAGTATTTTACTCTTCTGTGTGCTCATAATGGCTTGGAAAAGTTTAGAAGGTGATTCTAAGCAACAAGATAGCGCATTGAAACAACGTGCTATTTTCAACATTAATGAGCAATTAACCTACACGCGTTTAAAAGAAATTTTGCCTAAGCATACGATCCTCGCGCATGTGTCTTTTGATGCACTGTTGACCACGAAATATTATCGTACGCGGAACAAGTATCGAAATATGGTGGCGGACTTTGTCGTCTTAGATGAACAGCATCAGATCTTGGCGATCGTCGCTTTAGATGATCCAATGGTGCTAAAACGGATGCAGCAGTCGCAATATCAAGATGCTTTGCTTGCTTTGGCAGGCTATCGGGTCATTCGTTATGATGATGTGCCTGAGTACGTTCAATTACGCGAAGATTTCTTAAATGAGCAGCGTGTACAAGCGCCATTTGTACCGGTTAATGATTTGAAAAAATATCATTTATATTCAGATTTGGAACGTAAAAAGATCAAAATTATTGGATCTTAGGGATTCAAAGAGCAAAGCCTTTTGCAAAAAAAAGCGTGTCTTTAGACATGCTTTTTTTTAATGGTTATTTAGGCTTAATGATTATTCAGGCTTAACGGCTACGACGGTTAATTCTACCAGTACACGCGGGTCGTATAATTTGGCTTCAACACAAGTTCTGGGTAATGCTTCAATGTCTGACACCCACGCATCCCATACTTCATTAAATGCTGCATAATCCTGTTCAATATCTTTCAGATAAATGGTCACTGACATAATCTTGCTTTTATCTGTACCGGCATCTGCAAGAAATTGATCAATGATCTCAAATGTTTGCTGTGTTTGTCCTTTGATGTCTAAATCAAGGTCTGTTGCCAATTGACCTGCCAAATGGACCAATTGACCAGAAATAGCGATTTCGGAAAAGCGTTTTGAAACATGCAGGCGTTGGATGGTCATGTGGAATATCCTGAAAGCAAAAAGGTCACTTAATCTTGAGTTTTAGGCATTGTAGCGGCAACAAAGGCCGTCAATAAACAGCCGACAGCAAGGTAGATTGCCACATAATGCCATGAACCATCACCCAAAATCACCAAAGCTGCTGCAATCATTGGGGTAAAGCCACCACCGATAATACTGGCCACTTGATAGCCGACACCTGCGCCACTATAGCGATAGGCGGTACCAAACAGGGAGGTGAAAATCGGTTGGTGTACACTCACCACCATATCATGGGCAATATTGGCAAGGAAAATCGCACCGACAATAATTAGCCAAGTATTTTGTGCATCAAGGGCCATGAAGAAGGGAAAAGCTGAAAGCGCACCAATCAATCCACCCAGCACGCACATTTTACGATGATCAAATCGATCTGCTAGCCACGCAAAGAGGGGAATGCTGAAACAGCTAATGGCACCAACCATTAAGGTGATATTGAGGAAGAACTGTTTGTCCATGCCCAATTGAGCGGTGGAATAATTCAGTGCAAAGTTCGTCACCAAATACATGGTGAGTAACTCGGTCAGGCGCAGCGCAATAATGTAGAAAAAGGCTTTGGGGTGTTGGCTAATTGCTTGCAGAATCGGTAATTTTTGCGGCGTTTGTTGAGCTTTGACCACATGGTCGACGAATTCTTGAGATTCGTCTTGATCACGTCGAATCCACATCGCGATAGCCAGCAAGATAATACTGGCAATAAAGGGAATTCGCCATGCCCAATCAGCAAAAGCATCTTCGCCCAAAGTGGCAATAATCAAAGACACAGCGCCTGTTGCAAGAACAAGTCCTACGCCATAGCCAATTTGTACACCACTGCTGTAAAAGGCTTTTTTGCCTTTCGGGGCATTTTCTACAGCCATCAGGGCAGCGCCGCCCCATTCTCCACCAACCGCAAAACCCTGTATTGCTCGAAGTGTCACGAGCAGGATCGGGGCCCACCAACCGATGGCCGCAAAATTGGGTAATAAACCAATGCCGACCGTCGAAATACCCATCAGGATGACGGTGAGCACCAACATTTTCTTACGACCCAGCTTGTCACCAAAATGTCCAAACACAATGCCGCCTAAGGGGCGGAACAAGAAGCCAACGCCAAAGGTCGCCAAGGCAGCAAGTGTGCCCATATTGTTGCCAATACTGGGGAAAAACTGATCTTTGAAAATGAGTGCGGCAACAATGCCATAAAGTAAAAAATCGTACCAATCGACTACGGCACCAATGAAGCTACTTAATGCGGCTTTACGAGCGCGTTGTTCTTGATTTTGTGAAATATTTTGAGGATTTGGAGCAGATTTTTCAGAAGGCATACAGCGGGGTATTCCATGATTGACAACAGAGTTGCCCTGTAATATTCGGATTTGATCGTCACGCCAATCACAGGACAGCATGCTGAAAGTAAAGGTGATTTTCAGCATCTCAGCGCATACACGGATAATGTAGTGCGCTGATAGAGTACTCTAATTTTAGGCTTTGTGAATAGCTAATTGCTTTAATTTTGTTCTTCTGCCTAAATCTTAAGCAAATATGATCTTCTTGAAGTTTTTAGAGCAGCGAAAGTTGTGCTTCTTGGTTTTGCGCACTTAATTGATAGACCCCTACGCCAATCAGGCGAAATTGATCTTCCTCAGAAATATGCATTTCATGCAGTAATTGCTGTAACACCTGCGCAAGGTCTTCACGATGATTCAGTGACGTTTTAAAACTCTTACTGTGCTGTAGCACTTGGAAATTCTTCAGTTTTAATTTGGCCGATACACCACGTGCGCTTAACTGCTTTTTTTCTAAACTAGACCAAACTTGGTCAATCAGTTTGGGCCAATAGGGCCGACATTGGCTCAGGGTGAGATCATCATCAAAAGTGGTTTCTTTGGAAATCTGTTGACGCTCGCGGCTAGATTGGACCGGTCGTTCATCAATCCCTTGCGCATACAGATAGAGTTGCCGTCCATATTTACCGAAATGATGAATCAGAACGGCTTCTTCAATTTGTTGTAAATCACCCAATGTATTGAGTTGCATGGCTTTTAATTTTTCTTGAGTGACTCTTCCCACACCGGGAATTTTTTTCAGTGCCAAGTTATGGATGAAATGCAGAACTTGTGATGGTTTGATAATACAAATGCCATTGGGTTTGTTCCAATCAGAAGCGACTTTAGCCAAAAATTTATTGGGCGCGACACCTGCGGAGGCAGTTAAACCAGTTCTTTGTAAAATCTCTGCCTGAATTCGCATAGCGACTTCGGTGGCGCTCGGAATGTGTTGTAAATTTTCTGTGACGTCCAAATAAGCTTCGTCTAAAGATAGCGGCTCAATCAGAGACGTATAGCGTTGAAAAATGGCATGAATTTGCGCCGAAACAGCACGATATTTTTCAAAATTAGGTTCGATCACCACGACCTGTGGACAGAGTTTACGGGCCTGTGCCATTGACATTGCTGAGCGTAAACCAAATTCACGTGCAGGATAGGACGCGGCACAGATGACCGCACGAGGGTGATGTGAAGACACAACAACAGGAAGCTGTTTGAGTTCGGGGCGTTCCCGCAGCTCTACTGATGCAAAGAATGCATCCATGTCGATATGTATGATTTTCCTCATGCCTAGATAAATCAGTGCCTAAAAATTGAATTTCAGTATCGCACAGTCAATCCAGCGCTTTCCTCAATTTTTTAACTCGAACGACACAGGTTGACTGAGTAAAACCACCTTGGTGTTTTGAGCTGCTGCCGACTGTATCAATAGATTTAGGCTTTGAGGAGTGTCATCGGCAAAGCGAGGTAAAAATTCGAGCTCTGGATTCAGTGGTTTGAAAAAATTATCCCAGTGAATTGGAATCACGGTGCTGGGTTTAAGAGTCGCTAAGGTTTCTTTGAAATATTGCTGTTGAAATGCTGCCGTTTGCTTGGAAAGCTGAGCGATGCCTAAAAATAAAGTATTGACTTTTAGTTTTTGCAACTGTTTGGGCACAGCACCTGTACTGGCTTTGACTAAACTGTAATGTGGCCCATGTTGGATGAGATAGTCATATGATCCACCTTCTTTAAACTGACTAAAATGTGCAGGGAGTTGCAGTGGCTGCGAAATTTCTTCCCCCAAATCATCATTAACGGCCGTTGGCGGAGTATGTTGCGAGGGGATGGCAGTAATGGTGAATTTACCGATTTGCATCGGTTGCCAAGCTTGAACTTCGTGTAATTGTGATTCAGCGATTGGCATCGCCCGTGCAATATTTAAGGTACTTTTAGAGCCGACAATCATGGCTTTAGGGAGCTGGTGGGCCAACATTGGAATATCGAGCGCATGATCATAATGTGAATGAGTCACGAAAATAGCACGAGTGCGTTTTAAGTCGTATTGGTCGATATAGCTATGTAATAAAGGCTGATCACTTTGGATTTGAGTAAATACGGTCCGACTGAGTGAAGGTCGACTAAAGAAGCCGTCTATGAGAATTTGCTCTTGGCCATCGTCAAAAAGTAAGGTGGAAACGCCAAAGAACTTCACGTGATAGAGCGCTGCTGAGTGTGTATATGTAGTGCTTTGTGCGGGATGTTGATAATGCCACGTTTTAAACACTGCCAAGGTCCCTGAAGGTTGGATCAAATATGCCAATATCCCGATGGCGAGGATCATAAAGACTGAAAATATAATAAGAAAAATTTTTAAAATACGCATCCTGCGACTCAGTTTTCATGGATTATTTGCTTCGATGTTGTCCTGAGTCGGTGAATAAATCAATGGGGTTTGATCGGGAAAACGCCATTTTTGTCTAAAAAATCAGTCCATGCCTTATCATCACCTGAAAATACATTTAAATCGACAGTGGTCGAGATACCTTGAATTTGTCCTTGATTGGTATGTTGCCAAATCAGCCATTTCGGATTGTTTTTTAGATCGGGTGGGCCTTTATACTCACGGACCCACAGCGGCGTCTGTTTAAACTCGCCAGCTAAGACAATATTATAAAAAGACTTCGAGGTATAAAAAATCGGTTGTTTGCCATAATGGTGGTGCAAGCGATCATGCATATAAGTGATTTCTTTGAGTAACTGCTCTTTGCTGTAGGTGTTAATGCAGTTGGTGTCATATTCCAAATCAATCACGGGAGGAAGGGCATCGGCTTTTTTCGGCACGGAAGCAATAAAATTTTCTGCCTGAATTTTGCCATCACGGCACAGACGGTAAAAATGATAGGCCCCAACTAAAAAGCCGTTTTCCCGTGCTTGTAACCAGTTATCTTGAAATTTCCGATCTTTAAAATCACCACCCTCTGTGGCTTTAAGATAAACGAATTGGTATTTTTTAGGTGAAATTTTTGACCATTGAATATCTTTTTGATGATGGGAAACATCAAAGCCTTTTACGGGATATTCTTCTGCAGACGCAGGGCGATGCGGCATAACGGCTAAATAACCCAGTCCTGCCACCACCAAGACGCCGCTGATAGCGCTGAGTGCAATAATCGGGCTGTATTTTTTGAGTGAACTTTTTGTGGTACGTGATTTGGCTTTTTTAGGCATGAAAATGTATCCAAGTATCTCTTTTATCATAACCCTTTAATGGCTGATCTGTCATAGATTTGCCCGATGACACGGATTTAGACATCCACATGTTTAGGAATCTGCCAAAAAATCGCTGCGGTAATCAGGTTAATGCAGCCGAGTAAAATCAAGGTGCTATGGAATGCTGTTTCGATTTGTGCAGCACCATAATAGGCCGTAAACACGTTGACTAAAGTCCCAGCCAAAGCCACACCGATACTCATCGACACCATCATAATCATCGACAAGAAACTGTTGCCACTGCTGGCATCTTGTTGGGGTAAATCTTTGAGGGTTAAGGTATTCATCGAAACGAATTGCAGCGAATTTAAAATACCAAAAATAAAAAAGTGTAAGGCACGTAACCACGTGGGGGTCTCAGCCGTAGAGAGCGCAAAACTGCAAATACAAGCGCCGACCAAGAAGGTATTTACCAATAACACTTTGCGATAGCCAAAGCGTTGAATAATTTGACGAATAATCGGTTTAGATGCCAATGAGCCGAGTACAGTCGGTATCATCAATAACCCTGTGATAAATGGCTCAAAGCCAAAAGCCACTTGTAGCATTAAGGGAATCAAAAATGGCATGGCATTGCCGCCAAGGCGGGCAAAGAAGTTGCCGATAATGCCGATGGCATAGATCCGATTTTGAAATAATTTACTGCGAAACAGCGCATTGGCGTGGGTATGTGCATGAAAGGCATAGATCAAACTGGCGATGATCCCCGCAGCGACTAATAGCAGGCTCCACCATAGCGGCAGATGCGGGCTGGCAAAGTTTTCAATGCCTAACGATAAACCCACCATGGCGATGACCAATAAGAAAAAACCCATAAAGTCGAAGCGTTGTACGCTCGGTTCGGTCACATTGGGCATGGCTTTAAAGGTAATAAGTACTCCTAACAGTCCCATTGGAATGTTTATTAAAAAGATCCAATGCCATGTTGCGACTTCCACCATCCAACCGCCAAGGGTAGGACCAATTAAGGGGCCCATTAAACCAGCAAGGCTCATCAGACTCATAGCCGATAAAAACTGTGTCCGAGGAATCACTTTGAGCATCGCCAAACGCCCAACAGGCAGCAGTAATGCGCCACCTATACCTTGAATTACCCGATAAACCAGCAGCTCATTCAGGCTATTGGCCATGCCGCAGCCTAGCGATGCTAACGTAAAAATAATAATGGCTGTGAAATACGTATTTCGTACACCAAAACGATCGGCCAACCAACCACTTAAAGGAATACACGCCGCAACGGACAAGACATAGGCCACGACCACACTATGCATTTGTAGCGGGTCTTCGCCCAAACTTCTTGCCATCGCTGGGATTGCTGTATTGACGATGGTCGTATCCAGCCCTTGCATAAAAAAGCCAATAGAGACCAATAGCACAAGAAGTCTAAATTCGGGTTGTAAAGCCTGATGCGTTGGCGTGCTATTCATAAGTCAATAAAGCTGAGATTTTTAAACAGTTTAAATGAATATTGCCATTCGGATGTAGTAAAAGCTTTGCATAATTGAGCCAAAAAATTGCAAGAAAAATGCAATGAAAGTTTCATCTCTATGCAACCTAATGTTTATAAATTGGTCATATTTTAATAAAAGACGAATGAAAACATGAAACTACAAGTTTCGGCACTGATGTGGTTAAACAAGGCGATTTAGGGCCCGAAGGTCTGATTTTTATTGCGGCCAAAGATTCGCCCAATGCTCAACCTTTGTTGGTGGTTGGAAATGAAGTGAGCGGTAGCACGGCGGTTTATCAGATTAAATTGAAATAATTAAAGTTTAAAGCAATTGTTTTATTTGAGGTTTTTATTTTAGTGTCGAGAAAAGCACGGCACGAAATTGTATGAACGCCAGATAAACTGTCATAATGCGCTCAAGTCCTTCATTTATTGGAGGGCTTTTTCTTTATGGCAAAGGTGTTTTGTTTTCATGACAATCGAAATTCTGATGGTCATAGGCTTCTGTCTCGCGGCCTATTCTATTGTCGGTAATGATGTGCCACAGACATTGGGAACCTTTATTTCATCCAATGCGCATCGCCCTTGGTGGCTGTTGTGGATCTATGTCAGCAGTATTCTAGCCATTGTATTGGTTTATGGTTGGTACAGTTCTGGCGTGGGGGATGCATCTTATGGTCGTTTAGAAACGATTCCATTTCCCGCAGAAGGGGTAACGTGGCTCTATATTGTGCCACCGATCTTACTGATCATTTTGACTCGCTACGGAATCCCGGTCAGCACCACATTCTTAGTGTTAACGATTTTCTCTCCGAGTAGTCTCGGGTCGATGTTAACCAAGTCCATGATGGGTTATGCGGTAGCTTTTGTTGTCGCAATTATTGTTTATCGTTTTGTGATTAAAGGCATCTCGGTTTATTTCAGTAAAACACGTGATGAAACACCCTCGAATATTTGGGTGGGACTACAGTGGGTTTCGACGGCATTTTTATGGAGTCAGTGGCTGATTCAGGATTTGGCCAATATTTTTGTCTACGTCCCTCGTCAGGTGCCGCTGGAGTTCCTGATTTTTGCAATTGTGGTGTTTATCGTACTACTTGGGATCATTTTGTACCAACGTGGTGGGGCGATTCAGGGCATTATCGACACCAAAACGGGTGTGGCTGATATTCGCTCGGCAACCATTATTGACTTTATGTATGCCTTGATTTTATTGGTGTTCAAAGAGTGGAGTAATATTCCAATGAGTACCACTTGGGTGTTCTTGGGCTTACTTGCAGGACGTGAATTTGCCATGTCCATGCATTTACATGAAGTGAATAAATATCGAACTTCACGAAATGTCAGCAAAGATGCGATGAAATTGATGCTTGGTTTGTTGATGAGTATTTTCTTAGCGACAACCTTGCCATGGTTCTATCGTGTGGTGTCGGGTTAAGTCGGCACGATATAGATTTGAAGTAGGACATCGAGTAATAAAAAAGGGGAATGATTTATTCCCCTTTTTGACATTCAAAATACAGTTAGACCACGAAATTTTTCGGGCAATCTAAATTTTTCAGTGCACTAAAGATCTGCTTCGAAGAATTACATACGATCAGTTTGGCACGATGCTGCGGCGGCAAGAAACCTTCAGCGACCGCATGGTCTAATTGTGCAATCAGTGCATCATAGAAGCCATTGACGTTATAAAGCATCATCGGCTTTTGGTGTTGATTCAACTGTCCCCAAGTGGCGATTTCTAAAATTTCTTCGAATGTACCGAGACCACCGGGCAGGGCAACAAAGGCACTGGCACGTTCTGCCATCATGGCTTTACGCTCATGCATACTGCGCACGACGTGTAGTTCAGTCAAATGATTATGTGCAATTTCATAATCCAACATAAACTCAGGAATCACACCCACGGCTTCGCCGCCATGTTCGACCACAGCATCAGCGACTTGCCCCATTAGGCCAATACTGGCGCCACCATAGACCAGACCAAAACCATGTTCAGCCAAGCCTTGCGCTAATGCGATGGCTTTTTCTTGATAAATTGGATTGTTACCAGAGCGGGAGCCGCAATACAGTGCGATTAAAGGTTGTGTTGTAGCAGGAGAAGGATTACCACGTTTTTCTGTCATTTTTAATCCGCTATTCATTACGTTTTAATTTTACCTTAGCATGTTATTTTTTATGACACTACATTGGCAGCTAAATATGACAATTTAATGTCATCATTGGGTTTAAATTCTTCCATACAGAGATTGTACTTTGGTAAAAAAGGGTGAATTTTTACCTTAACTTGCTATACTTAAAACTTCATTTTAAGCTAAAGAACCGTCATGGGTAGTGGTTGTTGTCACTCAGCACACATCAAAATATTAGAAAGAACGCCATTAAAAGCGTTTGCGCATGTCCAATGCATTTCATTTTCAAATCAGCATGATCTACGTGTGAATAACATTCAGGAGATACAACCATGATCTTTGAATGGATGTCCGATCCTTCTGCATGGGTGGGTTTATTAACACTGGTGGTGCTTGAGATTGTTTTAGGTATCGATAACCTGGTTTTTATTGCGATTCTTGCGGAAAAATTACCGCCAGAACAGCGTAATACCGCACGGATTGTCGGCTTATTGCTTGCACTGTGTATGCGATTGGTCTTACTGGCCTCAATTGCATGGGTGGTGACTCTAACCAACCCACTGTTCCATATTTTCGACCATCCATTTTCCGGTCGAGATCTAATTTTACTGTTTGGTGGGGTGTTCTTGCTATTTAAAGGCACCATGGAACTGCGTGAACGTCTTGAAAACAAGCCGATGCTAAAGGAAGAAAATCCTGTGCATGCGACGTTTTGGATGGTGATTGTGCAGATTGTGGTGCTCGATGCCGTGTTCTCGCTCGATAGCGTGATTACCGCTGTCGGGATGGTGAAACACCTTTCTGTCATGATGATTGCGGTCATTATTGCTGTCGGCATTATGCTGTGGGCATCTAAACCACTGATGAACTTCGTGAACCGTCACCCAACGGTGGTGATTCTGTGCCTGTGCTTCTTGATGATGATTGGTTTCTCGCTCTTAGTCGAAGGCTTTGGTTTCCACATTCCAAAAGGCTACTTATACGCAGCCATTGGTTTCTCCGTCCTGATTGAGTTCTTGAACCAAACCATGCGTCATAATCAGGAAAAAATGGTGACAACCACAGACTTACGTTATCGCACTGCCTCAGCGGTGATGCGTATGCTCGGTGGGAAAAATGTTGCAGACAATCAAAATGAAAATGAAGATGTGCTTGCAACACGTGCCTTTGCTGATGAAGTCTTTGATGAAGACAACGGTGTTTACCACAGTGTCATGGTGCAAGGTGTACTGGGTTTATCTGAACGTCCAGTGAAGTCGGTGATGACACCTCGTCCTGAACTGGAATGGATTGACTTGGATGAAGCGCCTGAGGCGATTCGTGCTCAATTACTCAGTACCACGCATTCACGTTTGATTGTGGCACACGGTGAGTTAGACAATATCGCGGGTGCGGTACTGACTCATAAAGTCATGAATGACTATATTGAAACAGGCGTACTCGATTTTGAAAAGCATCTCCGTGAGCCTGTGGTGGTACATGAAAATGCACAAGTCTTGATGGTGATGGAGCAACTGCGTCAAGCGCCGTTACAAATGGCCTTAGTGTTGAACGAATACGGTTCAATTGAAGGGATTGCTACACCGATTGATGTCTTAGAAGCGATTGCTGGTGAGTTCCCCGATGAAGATGAACCTGAGACGGCAGCAGAAAGTCTCGATGATGGTTCATTGTTACTCGATGGCTCAACCGACATTCGTCATGTGTCTTTATTGTTGGGTCGTGATTTGGTGGATGATGCTGAACAGTATTCAACTCTGTCCGGATATATCTTATTCCATTTGGGTCGTTTACCAGCCAATGGTGAAAAATTCAAAGCGGATGAACACATTTTTGAAGTGGTTACGATGGATGGTCATAAGATCGAAAAAGTGCATGTCATTCCCATGCCAACTGAAGATTAAGTTGCGTATCGGGGGGTAATCTATATAGATCACTGATGTTACGCACGTAAAAGTAATTACGCATTTTTAAAATGATTTTTAAGTCTATTCGACGGAGTCTTACATCTAGGGTTTAAATAAAGGGATTAGCCTTCGGCTGGAGGTACTTTTGTTTCGGCAAAAGTACCCAAAACCATTGTCATCCGCAAAACTCGTTCACTACCGTCAAATTATTCAAAGCATTGCAAAAACATTTTTGATTAGAAGTAGTCCTGTCTCAAACACTTGCGGATGACCTTACCGTGTATCATTCTTTTATTTGAATCGATACGGATCTACTGATGAAAATTGTGTGGAAAGATCCGTTAAAATAGCCTGCATTGTCAGGCTATTTTTTATGGAAACAAACATGTCACAAGTCCAATGTCCATGTGGCAAAGGTGAGTATGCCAACTGTTGTCAGCCCTTACATGCGGGGCGTGAAAATGCACAGAGCGCAGAGCAGTTGATGCGTTCACGTTATAGTGCTTTTGCACAGCATGAGATTGATTATATTGTACAAACAACTGCGCTTGGACAGCAGCAAGCCTTAGATGTCAGTGCCATTGCAGCGTGGAGTCAGGCCAATCAGTGGTTAAAGCTTGAGGTTGTCCAAGCCCAAGAAAAACTCGATAAAAACCATGCTCAAGTTGAATTTAAAGCCCATTATCACGATGGGCAGCAAGCGCAGGTACATCATGAAATTTCACACTTTGTGAAGTTCGAGCAACGCTGGTATTTCCTTGATCCGACCACAGAGATGCAAATCACCATGAAGCAGCCGTGTATTTGTGGTTCTGGACGAAAATTTAAACAATGTTGTGCGCAATTTTTATAACATTTGAGCAGATTTAGCTTAGAATAGCGCGCATCTCAACCCTCAGTGGAAGAAGGGCGATGTTACTTACCGTTATTTATATTATCGCAATCACGGCAGAAGCAATGACAGGTGCATTGTCTGCGGGTCGGCGGAGTATGGACTGGTTTGGGGTAACATTGATTGCCTGTGTCACGGCACTGGGGGGCGGTTCGGTTCGTGATGTGCTACTTGGGCACTATCCACTGACGTGGGTTAAGCATCCTGAATATCTCATGCTGACCTGCTTTGCTGCATTTGTCACCATCCTGATTGCAAAGTGGATGCGTCATCTGCGTAATATCTTCTTGGTTCTCGATGCCTTGGGTCTCATTGGTTTTACCATCATTGGCTGTCAAATCGCTTTAGAAATGGGACATGGTTTTGTCGTTTCTGCGGTAGCAGGGGTACTAACGGGCGTCTCTGGCGGTATTTTACGAGACATCCTGTGTAACGATGTCCCGCTGGTGTTCCGTCGTGAACTTTATGCCAGTATTTCTTTTGTGTCCGTGATTTGTTATTGGCTCTGCATTGAGATTGGCTTATCGCTAGAATTGACCGTCATTGCGACGCTCATTTTCGGTTTCACCTTACGTCTGATCGCCATTTACTTTGGCTTAGAAATGCCTAAATTTATTTATAAAGATGATGATGATCAGTCAGTATCTTCAAAAGATTTGTCATAGCCGCGTTGCTATAACATCACATTAAAATGCTGAAAAGGCGGATCAATGGTCGGTCTTTTGCATGGATCTATACTAAAAAACGCAAAATCATACATCCTGTTGGGAAAGCAGTGTTCATCCTTCCACCAGTTCAGAGATCTTGTTATGGACTTAGTCTCACGTATACAACGCTTACCCATCGGTAAGTTTCACTACACTTTACTTTGGGTTATTGGCCTTGGCTGGATGTTTGATGCCATGGATACGGGACTCATTTCCTTTATCTTAGCGAAAATGGCTGAAGATTGGGCCATGACGCCAAATGATAAAAGTTGGGTGGTTTCGATTGGTTTTGTTGGGATGGCGATCGGCGCGGTGTTTTCTGGAGGACTGGCAGATCGCTTCGGCCGAAAAACAGTCTTTGCATGGACATTGGTGATTTATAGCTTAGCCACCGCTGCATGTGCGTTTGCACCTAATCTAACTTGGTTGTTGGTATTTCGTTTTATTGTCGGCTTAGGTTTAGGTGGACAACTCCCAGTCGCGGTGACTTTGGTCAGTGAATATATTCCAGCGCATGTGCGTGGCCGTTTTATTGTCTTACTAGAAAGTTTTTGGGGACTGGGCTGGTTGGTTGCTGCATTGGTCTCACGCTTTATTATTCCTGATTTTGGCTGGCATGCAGCGTTCTTGATTGGCGGTATTCCTGCGTTATATGCGATCGTGATTTGGAAAATGGTGCCCGAATCGGTGCCTTATTTGATTAACCGTGGACGTTTTGATGAAGCACATGCATTGGTGAAAAAGATTGAAGCCAAATGTGGTGTGCAAGTGGTTGAAATCTTTGAGGTCAAACCGGTTGCAGAAAAGCACAACATCAGTTTTTCACAGTTGTGGTCAGGCATTTTTGCACGTCGTACTTTAATGCTGTGGCTCATTTGGTTCGGTATCGTCTTTTCTTATTACGGTATTTTTACGTGGTTGCCAAGTTTATTGGTTAAAGAAGGCTACACCATTGTTCAATCCTTTGAATATGTTTTGGTCATGATTTTGGCACAATTACCGGGTTATATTGCAGCTGCATGGTTGGTCGAAAAATTAGGTCGTAAAGCTACGTTGGCGGGCTTCATTGGGATGTGTGCCATTTCGGCATATTTCTTCGGTCAGTCTGGCAGTGTGACAGAGATTGTGATTTGGGGCTGTTTAATGTCCTTCTTTAATCTCGGTGCTTGGGGCGTACTTTACACCTATACACCAGAACAATACCCGGCCAATATTCGTGCCTTTGGTTCGGGCTGGGCGGGTGCCATTGGTCGGATCGGGGGCATTGCCGCGCCTTTTGCTGTGACACATATGATGGATATGGATCATGGTTTTAGCTATGTCTTTATGATGTTTACTGCAGTCTTAATTGCAGTTGCTGTGGTGATTTTGGTTTTAGGTGAAGAAACCAAGGGCAAAACTTTAGAATCCATCGGTCTATAAAGACTGTTGAATTTTTAGTTGATCATGGTGAATAAAATGGATATTTTTACGCCATAAGACACAATTTGTCGCAGAGTGTTAGATCATCCCCTTGTATAGGGGACACCTGCGACATAGCATAAGAACCCAATAAAGAACGAACAATTTAGGATTACAGGTTGTTATGACAAGCCTTGCGCATCATGCGACAGAAAACCGTTCCGTAGCAGAATTTACCGAACAAGCATATCTCAACTACGCCATGTACGTGATTATGGATCGTGCATTGCCACATATCAGTGATGGTCTAAAACCCGTTCAGCGTCGTATCGTCTATGCGATGAGTGAACTCGGGTTAAAGCCAACGGGTAAGCCAAAAAAATCTGCACGTACGGTTGGTGATGTACTGGGTAAATACCATCCTCACGGTGACTTAGCTTGTTATGAAGCCATGGTCCTCATGGCGCAGCCGTTTAGTTATCGCTATCCATTTATTGAAGGTCAGGGAAACTGGGGCTCACCAGATGATCCGAAATCCTTCGCAGCAATGCGATATACCGAAGCAAAACTGTCTGCGTATAGTGATTTATTATTGTCTGAGTTAGGACAAGGGACTTGTGATTGGCAGGATAACTTTGATGGTTCGATGAAAGAGCCAGTGAATTTACCGGCACGTGTTCCAAATATTTTACTCAACGGCACAACGGGTATTGCAGTGGGTATGGCAACCGATATTCCACCGCACAACTTACGTGAAGTGGTGAAGGGCACCATCGCCTTAATTCGCAATCCAAACTTAACCGATGAGAAAGTCGCAGAATATATTCCTGCACCTGATTTGCCTACACGTGCGGAAATTATTAGTTCTCCAGAAGAATTACTTAAAATTCAAACCACGGGTCGCGGTAGTTATCGAACTCGTGCTGTGTACAGTATTGAGAAAAATGAAATCGTGATTACGGAGTTACCGTATCAGGTTTCAGGTTCGAAAGTGATCACGCAGATTGCAGATCAAATGCAGGCGAAGAAGTTGCCATTGGTCACGGACTTACGTGATGAGTCAGATCATAAAAACCCAACACGTTTAGTGATTGTCCTACGCTCAAACCGTATTGATGCTGAATCGGTGATGAGTCATCTATTTGCAACCACCGATCTAGAGTCGAGCTATCGTGTCAATATGAACATGATTGGCGCCGATGGTCGTCCGCAAGTGAAATCGATCCGCCGTATTTTGTTGGAATGGATCGAAATCCGTAAAAATACCGTAACACGTCGTTTGACTTATCATCTGAATAAAATTGAAAAACGATTACATATACTTGCAGGCTTGATCATTGCCTATCTGAATATTGATGAAGTGATTCGTATTATTCGTGAAGAAGATCAGCCTAAACCTGTGTTAATGACGCATTTTAATATCGATGAAATTCAAGCCGAAGCCATTTTAGAACTCAAGTTACGTCATTTGGCAAAACTTGAAGAAATGGAAATGCGCCGTGAACAAGAAGAATTGGAAGCCAAAGCTGCCATTATTCGTGAACAACTGGCGAATCCTGAATCATTAAAAGCCTTGATCATTAATGAACTGAAAGAAGATGCGAAGAAATTTGGTGATGACCGCCGTTCTCCAATTGTGAAACGTGCAGAAGCCCATGCGATTAATGAACAAGATATGCTTCCTGCAGATCCTGTGACTGTGGTGTTGTCTGAAGCGGGTTGGATTCGCTCGGCGAAAGGTCATGAAGTCGATGCTGAGAACTTAAATTTCCGTGCAGGTGACCAATATCTCAGCCATGCACAAGGTAAATCAAATCAACGTGTTTATGTCTTAGATGATGCCGGTCGTAGCTATGCTTTGGGCATCAATACTTTACCATCCGCGCGTGGTTTAGGTGAGCCTCTGAGTTCTAAGCTTGCACCTGCAAGTGGTGTTGGCTTTAAACAAGTGTTTATTGCTGAAGATGAAACAGAAGTCTTGGCAATGAGTAGTAAAGGCTATGGCTTTAAAACCCAAGCGAAAAATCTCGATACCAATGCCAAAGCGGGTAAAGCCTTCCTTAGCTTGTCTGAAGGGGCGGCGGTTATGAATTTAACGGCGATTGAGAATGGAACACATCTTGCACTCCTCAGTTCTGCGGGGCGTTTGCTGTTGGTTGAACTTGATGAATTACCAGTGCTGAATAAGGGTAAAGGTAATAAATTGATACAACTTGAGGCAAAAGATCAAATTGTATCCATGACAACTTTGAATTTAAATGAAATAATTCAAGTGCTTGCAGGTAATCAACAATTAAAGCTTAAAGGCGACGATCTGCAAAAATATGTGGGCAAACGTGCATCGAAAGGTGTGTTGTTACCACGTGGATATCAAAAAGCAAATAAACTGTTCATTCAAAGATAATACTAGCATCCATGGAACGAAATACGTTATATATGCTGTTATTCGTGAAATGGATGCAATATTAAGCACAAACAAGTTAAATAATGACCGCTTAATATTGAAAAAAAACAGTTGGATTATTAAGGATTACGACAGGAGAATTGGGCGTTATGGAAAAGATTTGGTTCGCTGAATACCAAAAGACAGGGATTCCAGAAACTGTAGAATTACCCGCAGAAAATACCTCATTGGTCGATATTTTTGAGCGTAATTTCCAGAAGTTTGGCTCAAGAGATGCCTTTATCTTTATGGATAAAGTCTTAACTTTTAAAGAACTTGATGAAGCTAGCCGTAAATTTGCAACTTATTTGCAAAGTTTAGGTTTGGCCAAAGGTTCACGCGTTGCAGTCATGATGCCGAACGTTCTTCAATATCCTGTTGTCGCATTGGGTGTATTCCGTGCTGGCCTGGTATTGGTCAACGTGAATCCACTGTATACCTCTCGTGAACTTGAGCATCAATTGAATGACTCTGGAACAGAAGCTCTTGTTATTATTGAAAACTTTGCATCTGTTTACCAAGCGATTATTGGTAAAACCCCAGTAAAACACGTGATCGTGGCATCTGTGGGTGACATGCTTGGTACGCTGAAAGGTACATTGGTTAACTTTGTATTACGTTCAGTACGTAAACAAATTCCAGCTTGGAACATTCCAGGTCATATTCGCTTTAATGCAGCAATGTCTAAAGTGAGTGCAAACAATTACAAACGTCCAAACTTAACTTTAAGTGATACTGCTGTACTTCAGTATACCGGTGGTACAACTGGCGTATCTAAAGGCGCAGAATTGACCCATCGTAACCTTGTGTCAAACATGTTGCAGTGTGATGGTATTTTCCAAAGTAAATTTGGTCAGCAAGATGGTCAGCCAGATGATCGTATCTTCTGTGCATTACCGCTGTATCACATCTTTGCATTTATGGTGTGTGCACTTTACGGTATGTACAAAGGTCAGGCAAACGTATTGATTCCTAACCCGCGTGACCTACCTGCGGTAATGAAAGAATTACGTAAATACCAACCTTCATTCTTCCCAGCAGTGAACACATTGTTCAATGCTTTGGTGAACAATGAAGAGTTCAAGCAACTTGACCACAGTAAGCTAAAAATGGCGATGGGTGGTGGTATGGCAGTGCTTCCTTCGACTGCAGAAGCGTGGAAGAAAGTTACAGGTACCAATATTATCGAAGGTTATGGTTTATCAGAAACTTCACCTGTTGCAACCGCAAACCCTCCAGCATCAATGGAATTCAGCGGTACGATTGGTATTCCATTGCCACTGACTGAAGTTGCTATTTTAGATGATGATGGCAATGAAGTTGCTCAAGGTGAGCAAGGTGAAATTTCGATTCGTGGTCCTCAAGTCATGAAAGGCTATTGGAACCGTCCAGATGAAACTGCCAAAGTAATGACGGCGGACGGTTTCTTCCGTACAGGTGACATTGGTGTCATGGATCCACGCGGTTATGTGAAGATTGTAGACCGTAAAAAAGACATGATTTTGGTGTCTGGCTTCAACGTTTATCCTTCTGAAATTGAAGAAGTTGTTGCAAAACATCCAAAAGTACTAGAAGTTGCTGCGATTGGTGTTCCTGATGAAAAATCAGGTGAAGTACCTAAATTATTCGTTGTGAAAAAAGATCCATCTTTAACGACTGAAGAAGTTTTGGCATTCGCAAAAGAAAACTTAACTGGCTATAAGCGTCCACGTTATGTTGAATTTATGGATGAATTACCAAAATCGAACGTTGGTAAAATTCTACGTAAAGATTTGCGTAAAACCGCATAATACGATGCATAAAAAAAGCGCCTTCGGGCGCTTTTTTTATCGCTTTAAATTTAGATCATTAAATTTTACCTTTATTCATCGACCAGCGATCAAAGTAGCGACGTCCTACACCAAAAACACCCAAGAAAATAAACATCGCGCCGAACTGACGACTAAAGCCGGATTGGTTATAGCTGCCATAGGTTAAAATATTGTCAACTAAGCAATATAGGGCAATGACAATGACCCAATGCCAAAGGGGAAGTTGCTTGATGGAAACTGCATAGAATGCAATCCACATGATGACAAAGCTGAATACAGTCGACCAGACATTTAAGTTGGCGCAAATCACAGCAAGTAAAAATGCAGTCACTGGAATGACGATTTTTAAGACACGATCGACGCGAAGCTGATGGCGTTTTTGCTCTTCAAGAACTTCAAATAATTGATCTTGATCAGAAGTGCTCATAGAGGATCCTTTCATCTGCCGATTATAAAAACACTATATTTAACAAAAATTATTCACGAAATGCCATGGTATTATAGCAGCCATAAAATCTTCCTGAGAAAAAACACATGCACAGCATCAGTGGGATCATCTATCTCATTTTGGCCGCTTGTTTATTGCCATATGTATTTACATTTATTGCGAAGCGAGCTGCAGGTTTTAAGTCGAGTGATAATCAAAATCCACGTGAAGTTTTAGCGCGCTCTACAGGATTGGCGAGCCGCGCACATGCAGTGCAGCAAAATAGTTTTGAAAGTTTACCTTTATTTATTGCGGCTATTCTAATGGCTGAATACATGGTGATTCATCAACAATACATCATGACCTTTGGGATTGCCTATCTCGTTTTACGCGTTATTTATGGGCTATGTTATTTAGCCAATTGGGCAACTTTACGTTCAATTATTTGGACCTTGTCGATGTTATGCCCAATTTGTCTGATGTTATTGGTCATTAAATTAAGCTAAATGTTCTGCTTGATGATTAAATTATCAGCATGATCGCTAAAATCACAAAAAAAGCGATAAAACCGTTATAATTGTGCCGGATTAAAAGATTTAACTTTGTTTAAAGAGTGATGCTATGAGCTACAGCAATATCCCAGCGGGTAAAGATGCACCAAACGACATCTATGTCATTATTGAAATTCCTGCAAATGCAGCACCAATCAAATACGAAATCGATAAAGATTCTGATGCGTTATTTGTAGACCGTTTCATGGGTACTGCAATGTTCTACCCAGCGAACTATGGTTATGTTCCAAATACATTATCTTTGGATGGTGACCCACTAGACGTACTTGTGGTAACTCCACATCCAGTAGAGCCAGGTTCTGTAATTCGTTGCCGTCCTGTTGGTAAATTGAACATGGAAGATGACGGTGGTGTTGACGCAAAACTCGTTGCGGTTCCACACGACAAATTGACTCCGCTTTATAAAGATGTTCAAGAATATACAGATCTTCCTGCATTATTGATCAATCAAATTGAACATTTCTTCCAACACTACAAAGACTTAGAACCTGGTAAATGGGTTAAGTTAAGTGGTTGGGAAGGTGCTGATGTTGCGAAACAAGAAGTACTTAGCTCAATTGAAGCTTACAAAGCTGCGAACAAATAATATTGTTTTAAGCTGAGCATCGTTTTTATATGAAAACGATGCTCATAAAAAAAACCTGCACAGTGTGCAGGTTTTTTTTCGCTATCTTAGAGTAGCTGCGAAATTAAAATAATTTCACAGGGATGTCTAAGAATAAACGCCATTCGTTTGTATCACCGATATAGTTACCAGCTTGGTAGTTATCACTTGCGCGGTAGTAAGAATGACGTACACGTAAGCTTGCTTCCTTAGCAAAACCAGATTGAACAGTATATTTCACTTGGTTAAAGAATTCGCGCTCTTGACCTTCTTTTGCTGAATTGTTGACTTTAATATCCCAGCCATAAACGAATGCAGAAGTCCAGTTCAAGCCTGGCACACCATAATCAGTAAAGTTTAAGTTATATTGAACTTGTGCCGATTTTTCATGGTTCCCCACAAAGTCAGATAAGTATGAGTTAGCTACATAGATTGACTGTGCGCCATCAGCATTTTCGCCATAGTCATAACCAGTGTTGCCTGTATTTTGTTGGTAAGCCAGCATGACTGAGTGAGCGCCTTGGTTTAATGTACCTGCAAGAGACCAGATGCTATTGCTGCGGCCGTCAATATTTTTATTACCAATTGTTGAAGAATAAGTTCCAGCTTGCTCGTCCCATTCAGTATGGTAGCCATTGAAGTCTACATTTAAAGAGCGTTTTTCAGCTAAAGGCAATGTGTAGTTTGCATTGATGTAGTGACGTTCAAGCGCATCTTCACTGTCTAAGCCATAGTAAGATGCATTAAGCTGATCGTTAAATTTGTACTTTGCACCCCAAACGATTGCATTATCTAGATGACGGCCATCAGTATTGATTTGATCTGAATATTGATTCTCTGTGAATTTACCAGCAACCAATTCTAGATTTTCAATTTCACGGCTTTTCGCAAGAACACCAGTGAAATATTCTGGAACCATACGTGCTGTATTAGACGCAAGTACAGGAAGATCTAGAACTTGGGTACCGTATTCAACAGTTGTATTTGATACTCGTGCTTTAACGCTAGCTCCGCCACGCGCCCAATGGTTATAGGCGTCTACATCACCATTTGCATCTTTAGCTCCGCCGTTATGAAGCGGAATCATGCCATTGCCAGCATTATCATTGCTGCCTAATTTGAATGAAGCATCGCCAGTAACATTGGCACCAAAACCGATAATACCTTTTGTAAAACCAGATTCAAGTTTTACAATCGCAGACTGAGCAGCTGAGCTGGTATCTGTTACTCGTTTTACTGCACCAGTATCATTGTCAATGTAATTGGTTTTGTCACGGTTGATGTAACCTGTACGGAATAATACAGAGCCTTCGGCATCTTCCACAAAGCCTTTAGATTCGCTTTGTTCGCTAGCAAAAGCAGTAGAAATAAGAGCAGCGTTTACTAATACTGCAAGTGTTAGTTGTTGAGCTTTAAGCATTGGGAGAGAGCCTCATGCAAATTTGGTTAATATGTAGTGCGATTGTATATTTTTTCTTAAAAAAATCACTATTTTTAATGCGCTTATTACACTAAAGTTAGAAAACATTCAGATCATCGGTCAATCTGTAATAAGCAAATGTTTCGTATGTTATTGTTGTTTAACAAATAGTTTATTTAAATTGAATATATATTAAGCTAAAGAGAAGTTTCTTCATTGCTTATCATAAAAAAATATAAAAAACGGTAAAAACTTTCATTTAACTTGCTGATTTATCATTACTCTTCGCGACAATTTGTGCTGAATCTAAATTCGTATTTTGATCAAAAAGTATAAAAACTGCTGAGGTGCATGGCATCAATGTTCAGGCTAAGTAAGCACTGTTGGCGTATTTTTAGTAAATAGAGAATGACTTTTAGCGAAGTCGTCAGAAATGTTTTCCTTAAAAATCTAGCTCAATAAAAGATGATAATAATCGTGATAAATACATATAAATTAAAACATTAAATCATTGTTAAAGACTGGAACACGATAAAAGATATTTTATGAATCAAAAGCTTATTTTTTACTATTTTATATAATCTTAGCTTTGTTTTTAAATGATTTAATTGATCAAAATAAGAAAAAAGGGGCTATACAGTGCGGTAAAATCGATTAAAATCGGCGCTAAATTTTACTCAACCCAATCCACGATCGATCCGATGTGGGGACTAAACATGATTCAATTTTATAAAAAAGCAATTTTAAGTATTTTAGTGACCCTAGGTACAGTCCCTGCATTTGCAGAACAAACTGAACAAGCCACAACTGCACAAGGGAATTGGTCTGGAAGTTTGGGCGTGGTAAACAAATATGTGTACCGTGCGAGTGAAGAAAATGATCAAGCGGCATTACAAGCCGGACTTGAATATGCACACAACAGTGGGCTGTTCGCGGGCTATTGGGGTTCTACACTCAACTATGACCCTACGAACGACAGTCAGTCACATGGTTTTGAACATGATTTCTATGTTGGATATGGACGTGAACTGAATGAAGATTGGAGCTATAAGTCACAAGTGATGGCCTATGTCTATCAAGGTGGCGGTTCAGTGTATAACGACGACCGCTCTGAAAAGCGTCGCACAACGGGCGTCGAATTTATTCAGGACATAAGTTATAAAGATTTAACTGCAAGCATGGCTGTATTGTTGTCTGATGTTAATTATGGCAACGCAGGAGATGTATATCTGAATGCTACTTATAGCTATGCATTACCTTATGATGTTTCATTAAATTCATCGCTTGGTGTTTCTGTTTTTAATGACAGTCGTGATGACAGCCTATTAACAACTACAGAAGATGTGGTGTTCACTGAAGCACGTTTAGGCTTGAGTAAACCGATTGTAGATACTGGGTTTGAAATTGCTGCTGATTATGTATGGGGCGGTAAAGATCGTGAAGGCGAGCAATTAGACGATAACGTTGTGGTTGGATTGACCTATTCTTTCTAACATTAACGAGTTGACCGTATTTGGTCATATTCTTGAAAGTGCATAATGGTGATTGTGCACTTTTTTTATGCATTTTTGAGATCGGTGTAGAAAAAATATACTCAAAAAAGCGCATTTTTAAAATCCTGTTACAACTATCAACCCGAAGATTTAAATAATCTGAATAGTTAACAATCGGCATTCTAAAAAAAAATTTAGAGAAAAATAGTTAAATAGAGTAATTAAAAAATAACAAATAAAAACAGTATCTTATATGTTTTATGAAAGCCAAAATCGTGACCTTTATAAAAAAAATATGTGTATATTTTTAAACATGGCACAGCGCTTGCTAATACCTCATTGAGTTCAACGAAATAACCAAAAAATACGTCGTCGCACGATGTGGGGGAACAAACCATGAAATTTGCACTTAAAGCTTTATCAATCGCTGTACTTGGAGCAGCATCGACGTTTACATTTGCTGAAGCACCTGCTTCAGAGCATTCTGTATCTGGAAATATCGGCGTACTGTCTAGCTATAATTTACGTGGTATTACCAATGTGCCTGAAAATAAAGATGCGACAATCCAAGGTGGTTTGGATTATAGCCATGCATCAGGCTTCTATGCAGGTTGGTGGGGTTCAACATTAAACTATGGTGATGACCTACCGAATGGTTTTGAAAATGATTTTTATGCGGGCTATAACGGTTCAATTAATGATGATCTTGGTTACACAGCAGGTCTAACTTACTACTATTACTATGATATTGATACAAGTGATGCAAACGGTTTAGAAACAATGCTTGGGCTAAGCTATAAAGATTTTGGCTTAACAGCGCAAACTTTGCTTGAAGATGTTTCATGGGGTAATGCAGGTGATACTTATATCAAAGCATCATATAGCTATGCACTTCCTAAAGACTTCAGTCTAGATACCGCGCTTGGTTTATATGCATATCAAGATTCAGGTGATTTTGAAGATAATTTAGGAACAACAGAAAGCTTTGGTTTCCGTCACTTTGATATTGGTCTAAGCAAGCCTTTAGCAGATACAGGTGTTACCGCAAGCATGAATTACACAGTTGGTGGTTATGACCGTGCGGATGAAAAACAAAAGAATAAAGTCGTATTTGGTTTGAAATACGAATTCTAATTTTAAAGAGCATTAAAAATGGCGACCTTAGGTCGCCATTTTTTTAAGTATTGAGCTGGCTTCGATAGGACAGCGCTTCAGAAACGTGCTGAGCTTGAATGTGTTCACTTTGAGCCAAGTCGGCAATGGTTCTGGCAACACGTAACACCCGATGATAGGCACGCGCAGATAAATTCATTCTCTGCTGGGCTAACTGTAAAATATTCTGTGCAGTAGCATCCAAAACTGCTTGTTGCTCCAATTGCGTCGGCGTCAGTGCCATATTGGATTTTTGCTGACGTTCTATTTGTAACGCATAAGCTTGTATAACACGATGCCTAACCGTACTTGAGCTTTCAACCTCTTGCGAACTTTGTAATTCATGCGCTGCCAGTGGCGGGACATCTATATGTAAATCAATACGATCTAATAATGGACCTGAAATACGGTTTTGATAGCGTTTAATACTTTCAGCACTACATTGACAGCGGCTGTCTTGGTTGAAGGCATAGCCACATGGGCAAGGATTCATCGCCGCAATCAGTTGAAAATTTGCAGGGAAAGTGATTTGACGAGAAGCCCTTGAAATCACAATTTCTTTGGATTCGAGTGGTTGCCGTAATACCTCCAACACCTTTCGATCAAATTCAGGCAGCTCATCTAAAAATAAAACCCCTAAATGTGCCAAGGTGATTTCACCCGGTTTAGGATTTGATCCTCCACCGACGAGGGCAATCGCAGATGCCGTATGGTGTGGCGCACGAAATGGACGTTGCCCAAAATGATGATTTGCACCTGCAATGGAATAAATACTCGCGACTTGCAAATTTTCTTGCATATCTAAGGGGGGCAGAATACTAGCCAAACGCGAGGCGAGTAGAGTTTTGCCTGTGCCCGGAGGGCCACGAAATAGTAGGGAGTGACCGCCTGCAGCCGCAATTTCTAAAGCACGACGTGGTCTGAGTTGACCTTTCACATCAGATAAATCAAAGGGATAACTGTGTTGATTGGCTGACGATGTCGAGGGATGGCTACTGATTAAGGCTGAACGACTTAAATGTTCACACACATCCTTAAGATGCTGTGCAGGAAAGACTTGGAACTCCGGCAGTTGTGCCGCTTCATCGGCATTGGGTGCCGGTAGAATCAGATGATGCCCGATATGCTGACAGGCAATGGCTATACTTAAGATGCCACTGACAGGTCGTAAATAACCATCAAGTGCCAATTCTCCAATAAATTCAAAACCATCTGTTGCATTTTCAGGAAGTTGTCCCGACGCGATCAGAATCCCTAAAGCAATGGCGAGATCTAAACGTGAACCATCTTTGGGTAAATCTGCGGGTGCTAGATTAATGGTCAGACGTTTGGTCGGAAACTGAAAGCCGCTATTAATAATCGCAGAGCGGACACGGTCTTTACTTTCACGGACGGCGGCCTCAGGTAGGCCCACAATGGTCAATGACGGTAGGCCTTGGCTGACATGAACTTCAACTTCAATTTGGGGTGCATTTAAGCCGAGCAAACCCCGAGTATAGATTTTGGCAAAAGACATATTATTGTTCCGTTATGGTGCATTATTTTTAATCGTTATGCGTCTTTTGTTGCACTAAAAAGGTGCTTATTTTTTGTTCTGAATTTTTTGTTCGAGTTCTTCGACGTGTTTCAACAATTCATTTAAACGTAAATTGGCATTATTCAGTGCAGTACGTTGGCGTTCGATTTCTTCTTTAGATACGAGATCCATTTTGCTCACAGCTTCATTGAGTAAGCTGCGAAGATTATGTTCGACGTCTTTTTTCGGCTGATCGATTTGTTCTAATATCGCTTGTAATAAGGTTTCAATCATTGTTTTGACCATCCTCAGTGAATTGGTGGCAGCAGTTTAACATCGCCACATTCATGACCATAGTGCTTTTATTTAAATATGCGTTTAATCGATCAGTAAAATCGTAATTCTTCTAGTAAAAACGTCTATTTTTATAAGCATACGCAAGATTATCCGTATAAAATAGGTTATAAAGAAATCTCATGCTGGGCTGACTATTTTCCCCCGACTGTAGTCATATTGGCATGAAAATTGAACATAAAACCTTACAGGTGAAATAAGCCGAAGGAAAACAAAACATGAAGCTCGTAACTGCAATTGTAAAACCTTTTAAATTAGATGACGTGCGTGAAGCACTCTCTGAAAATGGTGTTCAAGGGATCACTGTCACTGAAGTTAAAGGCTTCGGTCGCCAGAAAGGTCACACTGAACTTTATCGTGGTGCTGAATATGTGGTTGATTTCTTACCAAAAGTAAAAATCGAAATCGCAATCAGTGATGAAATGGTCGATACCGTAATTGAATCAATTACTCGTGTTGCAAGCACAGGAAAAATTGGCGACGGTAAAATTTTTGTAAGCAATCTGGAACAAGTCATCCGTATCCGTACTGGTGAAACAGGTGCAGATGCCGTTTAAAAAATTGGCATGAAGTTTGCTGAGTAGCTAATAACTCAGAAAATCAGGTCGGGGGATACGAATGAAAAAAATGCTAATTGCACTCGGCTTGTCCAGTGCACTTTTAGGTGGTTCTGTTGCGTGGGCTGAAGAAAGCGCAACAGCACCTACAGAAGAAGTCACAGTAGTTGATACTGCAAATACAACAACGCTAAATACAACAGAAGCTGCAGTTCCAGTTGAAGCAGCGCCAGCACCTGCAGAACCAGCACCTACAGAAGAAGAACCTAAGCTCGATACAGGTGATACAGCATGGATTTTAGTATCCACTGCACTTGTTCTACTTATGACAATTCCCGGTTTAGCATTGTTTTACGGCGGTATGGTCCGTAAGAAAAATGTACTCAGCACCATGGCACACAGTTTTGTTGCTGCGGGTGTCGTGAGTTTAACGTGGGTGATTGTGGGTTATACCTTAGCATTTGGTGAAGGCAATGCCTTTATCGGTAGCTTAGACAAATTTATGTTGTCGGGTATCACTACAGAAGCGTTGACGGGTACGATTCCAGAGATTCTTTTTGTTATTTTCCAAATGACATTTGCCATTATTACCGTTGCCATTATTAGTGGTTCGATTGCAGAACGTATGAAATTCGGTGCTTTTGTTGCGTTCATCGCAATTTGGAGTGTCGTGGTTTATGCACCAATTACTCACTGGGTATGGGGCGGTGGTTGGTTAGGTAACGACGGTGCGCTTGATTTTGCGGGTGGTACAGTAGTTCACATCAACTCGGGTGTTGCGGGTCTCGTTGCAGCGTACATGCTTGGTAAACGTATGGGGCTTGGCCGTGAATCTATGGCGCCACATAACCTAACTTTAACCGTCATCGGTGCAAGCCTTGTATGGGTAGGTTGGTTTGGTTTCAACGGTGGTTCTGCACTGGGTGCAAATGGTTCCGCTGGTTATGCATTGGTGGTAACACAAGTTGCAGCAGCGGCAGCAGCAGTGGCATGGTTAATTACTGAAAAAGTGGTTCGTGGTAAAGCGTCTGTTTTGGGTGGTGCTTCTGGTGCAGTAGCAGGTCTTGTGGTGATTACACCTGCGGCAGGTTTCGTAACAGTTGGTGGTGCTTTAGCGATGGGTCTGATCGGTGGTGTGGTTTGCTTCTGGGGGATTACTGCGCTGAAACGTGCGTTGAAAGCGGATGACTCTTTGGATGCGTTTGGTCTACATGGTGTCGGTGGTATCGTGGGTGCGATCCTTACAGCATTCTTTGCCAGCGAATTCATCATGGGTGATAAAGCACCGAGCGACTTAATGCATCAATTATGGGTTCAAGTCGAAGGCGTACTAGCGACTATTGCTTACTCAGCAGTGATGACATTCATTATCTTGAAAGTGATTGATCTAGTGATTGGCATCCGTGTTGAAGCTGATGACGAACGTATGGGTCTAGACTTAAGTCAACATGGTGAACGTGTAGAATAATAAGATCACAGTAAATCAATATATTGTGTAAAACAGCCCGAAAGGGCTGTTTTTTTTCCATATCTAGCGTAAAGCTCTACAAATTTCAAAATTTTTGCTACACTCTAAATCCATTCGGATTTGTTCAATTTAACCGCTATGCATTGTCCATTTTGCAACGCTGAAGACAGTAAAGTGATTGACTCACGTCTTGCTGCTGAAGGCTGTCAGATACGCCGCCGCCGTGAATGTATTAGTTGCGGTGAACGTTTTACAACTTTTGAAAGCTATGAAGTGGTGATGCCGCGTGTCATCAAGTCTGATTCAAAGAGTGAACCTTTTGATGAAGCCAAGCTCCGCCGCTCGCTCATGCATGCCTTGCAAAAGCGTCCAGTAACGCAAGAGCAAATTGAAACGGTACTCAGTGATATTCAATTGCAAATTCGCCGTTTGGGTGAACGTGACGTGAAATCACGCACCATTGGTGAAATTGTCATGCAGTCTTTGTTTGCTTTAGATCATGTGGCTTATGTACGTTTTGCTTCTGTGTATCAAGACTTCCAAGATGTAGAAGCTTTTCGTCGTCAAATTGAACAAATGCAGCAGCGTGAGCACTAATGCACATCTGCTTCCATTTTTATCATGAGTGATTACATGTCTGAGTTAGATCAAGTGCCTTTGCAGCAGCATCAACAGTGGATGCGGCGCGCAATTGCATTGGCACAGCAGGGGCAATACAGCACTCGTCCCAATCCCAATGTGGGCTGTGTAATTGTCAAAGACGGTCAATTGGTTGGTGAAGGCTTTCATCCCAAAGCGGGTCAGCCGCATGCCGAAGTCTTTGCAATGCGTGATGCAGGTGAGGCCGCACGTGGCGCAACCGCTTATGTGACTTTAGAGCCTTGCGCACACTATGGACGTACGCCACCTTGTGCCAAAGGTTTGGTAGAAGCAGGTGTTGCTCAAGTCGTTGTAGCATGTCCCGATCCGAATCCATTGGTTGCGGGTAAAGGTGTACAAATCCTACGTGATGCTGGCATTGAAGTGATCACAGGTATTTGTGAAGCAGAAGCGCATCAATTGAACTTGGGCTTTTTAAAAGCCATGGCGACGGGCATGCCTTATGTCCGGCTCAAAGTCGCATCGAGCCTGGATGGGCGTACTGCCATGGCCTCGGGTGAGTCTAAATGGATTACCGGTGCAATGGCGCGACAAGATGTACAGCATTGGCGTGCGATCTCTGGTGCCGTAATCACTGGGATTGAAACTGTATTAGCTGATGATTGCTTACTCAACGTACGTCAGCTCGATGACGATGTTGACATGCGTAACGTGGTTCAGCCGAAACGTATCGTGCTAGATCGTCAAGGCCGCTTGCCATTAACCGCAAAAATATTGCAGCAACCTGAAACCGTGATGGTCATGGGGCCATATCGTCAGGAACTTGCTGACTTGGGCGTGGTACAATTTGAAATTCAGCCCTTGGCCGATCTGTTAGCAGTTTGTGTTCAACAGTTCCAAATTTATGATGTCCTTGTGGAAGCTGGTGCGACACTTTCGACCGCTTTCTTACAAGAACATTTGATCGATGAAATGATCAGTTATGTTGCACCGACCTTGTTGGGTCAGTCAGCACGTGCGATGTTTAATGCGGAATTTGACCGCATGGCAGAGCAGCTTCGATTTAAGCTGAAAGATGTCACTCAATTGGGTGATGACATTCGCTTAAGGTTAATCCCTTCTCAAGAGACGCTATGAATTCAGAGTCTACGGTTTATCACAAACGTCGTCATGCGGCTCGTACCACAGACGAATATCTTTTCCATCAGTTGGTTCCTTATTTGGGAAACAAACGCCGCCTATTACATCTGATTTTAGAAGCACTTGAGCAAACGGGAACCTTAAAACGCGAAGATGGTCGTGCGCCGATATTTGCAGACTTTTTTGCAGGTTCGGGTGTGGTATCACGGTTGGCTCGTCAAAACGGCTATCGTGTTATTGCCAATGACTGGGAACCCTACAGCCATGCCTTGAACAGCGCGATTCTCTCTTGCGTTGAAGCACCTGCTTTTAAAGAGTTGGGTGGCTATCAGAAAGCGATTGATTATCTGAACCGTTTGCCAGAAGTTAAAGGTTGGGTGACCCATAACTTGTGTCCACGTAATGATGAAATCTACGATCCTGCACGTGACCGTTTATTCTTTAAACGTCGTAACGGCATGCGTATCGATGCGATTCGTCAGCAAATTGCAACTTGGCAGGCTCAAGGCGCGATTGATGATGTGGAAATGAGTGCTTTATTAGCGCCGTTATTGTATTCAGCAAGTTTTGTCAGCAATACCAGCGGTGTATTCAAAAGTTTCCATCATGGTTGGGGCGGTAAAACCCAAGCAGCCTTGGATCGTATCGGTTCTTTGTTATGGCTGACTCCAAGTCGTTTTTGTGAAATTGGTGATCCGAAAAAACCCGCCGCTGAAATGTGGTGTGTCGACGCACAGCATTTGGCTAATCAAATGAGTGGCTTTGAAGTGGATGTGGCTTATCTCGATCCACCGTATAACCAGCACGCTTACAGCAGTAACTACCATGTGTTGAATGCTTTAACGTTATGGGATCAGGTGGATTTACCAACACCAGACACCAAAGGCTTTAAGAGCGGAATCGATCGTGCATGGCGTAAAGAACGTCCAAGTCCATATAATTCTTCGAAGCATGCGAAAGAAGCTTATGAAAAATTATTAGAAACCATCAATGCACGTTACATCCTGACGAGCTATTCAACCGATGGTAATATCAGCGCCACAGATTTGTTACAAGCCAATTTAAAACGTGGCCGAGTAAGCTTATTGACGCAAGATGTACCACGTTACCGCGTGAGTAAGCAGCGTCAGTCTGAACGTGCACGCGTACTAGAGTTTATTGTCATCACGGATACGCATGCCAAATCAGGTCCACCGATCCGTCAGTTGTTGAGTCAATTGCACCATTTTGCAGAATTGGGTGGTGTCGATACCTCTGGTGTGAGTACGCAACTTGATTTGTGGTAAAAATCATCGCCCCATATTTTTCAGGGATTGAACATGTTTACAGGCATTATTGAAAGTCTAGGTAAAGTTGAAAGCATTCAAAACGTGGGTGGCGATGTCCGCTTACGTATCCAGACAGATTTAGACATGTCGGATGTGCATTTGGGGGATTCTATTGCCACCAATGGCATTTGCTTAACCGTGATTGACTTTGGCAGTAATTGGTATGCAGCCGATGTTTCACGTGAAAGTTTAAATCGGACCACCTTGGAGCACTGGAAAGCAGGGCAGGCGGTGAATGTGGAAAAAGCCATGTTGCCGACTACGCGTTTTGGTGGACATATTGTCAGTGGTCATGTCGATGCCGTGGGTGAAATCACTCAAGTTCGTTCAGATGCGCGTTCTATTTATTTTGAAGTGACCGCACCGAAAGAAATTGCACGCTATTTAGCGGAAAAAGGCTCTGTGACCGTGGATGGTATTAGCCTGACAATTAACCATTTACGTGGCAATGTGCTGAGCTTAAATTTAATTCCGCATACGGCGGAACGAACCAATATCGGTACGTGGAAGGCTGGGGCTAAAGTGAACTTAGAAGTGGATGTTTTAGCACGTTATATTGAGCGTTTATTGCTTGGTGATAAAGCCGCTGAGACCACAGCGCAATCTAAAATTAGCTTAGATTTTCTCGCTGAAAATGGCTTCTTGAAATAAGTTGATACCGAAGAAAACCAAACAGTCTGATTGAAAAATTAGACTGTTTTTTTATTTTTGGTGATAATGCGTCGCGGAATGACATATATGATGAATAATCAGACAGGTGATAATGATTGATTTCTTACTGAATCTGGAACAGTGGTTACCCATGTTATTGGAAAATTATGGTGTGTGGATTTATGCCATTTTATTTTTGGTGATATTTTCAGAAACGGGTTCAGTATTTATGTTCTTCCTGCCAGGAGACAGCCTGTTGCTTGCCATCGGCGCATTATGCTCAACAACGGAAGTGGTGCATTTACACACCATGGGGCTGATGTTATTTGTCGCATCGGTCTTGGGCTACTGCGTCAATTACTATACGGGCAGCGTGTTAGGTATTAAGTACTTTAATAAGCACACACGTTACTTTAAGCCCGAATATATGGTCAAAACCAATAAATATTTTATGAAGCATGGCGGTAAAACGATTTTAGTCGCACGCTTTGTACCTTTTGTACGTTCTTTTGCGCCTTTTGCCGCTGGGTCTGCGCGCATGAGCCTCGGTACATTTATGTTCTATAACGTGCTGGGTGGTTTCATCTGGATTGGATTATTACTTGGTATTGGTTATTTCCTAGGACATACCGTTTCTGCAGTTGCAGATTTGGTCTAAGCTAAACTTAGACATAAAAAAAGCCCACAGTTGTGGGCATTTTTTATGGAGTCGATGACGATTTAGTGTTTTGTAACGGTCACCACATCAAGGGTTTGAAAAAGCGAGCTGCGGGGCAGGTGCTGAATGCTAAAACCGCCTTTTTCTGATTCTCGGCTGAGATAAACCGAAATACTGTGAAAGTCTGAATGACTCAGCCAAAGATCTTTGGCACGAATGTCCCATTGTTCTCCAGCAGATAGAGAGGATATTTTCTGGGTAATCTGGTGAATGATGTCCATATTGAATTCCCATCTGGATGCATGATTATATTTTTAGGATGCCTGAAGCATTGTATTTTGAGGGACAATGCTTCAGCCATATGAACATCATGTTGCAAATACATGTCAGTTTAATGACAGTGACCAGATTTCGATCGACAGCTTAAGATGCTTCGGACGATGTAGATTCTGTCGAAAAATTAGAGTTTTCTAAGATATAGTCAATTTCTTCTTGTGCGGCTGCTTTCAATTTTGCACGGAAATCACTGACGGCCATCTCGATTTGCGTTTCTGCTTCAAGTTCCAAACGCACGCGTACACTTTCGAGTTCTGACAACATCTGTCCTTCGCTGACCGATAAGCTTTGACTTAATCCCGCTAAACTCGTTTCAGGGTTTTTATGATAGCGAGCGGCATAGTGTTGTACTTCACGATCAAGATTATGCTGCATCATGGTGAGCGCTTGCGTTTGTGCAGCAAAGCGTAACTCTTCGTCGCGTCTCAGTTGTTCTGCATAGGCTTGTTCAGCTTCACGTTTTTCTTCTAAGGCTTTTTCTAAAGCCAATTGTTTGCGAATACGAGCATCTTCAATCAGCTGTGCTTTCAAATCTTCATAAGCAGACTCAATTTTGTCAAAAGACACTTGCTGTTGCTGTTGGTCATTGACCAGCCATTGTTGAATGTCTGTACTGGGATTGAGTACATCGCAAACGCGACCAAGGTCATCAATAAAGGTCTGACGAATAGCTTCAGGTACTTTTAACCAGCGCTGTTTAAAGTCTGGACCGACATTCAATGCCATGGTGCATCTCCTTGCAAATAGGGTAAAACCAATATCACGTTAAAGTTTATGGGTCTGTGGTTGAACGCCCAAACGTCGATATTGTTTATATTTTTCACGCCCGATAATTTTAGCGGGTTCGTTATTTTCAATAATTTCGATAATGTGACTAAAACTCGCGAACTGTTCAAGTGCTTGATCGTTAAAATTAAACACAATCCAGTCGGCTTGCTCAGGCAATTGGGCAGAAATACAGACCGTTGCCTCGGCTTGATCGATACCATGGGGAATGAAACCTGTGTGATCGAAACTCCACAGGCGTTCATCAAGTTGTTGCTGTAAGTCTGGGTCAGCACAATGTAGCCAAATACGTACAGGCTGACGCAGGATCTTACGGCATAAACGACAAGTGCTTTCGACTTGTCGTTCAGGACTTTTTTCAAATAAATAAAAGCTAACTTTAGCCATTCGCTTGAGCACGATTCGCTAAGAATTGCATTAATAATGGCACAGGACGACCTGTTGCGCCTTTATTTGCACCTGAGTTCCATGCAGTACCAGCAATGTCTAAATGCGCCCAACGATATTCACGCGTAAAGCGTTGAAGGAAACATGCAGCTGTTACAGAACCTGCTTTTGGACCACCAATGTTGGCAATATCTGCAAATGGAGAATCAAGTTG
Source organism: Acinetobacter sp. YH12142 (assembly GCF_013418435.1). Taxonomy (NCBI): domain Bacteria; kingdom Pseudomonadati; phylum Pseudomonadota; class Gammaproteobacteria; order Moraxellales; family Moraxellaceae; genus Acinetobacter; species Acinetobacter sp. YH12142. Next base: position 196,071 of record NZ_VPCB01000007.1, on the reverse strand, counting down.
TTCTTGATAATCTTCAATTACGGGCATGCGCCATACGCGGTCAAAGCTATGTTGACCTGCAGCAGTCAATTCAGCCGCAAGTTCATCATCCGGAGTGAACATACCAGTAAGGACTGAACCCAATGCCACAACACATGCACCAGTGAGGGTTGCAATATCAATCACCAGTGCAGGGTTAAAGCGTTTTACATAGGTCAAGGTATCGCACAGAACCAAACGACCTTCGGCATCGGTATTTAAAATTTCAACGGTTTGACCGCTCATGGTTGTCACGATGTCGCCCGGGCGAGTGGCATGACCAGACGGCATGTTTTCTGCAGCAGCAATTGCGCCGACCACATGAATCGGTAATTTCGCTTCACACAGCGCACGGATGGTACCCAAAACTGATGCAGAACCGCACATGTCGAATTTCATTTCGTCCATGCCCGCACCTGGTTTAAGTGAGATACCACCAGTATCAAAAGTCACGCCTTTACCAACAAGCACCACTGGCGCTTCTTCACGGTTTGAGAGGTATTCGATGGTAATAATACGGCCTGGACGGTCAGAACCTTTGCTCACAGCAAGGAAAGCACCCATACCGAGATCAGCCATTTGCTGTTCATCGAGTACAGTCACTTTGAGTTGATCTGGGAATTCAGCTGCAAGTGCATGAGCTTGTTCGGCTAAATATTCAGGAAAACAGATATTGCCCGGACGGTTACCTAAGTCACGAGTAAAACTTTGACCTGATTGCACTGCAGAAATTAATTCAAGCTGTGCAGTGGTTAATGGGCTTTCAGTAGCGATTAAATGGATCTGCTCCAAAACAAATTCATTTTTTTTAGACTTGTATTCATCAAACGCATAAGCCGCTTGGGTCAGGCTAAGTGCAAATAAATAATGTTGTTCTTGTGGTAGAGCAGAGATATCGACACTGATCTGTTTGAATTTTTTTTGTGACGCTTTAATAATGGTTTGTGCAATTTTTGCAAATTTATTGACCTGTAATTCAGCAACTTTGCCGAGGCCTAAAAGTGCGCTATTGCGACAAGCGGCAATGTTCGCCACCAAAGGCAGGCTTTCATTGAGTGCCGCTTTAAATTGAGTCGCGTCAATTAAATTATCTAAATCATTGATTTGATATGAAGTAGCTGCATTTTTAACGTGCTCAGAATCTACTAATATCAATAAATATTGGCTGGACGCATTCGCTTGGAATGACGTATTAATAGAAAGTTTCATGTGCGGTATTTATGCCTTTTTAAATTTATAAACCATTAAACCATTGAAACATTTATATGAATAGAGTTTCAATGAGCAACAAGGGTATAGGTTTTATATTTTCTACATTCGGGTAAACTAACGCTAGTTTTTATTGGCCCTATTTTTGGAAGAATTAATTTGATTATTCGGCGTTATCTGGTCAAGCAAGTGGTGTCGACATCACTGGTTGTGATTGCCTTATTGACCTTGATCATGATGGGTGGTCGTTTGATCAAGTACTTTGGTGTGGCGGCGCAAGGTCGTTTAGATGCAAGTATTTTATTTAGCATTATTGGCTACCGTTTGCCTGAATTTTTAACCTTAATTCTTCCGCTCGGTTTCTTTATTGGTCTGATGTTGGTCTTTGGTCGTCTGTATGTCGATCATGAAATGGCTGTGCTCAATGGTAGTGGTGTCAGTCGAAATCAATTGTCACGTTTATTGGTGCCGATGACTGTGGTCTTTATGGCTGTTCAAGCATTTTTGATGCTGTGGGCTTCGCCTTGGGGCATCCGTCAGTTTGAAGCATTAACGACTTCGCAAGCGGTACGAACAGGCTTTGACTTGGTTCGACCCAAAGAGTTTATTTCCTCTGGGCCCTATACCATTTATGCAGGGGACTTGTCAGAAGACCGTAAAAACTTAAAAGATATTTTCTTCTATCAGCGTGCAGAAAAAGAGGGTAAGCCTGATGTCATTATTTTGGCGAAGGAAGCGACCCGCGTCGAAGTGCCCGATGATAATGCCAATGTGGTGGATTTGGTTGAAGGCCGCCGTTACGAAATCTATCCGGGGCAACCGCGTTATTCTCAAGCTGAATTCCAAAGTTATCGTTTACGTTTAGAAAATGATAAAGAAGCAAAATTTGAAAGTACCGAAGTAGAAGCTTTACCAACCTCGAAGTTATGGGATAACCGTCATGATCCTGTGGTTGCCAGTGAACTCGGTTGGCGAATCTTTGTGCCGTTCGCTATTTTGGTAGCGTTATTGCTTGCAACCGCTTTGTCTGAGGTAAGTCCTCGTCAAGGGCGTTACCTGAAACTGTTTCCTGCATTACTTATTTTTGCCAGTTTAATCGTGGCTTTAATGGCGATCAAAACGCGGATCAGTAAAGATGAAATGGGGATTTGGGCTTATCCACTGGTCTTAGTGATTTACGGCATTGCAGCGGCATTGTTCTCGCGTAAACAAAAATTAGCGCCCAAAATTAAGAAACAAATTCAGCGAGTGAGGTCTTAAAATGTTGGCACGTCGTATAGTTGCAAAACATGTGACCAAAACTACTGCTTTAGCCATGCTTGGTGCGACCGCGGTATTGGCTGGCTTACAAGTGCTTTTTACTTATTTAGGTGAATTGGGCTCGCTGAAAGAAGGCTATAACGCATGGAATGCTTTGCAGTATGTATTATGGAGTTCACCGAATTATTTATATGAAATTTTGCCGATTTCAGCCTTGATTGGTGCAGTACTGGGTTTAGGGACTCTAGCTTCAAACAGTGAATTGATTGTGATGCGTTCGGTCGGCATCAGCCTATGGCGGATTGTGGGCTGGGTGATTCGTTCGGCACTCATTTTGGTGGTTTTATCCTTTGCATTAAGCGAATGGGTCATTCCCTATACCAATGAACAAGCCAAAAGCGTCAAAAGTCACCGCACTGCGGCTGAACTGGGCGAAGTCAAAGGCTATTGGTCACGTGAAGGCCAGCGCTTTATTTATATTGACTATGCCAATTCGCAAGGTCAAATTAAAGATGTTCAGGTTATTGATTTTGATGAAAAATATCGTTTGCGAGGCACTTTGGATGCTGAGCAAGGGAATTTTGTCAAAAATGGTTCTTGGTCGCTGCAAAATTCAACCCAAGTGGATCTATTAGCGACGGGTGATGCTGTAGCGAAGCAAAATGCTGAACAACCGCTTTCATTGGCCTTGCAACCCAAATATGTGCATATGGTTACCATTGACCCTGAAGATTTATCACCAAGTCAATTGGTGAGCTTTATGAGCTATATGCATGAATATAGCCAAGTCCCGAAGACCTACCAATTGGCATTTTGGCAAAAGTTTGGTTCGCCCTTTGCTTTAATTGCCTTAGTGGTGATTGCGTGTTCATTTATTTTTGGACCTTTACGTCAACAGTCGATGGGTTTCCGCTTGGTGATTGCCTTATTTGCTGGACTGGGCTTTTACTACTTACAAGATTTCTTGGGTTATGCAAGTTTGGTGTACGCTCCATCGCCTGCATGGTTCGTCTTTATACCAATTATTTTGATGTTTGTAGCGGGTGGCTATCTGCTGCACCGCGCACGTTAAGTGCATGCAAGATTGAGTAAAACAATGTTGATGACCTAGATAAACCATGGTTGTCACATAGAGTCTTCACCGAAAATTCGGTAAGATAGTATGATTAATTTATAAACGAAAGAGTGTTCATTATGACGGATGCAACTGCTGGCAAAATCCCACACGTATTAGTAATTATGGATGGTGTGGGTCATCGCGAAGCGGTCGAGGACAATGCCTTTTTAGCAGCAAAACGACCAAACTTGACTGCAATGCAGGAAAAGCATCCGCATGGATTGATTTCAGGCTCTGGCGAAGACGTTGGTTTACCTGATGGTCAAATGGGTAACTCTGAAGTGGGTCACATGAACCTTGGTGCAGGACGTGTGCTGTATCAAGACTTTACTCGTATTACCAAAGATATTCGTACCGGTGCGTTCTTTGAACATGACGTTTTAGTCGATGCGGTCGAAAAAGCCAAAACAGCAAATCGTGCTGTACATATCATGGGCTTGTTGTCTGAAGGTGGTGTGCATTCACATGAAGATCACATTGTGGCGATGGCTGAATTGGCATTAAAACGCGGTGCAAAAGTGTATCTTCATGCATTCCTTGATGGTCGTGATACACCGCCAAAAAGTGCACAACCTTCGCTTGAAAAATTAGATGCGCTGTTTGCTCAGTATCCGGGTCAAGGTCGTATTGCCACCATGATTGGTCGCTACTTTGCAATGGATCGTGACAACCGTTGGGATCGTGTTGAGCAAGCCTATCGTCTTTTAACTGAAGGTGAAGCAGTGCGTACAGCAGCGACTGCTGTTGAAGGTCTAGAGCAGGCTTATGCTGCTGAAGAATCAGATGAATTTGTGAAAGCGACGCGTATTGGTGATTTAGCACCGATCCAAGATGGTGATAGCGTTGTCTTCATGAACTTCCGTGCTGACCGTGCGCGTGAAATTACCAAAGCTTTTGTGGAAAAAGATTTTGCAGGTTTTGAACGTAAAGTGGTTCCCGCTTTATCAAAATTTGTCATGTTGACACGTTACCAAGCGACAATTGATGCACCTGTGGCTTATATGCCAGAAGCGTTACATAACTCGATTGGTGAATACCTGTCTAATTTGGGTAAAACACAACTGCGTATTGCTGAAACTGAAAAATATGCACACGTGACCTTCTTCTTCAGTGGTGGTCGTGAAGATGAATATCCGGGTGAAAAACGTATTTTGATTCCATCACCAAACGTCGCGACTTATGACTTAAAACCAGAAATGAGTGCTTATGAAGTCACTGATGAATTGGTTGCCGCAATTAATTCAGGTGAGTACGACTTACTGGTTGTGAACTATGCCAATGGTGATATGGTTGGTCATACTGGTGTATTTGATGCAGCAGTCAAAGCGGTTGAAGCCGTAGACACGTGCCTAGGTCGTGTGTATGAAGCTGTGATGGCAAATAAAGGTCACATGCTCGTGACCGCCGATCATGGTAACGTAGAGCAAATGCAGGATTATCAAAGTGGTCAGGTGCATACTCAACATACCACTGAACTTGTGCCGTTTATCTATGTTGGTCCGACCAATGCAACAATTGCAGAAGGTGGTGTTTTGGCTGACGTAGCGCCGACACTTTTAACGCTTATGCACATTCCTGTACCAACAGAAATGCAAGGTCGTAACTTGATTACTCTTGAAGCTTAAAATGTAAGGAAGCATGAATGACTAAAGCACACTGGATGTCAGTTGTAAGCCTTACAGCCTTGCTGCTGTGTTCTAGTCATTCGACATGGGGAGCCGACAAAGCAAAGTCGGCTTTCGATGAATTTGATGGCAGCTATGAACAAAGTTATGCCGAAGTACCTGTCGAATCAATCCAACAATTTGTTCAGATCTATGGCATTGTCAAAGAAAATTATGTCGTTGAAAAAAATGACGATGCATTATTCCAACAAGCCATCAAAGGCATGGTCAGTGGTTTAGACCGCTATTCACGATATCTTTCACCTGAAGACTATAAGCAGCTTTTGCAATACACTGAAGGGGATATTGCGAGTGTCGATTTCAATTTGCGCTTTGATGTAGGTTTACAGCAATGGGTCATCACCAATTTAAAGCCTGATGCCGATTCAGCAAAGCTAGGTCTGAAAAATGGCGCGGCGGTGTTTAAAATTGATGATCAAGAACTCAAAAAACTCAATCAAGATCAAGTGCGACACCTGCTCACCGGCAGTATCGGCTCGACGCTGAATCTACAGCTGATAACTGCAAGTCAACCGGTCAATTTGGTCAGAAACACTAAAGTTGAAACAGATATAGAATCTAAATTATTAAATAATCAGGTTTTAGTTTTACACGTTAAAGTTTTTCAACAAGATACAGCCAATGAAATAAAGCGTTTGATTGAAAGTCATGGTTCGCGTGTCAAAGCGGTATTGTTTGATTTAAGAAATAACCCTGGGGGGTTACTGTCCGCAGCAGTAGAGTCTGCCGATTTATTTTTGAATCAGGGCATTATTGTGTCGACTCGAAGTCGATCTGAGGGTGACCAACAATTTCAGGCTTTACCAAGTTTTGAATTTCAAAATATGAAAGTCGGCATCTTAATCAACAATCGTTCTGCTTCTGCCGCAGAGGTCTTTACCGCAGCATTAAAAGAGCATAAACGTGCATGGGTAGCGGGTGAGAAAAGTTATGGTAAAGGTGTGGTTCAAAAACTATTTCCATTGAGTAATGGTGCGGCTTTACAAATGACTGTGTCGCAATATCTGACACCGAATGGCAAAATGATTGAAGGAATTGGGGTGCAGCCAGACTATAACTATCCGCTGCAACATGATGCACGTGAAGATCACTATGTCGATCATGTTGCAGAGTTATTGCTGAATCAAAAATAAACAGCAATACGCTGGAAAGCTTTTACTCTTCGTCTTCGGTATCTAAACCGAATTTTTTCAAACGATAGCGCAATGAACGGAATGACATGCCTAATTTTTTTGCGGCAAGGGTTCGGTTCCAGTGGGTGATGTTCAACGCATTCATGAGCACTTCTTTTTCGATATTTTCTAAAAAGAGCTCTAAGCCTTCTTCAGGTAGTTTGCGAGGGACCACACTTTGTTCGTTGCTGTTTGCAGCAAGCTGAGCAGAATCATTCGTTGTTGGAGCGGAATTGAACTGAGCACTTGGTTGTCTTAATGGCGCACTTTGCAGATGTTGAAGATCAATTTGATCATCATCGCAGAGGGTCATGGCACGTTCGATAATATTGCGTAGTTCACGAACATTACCCGGATAATATTGGCTGAGTAGGAAACTTTTCGCACGTTCAGTCAGAGGCTTAGTGGCAATTTCCCATTCATGGCTAATTTTTTGAATAAAATGTTGCGCCAATAAGAGGATATCGTCGCCACGTTCACGTAAGGCAGGCAACACTAAATCCATCACATGGATACGGAAAAATAAATCTTGGCGGAATCGACCTTGTTGGACAAGAGCTTCTAAGTCCTGATGACTGGCACTGATCACACGGAAGTCGACATCAATTTCACAGTCTGAACCTACGGGGCGAATACGTTTTTCCTGTACCGCACGTAGCAGTTTAACTTGCATGGCTAAAGGTAATTCGGCAATTTCATCCAGAAATAAGCTACCACCATGTGCAGATTGAATCAGACCTTGCTTGTCTTGGGTGGCACCACTAAAGCTGCCTTTTTTATGGCCAAAAAGTTCACTTTCCATTAACTCGGTCGGAATTGCCCCGCAGTTAATGGCAATAAAGGGCCCTTCATTACGGTTGCTTAAACGGTGAACCAGATTGGCCACGACCTCTTTACCCGTACCAGATTCACCCGTAATAAAAACAGGTGCTTGTGAACGTGCAATTTTCTTTAGAGTTCGACGCAATTGCTGGATTGGAAGCGATTCACCAATCAACATTTTATGTTCTAAAGCATCTTGCGAAGTAATGTCTTCAGCCAATGGCTTATTCAGGGCTTTTTGTAGCAGTTGTTCAAGATGTTTGGGATTGATCGGTTTGCTGACAAAATCGAATGCTCCCGCCTTTAATGCGGCAATGGCAATGTCCATGTTGCCATAGGCTGTTAGCACAGCAACAGGAAGTGTAGGACAGTGTTCATTCATCCAATCTAAGAGCTGTAGACCATTACCATCGGGTAAGTTGAGATCGGTTAGGCAGGCATCGTAGCTATAGGTAGACAAGGCTTTTTTAGCTTCGTCGAGGCGATGTGCAACATGCGTTTTAACCGCCATCCTTGATAAAGACATTTGCATCAGCATACATAAGTCTTCTTCGTCATCAACTAACAATACCAGTGGTTGTGAATCCACAGTTTTCCCCTAAAAACAATTAAATAACAGCTTGTAAGCACTCAATCCTAAAGCAAGCTCCCTGTTTTTGTTCTACATAGGAAAGCTGTGCTTGATTCGCTTCACAGAAGCTATGAGCAAGATATAATCCTAAACCAGTTCCAGTAATTTCGGTACTAAAAAATGGTTGAAATAACTGTGTGCGGTTTTGTAAAGCAACCCCATGACCGAAATCTCGGACATCGATCTGGACTTTTTTCTGATCCGTCCGCGCTACCACTTCGATATACGACATGTCCGGATTGTTATGGCGAATCGCATTACGAATTAGGTTGATTAAAATTTGTCTGAACTGTGCCTCATCAAAATCAATCAAGGTTTTGGCTTGCACATTGAGCCGAATGTTCTGTTGAATGTCTGCTAGATCTTCTTGTAGGAACAGCGGTAAAAATTGCTCTAGATTCAGACGAGTCGGATGGGTTTCCTTATTGCGCACCATATTTAGGGTGTCTTGAATAATTCGGTCAATCCGCACCGCTTGACGTGAAATCATATGATTCAACATGTGCTGTTGTTCGGTATCACTTTGCGGATATAAATCATTGGCATGCACAATCGCCGCTAAAGGATTACGAATTTCATGTGCAATACTGGCGGAGAGTTGCCCTAAAGCGGCTAATTTTAGTTGTTGCACTTGCTGATTGAGTTTTTGTGCATCTTGTAAAATCAGCAAGGTCAGCATTTGATGCGGCACAACGAGTTTTTGTACGAGTACCTGAATGTGGTATTGGCTTTGTTGGGATTCAAATTGGAATTTTTCACCGCTTTTTAAATCTTCAAATTTGAGTAATTCAAATAAATCGGGCTGCGTGGTATACAGTGGATATTGATCATGATGATAAAAATTTGGCATGCCGAGTAAATGGCAAGCAGCAGGATTACTCAGCACCACATGACAGTTTTCATCCAACACCAAATAGCCCGTATCAATCTGCTCCAAGATATAGCGGTTAATGTTTTGTAGTCGATGTAGCTCTAAGGATTGCGAAAAATTCAGATTTTCTAGTAACTGGAAACGTTTCACGGCAATTTGCGCACTGCCATACACCACACAAAATAAAAAAGCCAAAATCGCACTGTTGGTTAAATTTTTGAGTGAGGTAAATTCAAGAATTGAACCTAAAAACAGTTGATACACCACGCAAATCACAGCGATGAGGGTGATGACCAAAGCTTTTTGGGCATCTAATAACAGGGATGCTGCAAAAATCGTAATCACAAACAGCAAACTCAAATGTAAATTAGGTCCATCGATGGCTAAGGTCAGTAAGCTCAGCGAAATGACATCTACAATGAATAACAGTAGTAACTGGTTTGGGATCCGGACTTTGAAACGTCCAAGTGACATGAATTGAATGCTGGTAAACAGCAAATAAATCGTCAATACATATAGGTATAAACGTGGGTATTCATAATCTGAACTGAATTGAGTGTAGGTCAGTAAAAAGACCAGTAACAGACAGGCACTGATGATAAAGCGATAAGCACTGTACCAAAGGCCCAAATGATACTGGTTCAATTCACTATGGATTGAACGCTGTGTCATAAGTAACAGGATGTACGTTGTGTTAAGGTTTGATTAACCCGTAGCGAATCGCCAAGTGAGTTAGTTTGACATCACTATCAATATTCAGTTTTTCAAAAATGCGGTAACGGTAGGTGTTCACTGTTTTAATGCTAACGAATAATTTATCGGAAATTTCTTGTGCGCTAATACAATTGACCACCATCATGGCAACTTGCATTTCACGCTCAGACAGGGCGTCAAAAGGTGATTGTTGGGTATCAGACAAATATGAGCTAGCCAGTTGTTCCGCAATGTCTGCACTGAAATATTTGCCACCTTGCATCACTTTATTAATCGCACGGACCATTTCAGTAACTGGTGCACCTTTGGTGATATAGCCTTTGGCACCTGCTTTTAACAATAAAGACGGGTAGGGTTCTTCAGCAAGTCCACTGACTGCGAGGACTTTTGTATCTGGCGCTGTTTGAAGTAGGCGACGTGTGGTTTCTACACCTCCGATCCCCGGCATATTGACATCTAATAGAACGACATTTGGATGGTGTTGGCGAACAAGTGTAATCGCATCTTCACCCGATTCGGCTTGTCCAATGACTTGGACATCTGCATGGTCTTCGAGCATACGGCAAATACCAGTACGGACTAATTCATGGTCATCTACCACCAAAACTGTGATCACCTACACTCTCCCTCAAATCAAAATCTGTTTTTTTTGTTACATAAAGCAAAATAAGCTTGCAATGAAACGACAAAATTAGCAATCCTATTCTTATATGAAATGAAAAACTTCATACACAATGTGTGAGCAAAAAATGTTCGTAGTTGTGACCAATGTACGGCATATTGCTGGTCTTGCGCAAATGTTTAGTATCCTGAGTTGAGTGAGCAATGGTGAAAAAATTAAATAAATCCTTCATGCACGTTTTGGGCATGTCAATTTTATTCAGTATGAGCAGTTTCAGTTCTGCTGAAATTGTGATGAATAGTGCTGCAAATCAGCAGTCAAATATTAGCTGGTCATCTGAAGATGCAAACCAGTTACTCAACGGTGACGTGTCTTATAGCGCTGAAGAGCCATCTCCTCAAGGGTCAACGAAAGTGACTACTTCTGTACGTAGTACAGGCGGTGTGGTACAGACAGCACCATCGAAAACGGTCCGTATTATTGATACCAATCAATACGCAGGACAGCCCTCTGTAAATGCGCGTGCAGCACTGGTTATGGATGGTCAAACTGGTGAAGTGCTATATAGCAAAAATAGCAATACCGCTTTACCGATTGCATCAATTACCAAACTCATGACAGCAGTAGTGATTTCAGATGCCCGATTAAACATGTCTGAAAAGATTACCTTACAACAGTCTGATTTCTCATGTTCAGGCTGTAAAAGCTCAAGTTCAACGCTGCGTGCTGGCGACAGTATGAACCGCGCAGAAGCTTTGCTATTTGCTTTGATGAAATCTGAAAACCCAGCGGCTTCGGCATTAGCACGTACTTATCCAGGTGGTCGTTCTGCATTTATTTCAGCGATGAATGCGAAAGCACGCTCATTAGGGATGAACTCGACTCATTATATGGAATCGACTGGCTTGCACCCAGGCAATGTCGCTTCGGCACGTGACTTGGGGATTTTGGTGAATACCGCTTCGCAGTATGGTTTGATTCGTCAATTTTCAACCACACCAAGTTATGACTTTAATTTGGGCTACCGCGTGTTGAAATCAAACAATACTAATGCTTTAGTGCGTAATGGTGGTTGGAATATTAATATTTCAAAAACAGGATTTATTAATGAAGCAGGGCGCTGTGTTGTGATGCATACCACACTGAATAACCGTCCAGCGGTGGTGGTGTTATTGGGTGCGGATTCTTCAGTGGCACGAACCAATGATGCGACTCGTTTAATGAACTGGGCGAGCCAGTTACCAAAACGTATTTAACAAGATTTCAGATTTTTCATTCTTTCAGTATTTAGATTTACTCAACGTTTAAATGCTGAAGTGAATGCAAGATATAAAAAAAGCCCTGCAAGAGCAGGGCTTTTTTTTATTCAGTCAGCATATAAATTACATATTTGACAGAATTGAATCACGAACTTGATCCATAGTTGCATCAATTGACAACATCACGGCATCTTGGCATTGCTTGATGGCAGTGTCAGGATCTTTTAGACCGTTACCTGTTACAGTACATACGATCACAGAACCTTCAGCAATTTTACCTGCTTTGATGTCACGAATCGCGCCACCGATAGAAGCTGCAGAAGCAGGTTCTACGAATACACCTTCGTACATAGATAGTAGACGCTGTGCTTCTAAGATTTCAGCATCTTGCAGTTCGTCAAACCAACCTTCTGAGTCGCGGACTACGGCTTTAGCATGGTTCCAGCTTTGTGGATTACCAATACGGATCGCAGTTGCTACAGTTTCAGGGTTTTCTACAGGTGCGCCGCGTAGGAATGGTGCCGCGCCAGCAGCTTGGTAACCCACCATTGTTGGTAGACCCGCAGGTTTTGGACCTGTGAATTGATCAGTTTCAGGATCATAAACTACTTGTACAAATTCTTCTTTAGGCTGATTCGCCACAGCTTCGGTATAACCCATCCAGTGTGCTGTGATGTTACCCGCATTACCTACAGGTAGGCAGTGGTAGTCTGGTGCACGACCTAATTCGTCAACGATTTCGTAAGCAATGGTTTTTTGACCTTGCAGACGGTATGGGTTGATTGAGTTTACAATCGTAACTGGTGCTTGATCCGCAACTTCTTTTACAAGACGCATACCGTCATCGAAGTTACCGTGGATTTGCATTGTTACTGCGCCATACATCATCGCTTGTGCCATTTTACCCATGGCAATTTTGCCTTCTGGGATGAGCACAAAGGCTTTAATGCCTGCACGTGCAGCATAAGCAGCCGCTGCAGCAGATGTATTACCTGTAGATGCACAGATAATTGCTTTAGAGCCTTCTTCCACTGCTTTTGTTACAGCCATGGTCATACCACGGTCTTTAAATGAACCAGTCGGGTTTAAGCCCTCGTACTTCACATAAATTTCAACATTTTTGCCAATAATGCGTGGAATGTTCTCAAGCTTAATCAGTGGCGTATTACCTTCGCCCAAAGAAATTGCGCGAGTAGTTGCAGATACGGGTAAACGGTCGCGATAGCGGTCAACTAAACCAGTATAACGATTGGCATTAGACATGATGATGTTCCAATTGTGTGTAGAGCTTGGCGAGAGGAACTGAAATATTCCCCTCGACCCGATTAATTATCAAGCGATTCTAAACGAATTCGTACAATTTCGCCATGAATGACAGGCAATGCTTGAATTTGTTGAAGGGCTTCATCCATTTTAGATTCTTTGACTGGATCAGTCAGAATCACGATAGGAATAAGGTCTTTTAAGCGCGGCTGTTGCATGATCGCATCGATGCTGATTCCTGCACGGCTTAAAATCGTAGTGACATCAGCAAGAACGCCAGTTTGATCTTCGGCATTAATACGGATGTAGTATCCTGTGGTCATTTCTTCACGTGGAAGAATTGGTAAATCGGTCAGTGCTTCAAAAGCAAGCTGTGGAATTGTACCAGCGCCATCTTCGGTATATGAGATGTCACGGACAATATCGACAACGTCAGCAACCACCGCTGATGCTGTCGGGCCTGCACCTGCGCCTGCGCCATAGTAAAGCGTTGGACCAACAGCATTGGCTTGAACCAATACAGCATTTTTAACGCCATTTACATTGGCAATCAGTTGGTCTTCAGGGATCAGCGTTGGATGAACACGAAGCTCAATACCCGTTGCAGCACGACGTGCAATACCTAAATGTTTAATACGGAAACCAAGGTCTTCTGCATATTTGACATCTTGCGCAGTGACTTTGCTGATGCCTTCAGTGAAGACTTTGTTAAACTGGAGTGGGATACCAAAAGCAATAGAAGCCAGCAATGTTAACTTGTGCGCTGCATCGATTCCTTCGACGTCGAAGGTTGGATCTGCTTCGGCATAACCGAGTTCTTGCGCTTCTTTGAGAACGTCTGCAAAGGCACGACCTTTTTCACGCATTTCAGTCAGGATAAAGTTACCTGTACCGTTAATGATGCCAGCCAGCCAGTCAATTTTATTCGCCGCCAAACCTTCACGGAGGACTTTAATAATTGGGATACCGCCTGCGACAGCTGCTTCATAGGCAATCTGAACGTGATGATCATCGGCCAATTTAAATAATTCATTGCCGTGTTCAGCCAATAAAGCTTTGTTGGCTGTAACCACTTGTTTGCCATGAACGATTGCTTCACGAATCACTTCATACGCAGGGTGAATGCCGCCCATAACTTCAACCACAACATCTACATCGGGTTGACGGACGATATCCAATAAATCAGCACTTTGCTTCACTGAAGCAGGTAGTTCTAAATCAGGACGAGGGCGACGCGTACCCACATGGGTAATTTCAATTTCACGACCGGTGCGACGTTTAATCTCAGCAGCATTTTCTTTTAGTAGTTTAAGGGCACCACCACCCACAGTACCAAGACCGAGGATTGCCAGACGAACTGGTTTCACGTCACACTCCATTTATTTCATCATTGCTTTAAGTGAGTTTAGATCATAGCTAAAAAAACGTTCGGACTCTAGGGTAGAAATCACTTTATTCCTACCCATAAAAAACATTCATTTAGCCTATAAAAATTAGTTATTTAAGCGCACTTTCAAGTTCGGAAGCCGACATGTAAGCACCGATGTGTTTGCCTTCTGCGTTATAGATCGCTGGCGTACCATTCACACCAATATTTAGACCCATTTCATACATGCTGCGCACTGGGTTTTTACATGATGCTGGCTCGATTTGCTCACCGGCAATGGCTTTATCAAATGCGGCACGACGGTCTTTGCTACACCAGATAGTTTCCATCATTGGCATGTGTTGTTCACCACGTGGCCAAGCGATGTAACGGACTTCAATGCCACGGGCATTAATATCATCCATTTGTTCATGTAATTTGTGGCAATAAGGACAGCTGACATCGGTAAACGCATAAACCACGTGTTTGGTTTTACCTTTGGCTTTATAAATCAGTAGGTCTTCAGTTTTTAATTGATCAAATAATTTTTTGTTGGCCTCTGCTTGTAGTGTATCGCCTACATTAAAGAGTTGTTTTTCACCTAAACGAACCACGTCGCCTTGGAAAATGTATTTACCATCAGCTGTAGCATAGACCGCTGGCATGCCTTCAAAGCTTACCCAAAACAAATTAGGAACTTCAGTCGCTTTCACCCCAGTGACTTTGGCATTGATATTGGCTTTTTGCAGATTGGATTGCAAAGTATCAATTAAACGCTGCTGAGCATTACGTTCAGATAAATTCGAAGCTTCACCAGTTGCAGGCGTACTTGCCGTTAATGTCGCATCTTTCTTTTCGTCATTATTTGAATTAGAACAAGCCACTAACGCCATACTGGCAACAAGTGTCGATGCGAGAAAAATTTTTGAACGGGTAAATAACATAAACAACCCTTTTCTTTTAGCTTTATCAAACAGGTGAGTAAGCATAGCAAAAAATATCGGGCACAATAGAACTTCTTGGTCTGATATTTCCTGCCGTTAAGCTCTCGGATGATAATCTGAATGTAATTTTTGCATACGAACCTGCGCGACATGGGTATAAATTTGAGTGGTAGACAAGTCACTGTGGCCGAGCAGCATCTGCACGACACGTAAGTCGGCACCGTGGTTGAGCAAATGCGTGGCAAAGGCGTGGCGTAAGGTATGTGGTGATAATTCGGCTTGAATGCCTGCAATGAGCGCATAGCGTTTAATCGCGTACCAAAAGTTTTGGCGACTCATCATTCCACCGAGTTGAGTGAGAAATAAAGCATCGGTTGCGCTTTTGTATAAGACGGGGCGTGATTCGGCTAAATATTTCTCGATCCATTCCACCGCCACTTGTCCTAAAGGGACTAAGCGTTCTTTATTGCCTTTACCAGTAATCCGTAAATAGCCTTGTTTCAGATTGATCAGTTCTAATCTTAAATTTAATAACTCAGAGACACGTAAACCACAGGCATACAGCACTTCGAGCATGGCACGATCACGTAGACCCAATGCGGTGCTGAGGTCAGGGGCATTAATCAGTGCTTCGACATCTGCTTCAGATAAGTCCTTTGGTAGGGCACGACCCAATTTGGGTGTTTTATGGATTGCAACAGGATTGTCGCTGCGTATTTTTTGTTCGCGTAAGAACTTGAAAAATGAACGCAGTGCAGAAAGTGAGCGGGCGATCGAGCGTGGACTTTTTCCTTGTTTAGTCAGGCTAAGCAAGACATCTGAAATGTCGTCACTGCTCCAATCAGTCATGACATGCGTATGACACTCACTGCATTGAATTAAATCAGATAAATATGCATTTCGAGTGTGTGGACTGACGGTTTGAGCTATTAAATCATCACGATATCCGTGTAAAAAACTGAGTGATTCTGGAATTTGGACTGGGGTCGGGATTCGTGGTTTTTTATTTAACATGTGCCGCTCATTTTTGAAATTAAACCAAGAAATCACAATGGTTTAATGCAATGTAATTTAAAAAAATAGTCGTGTCGATGCTAGATTGTTAAATGAGAATTGAAATCGAATCCGATTTGTTAATTATTCTCATTTGTTTGTATAATGTTCAAAATTTTTTAGGGTTAGTTGCGTGCGATTATCTGATTTGAAAGTGAAACAAAGCGCAGTCATTCATAAGGTACATCGTAACCAGAATGGCAACAATGCTCCGGCTGATTTAGTCGCTAGCCGTTTAGAGACTTTGGGTTTTGTTCCTGGAACAAAAGTACAGGTGATTACCAAAGGTATTTTTGGTGGTGACCCGATTTTAATTCAAGTTGGGTTTACTCGTTTCGCACTGCGAAAAGTAGAAGCTGAAAAAGTGGAAATAGCAATGGAAGGGGCATCAGCATGAGTGATGCGTTACGTATTGCCCTCGTTGGTAATCCAAACTGTGGTAAAACTTCATTATTCAATCATTTAACGGGTACACGTCAGAAAGTTGCGAACTATGCTGGGGTAACGGTTGAGCGCAAGGTTGGTCAATTTACGTTGCCATCGGGTAAATCTGTTCGAGTTTTGGATTTGCCGGGGACGTATAGCTTAGAAGCGACGAGTCCTGATGAAGCCATTACGCGTGATGTCGTGCAAGGTAAAATTGCAGAAGAAGGGCATCAAGATGTCTTTTTATGTGTAGTTGATGCGACAAACTTAAAATTGCACCTCGGTTTGGTCATGGAAATGATCGATTTGGGTCGTCCAATTTTACTTGTCCTCAACATGATGGATGAAGCACGTCGTCGTGGTATGCAAATCAATACCCAAAAGCTGTCTCAGCGTTTGGGTGTGCCTGTCGTAGAAACCGTTGCTGTACGTAATGCGGGTATTGAAAACTTAATGGGTGCTTTGGATGCTGAAGGTTTCAGAAAACCAGATGCGTCATTAAGTGATACCAATCTTTCTGGGACTAACCACGAAAAAATTGAACAAATTTTAAAAGACGTGGTGGTGTTTGTTGATCATGAAGATAAACGCTCAGACTTCCTCGATAAAATTTTTCTACATCCAGTCTTTGGTTTAATTACCTTAGCGGTGATGATGTTTATTATCTTCCAAGCGGTGTTTGCATGGGCTGCGCCGTTTATGGACGGTATTGAAACCTTCTTCGGTTGGTTCGGTGAATTGGTTGGTGAACACATTTCACATCCACTACTGAACAGCTTGGTGGTTGATGGGATCATTGCGGGTGCAGGTGGTGTGGTGGTGTTCTTGCCGCAGATTTTAATTTTATTCTTCTTTATTTTGGTTTTAGAAGAATCAGGTTATTTACCACGTGCAGCATTCTTGCTAGATAAGCTGATGTTTAAAGCCGGACTGAGTGGTCGTGCTTTTATTCCTTTGCTGTCGAGCTTTGCCTGTGCTGTACCGGGCATCATGGCAACTCGGAGTATTCAAGACCCCCGAGATCGTCTGGTAACGATTTTAGTTGCGCCATTGATGACCTGTTCGGCACGTTTACCGGTTTATGCCTTGCTGATCTCAGCATTTATTCCACAGCAAATGGTCTGGGGCGTCTTTAACTTACAAGGCTTGGTGCTATTTGCATTATATGCAGCAGGGATTGTGAGTGCCTTAATTGTGGCAACAGTGCTGAAATTCTTCCAAAAAGATAAATCACAGCATGCCTTATTGATGGAACTTCCAAGCTACCGTTTCCCAGATATTAAGAGTGTTTGGATTGGTTTACTGGACCGTGCCAAGATTTTCTTGAAACGTGTCGGTGGCATCATTTTCGCTTTATCGATTTTGTTATGGTTCTTGTGTACCTTCCCGCAACCGCCAGAAGGCGCAACCTTGCCGGATATTGATTATTCATTGGCAGGTATGCTTGGGCATGTATTACAACCGATTTTTGCACCATTAGGGTTTAACTGGCAGATCTGTATTGCCTTAATTCCAGCGATGGCGGCACGTGAAGTTGTTGTAGCGGCATTGGGTACGGTGTATGCCTTGTCTGCAACAGATGACGATGCCATGTCTCAAGGCCTGGCAAATTTAATTAGTAGTGATGGGTCATTGGGTTGGTCATTGGCAACCGGTTTATCATTATTGGTGTGGTTTATTTATGCGCCACATTGCTTGGCGACACTGGCGACAGTTAAACGTGAAACTGGCTCCTTGAAAACGGTGAGTTTCATGACCATCTATTTATTTGGTTTGGCTTATTTAATGGCATTCATCACGTATCAATTTGCAACACGCTATTTTGGATTCTGAATTGTGAATGGCAAAAGCTGAACAAAGGAGAGAGACATGCTTGAATCAATAATTATTGCGGTATTGGTGATTTGGAGTGCTGTCGTGGTGTTTAAGAAGGTATTTCCAAAAACATCGAACTCAGTCTTCACAACTTTATCTGAGCACTGTGCAAACCGTGGTTGGAACAGTCTAGCCAAATGGTTAAAGCCAAAAATGGCAGCAGGCTGTGCAGGCGGTTGTGGATGTTCAGCTTCGGATAATTCATCTGCAAAAAAAGCTGAAGTACAAGCGGTGAAGTGGAAATAAGCTCACCGCCCGTTGCGTGAAGAAACCGCCCGAGATGGGCGGTTTTTTACGAGCGGACACAAAAAAACTGCGAGAAAGTGAAAACATAAAAAGCATTCAAAACAGCAAAGTGCTAACATTTTGTCAGATTTAAAAACCGACCAAAAAATGGGGCGAAAATGTTAATACAGCGTGGTGGATTGAAGGTTGTTGCCGGATTAGGGATTTCTGGTGTTTCCGCAGTGAATTTCTTACATAGCCATGGCTACCGCGTTGCAGTCACCGATTCACGAGCAGTCCCACCGGGTCATGATCAAATTCCAAGTGATGTACAAACCAGTTTTGGTCAGTTGGATCAAGATTTATTACTCCAAGCAGAAGAAATTATTATCAGCCCGGGGCTAGATCCAAAATTACCGCAAATTCAGGCGGCCATTGCAGCCAATATTCCTGTGGTTTCTGAAATTCAAATTTTACGTCGTGCGACAGATAAGCCAATTGTCGCGATTACAGGTTCGAATGCGAAAAGTACCGTAACAACTTTATTTGGTCTTATGGCAGCAGATGCAGGCAAAAAAGTGGCAGTGGGTGGTAACCTGGGTCGACCGGCTTTGGATCTCACCAAAGATGATCCTGAGCTTTATGTTTTAGAGCTTTCAAGTTTTCAATTAGAAACCACGTCGAACTTGGCAGCAGAGGTTGCTGTTGTGTTGAACATGAGCGAAGACCATTTGGACCGTCATGGCGATATGATGGGCTATCACACTGCGAAGCATCGTATTTTCCAAGCGGTGAAAAAAGTGGTGTATAACCGTGATGACTCATTAACACGTCCATTGGTTCCAGATGTCACCCCAATGCAAAGCTTTGGCTTAAATGCACCAGATATGAATCAGTTCGGTATTCTGCGCGATACTGATGGCACAATTTGGTTGGCGCGTGGTCGTGAGCGTTTACTGAAAAGTGCGGACATGTATATCCAAGGGACTCATAATGTGGCAAACGCCTTGGCATGTTTGGCTTTGGGTGAAGCGATTGGTTTGCCACTAGAAGGCATGTTGGAAACCTTGAAAACCTTTAAAGGCTTAGAACACCGTTGTGAATTTGTCAAAGAAGTGCATGGTGTTCGTTATTATAATGACTCTAAAGGCACCAATATTGGTGCGACTTTAGCTGCAATTGATGGTCTTGGTGCTGCGATTGAAGCCAAAGGCGGTAAAGTGGCGATTATTTTAGGTGGTCAAGGCAAAGGGCAGGACTTTACTGCGCTGCGTGATTCACTTTCAAAATATGCCAAAGTTGCGGTATTGATTGGTGAAGATCGTCCAATTATTGAAAAAGCGATTGAAGGGACAACCACGCTGATTCATGCTGAAAGTTTGAAACAAGCGGTTGAGCTGTGCCAACAAAATGCGGTAGCCAATGATGTGGTGTTATTGTCTCCAGCGTGCGCAAGTTTTGATATGTTTAAAGGTTACAGTGAGCGTGGACACCAATTTGTTGATTGTGTGAATGCACTCGTTTAAAAGAACGATAAGGAAAGTTGTATGGCTGGGTTAGCTCAGACGACCATAAATAGAATAAATGAAGTTGTAGAGCGTTGGATTCCTCGGTTACCTGCCGAGGTCAACGTGCGCAATGTTTTAATGTTCTGTGTTTTGGCATTGTTGTGTATTGGGTCGATCATGGTGGCATCTGCTTCGATGCCTTATGCAGAGCGCATGCATGAAAATGCCTTCCATTACATTTCACGACACGGGATTTCGATTGCCGCTGCCGCCATGGCTGCGTATATCGCCTATAAAGTGCCGTTAAATGTGTGGTTTAACAACACCTTCTTTTTATGGATTGTGACCATTGTCCTGTTAGCTGCCGTTTTGGCGGTAGGTACTGAAGTCAATGGTTCTAAGCGTTGGATTCGGATCGCAGGTTTTACCTTACAGGCTTCGGAAGTCGCCAAAGTCATGATGGCGATATTTACCGCAGACTATGTGGTACGGCGTGCCGAAGAAGTCCGCAATAACATCAAGGGCTTGGTACGTTTGGCAGTGATTATGGCTGCAACTGTCGGTTTGGTCATGGCTGAGCCCGATTTAGGGGCGACGGTGGTGATTGCCTTAACCATGCTAGGGGTATTCTTCCTCGCAGGAGCACCGTTGATTCAGTTCGCAATTGCCTTTGGTGCGATCATCATGGCCTTTGTGTTCTTGATTTTATTTGAACCTTATCGTTTAGAACGTTTGATGTCCTTCTCAAATCCATGGAATGATCCATTAGGCGCAGGCTACCAGTTGTCGAATGCATTAATGGCTTTTGGTCGCGGTGAATGGTTTGGTGTCGGCTTGGGTCATAGTATTCAAAAAATGTCGTATTTACCTGAGGCTCATACTGACTTCATGTTGGCGGTTTTGGGCGAAGAATTTGGCTTCTTTGGGATTTTGACCGTATTGACGCTGTCATTTGTGATGTTGATCTGCTGTATTCGCATTGGTCATCGTGCTTTACGTCATCAATACTTACGTGCAGGCTACTTGGCTTATGGCATTAGTATTATCTTCTTGCTGCAAATTTTGGTGAATGCCGGCATGAACATGGGCATGCTTCCTACCAAGGGTTTGACCTTACCGTTTATTAGTTATGGAGGGTCTTCTCTGATTATCTGTGCGGTTATGGTGAGTCTGATCTTAAAGATCGATGCGACGACCAAAGAAGTGAACCCAAGTAAAGAAGAATCAAGCTTCTAAATTCGTATCTCGTTGCGGATCGGGAGATGCATGGTGGAGTACACTCGCCGGCATCTCCGTTCCACAATGGAGACATTTGACCAAGCTCGCCTTGGCTTTAGATAGTGGAATCAATGGAATAAAAAATAAAGAAAAATAATTACGTTGCTGTTTCAACTCATACTGAGTTCTGCTGCGGCAGACAGGGCAAGTAAATTGGCTCTTTTCAATGACTTTGGTTTTCGGACCAACTCCAAAAATAAAAAACATTAGGCTCTCCAATGGTCAATTGATCACTTTATTAAAGCATAATTCAATTGAATATCGAGTGATTGGCTCAGATAGGGATGTGGGTTTATTGATAGATTTGAGGCAATGCTGTGCCATGGGGAATTTGTTGAATATCCCACTGCGCAATCGCCTGTTGTAGCATAATGCGCGGCGTGTCTAAGTCGACTGGCGGTTGATGTAGGGCCTGCAATGCTTGTTGCAATAAAGGTGCTGCTTGGTTTAAATCAAGAGCTTGAGCCATATTCTGTTTTGACAGTTTTTGTCCCTGATTATTCATTGCCAATGGCAAGTGCATGTATTCAAGGCGTGGATAACCCAAAACCTGTCCGAGCCAAATTTGACGTTCGGTATTGTCCAAAAGATCAGCTCCACGTACGACATGGGTCATCCCTTGTAGGTAGTCATCCACCACGACAGCAAGTTGATAATTGATAATGCCATCACGGCGTTTTAAGACGAAGTCGCCCAAATCTTGTTGCAGATTGGAGCAATGCGTCCCTTGTAAGCGGTCGGTAAAACAAATGTTCTGTGCATCGACTTTGATTCGAATGGCCTGATCCTGAAGGGGAAGGCCAAGATTACGACATGTGCCTTGATAGATATGATTTGAACCAAGCATTTTTCGGGTGCATTGACAGGCATAGATCAAGTCTTGGGAATACAAATGTGCAATGACTTGCTCATAGATTTCGAGGCGGTCTTTTTGGAAAATGATCTCGGTATCTGGTTCGAATTGAAATGCATCAATACAACGTAAGATGTGTTCTTCGCTGCCGGGGAATATACGTGGAATGTCGGTATCTTCGATACGAACGACCCATTGCCCCTGATGGGCACGGGCATCGCAGTAGCTTGCGACTGCTGTAATTAAAGAGCCAAAATGCAAAGGGCCGGTTGGCGATGGCGCAAACCGACCCACGTAATGCTCTGCAACTTTCCCTCCCTTTTTTAAAGGGAGGGCTAGAGAGGAATTACTCAACACAGAATTAACCGTTATTTTGCTTCTCTTTGATCTCTGCAAGTGTTTTGCAGTCGATACATAAAGTTGCTGTTGGACGTGCTTCTAGGCGACGTAAGCCAATTTCGATACCACACGTTTCACAGAAACCGTAGTCATCATTTTTGATCGCTTCAATTGATTGTTCAATTTTACGGATCAGTTTACGTTCACGGTCACGTGTACGAAGTTCAATCGCAAATTCTTCTTCTTGCGTTGCACGGTCGTTCACATCTGGAAGCGCAGTATTTTCGTCTTGCATGGTATTCAAAGTACGGTCTACTTCAGACATTAACTCAGCTTTCCACGCCAATAAGATGTGACGGAAATGCTCAAGTTGCCCTTCAGACATGTATTCTTCATTCTTTTTAGGCTGATAAGGTTCAATACCAAATAAGCTTGCAGTAGAACCACCTTCAGTCGCCTTTGGCTTTGATTTGCGCACGCGTTTGGTAGACTTTTCGTCTACTACATCAGTTTGTTCGTCTAAGACTTGATTTTGGTTGTCATTCGCCATGTAGGGCATTCCTCATCATATGCATATATCTATACGCAAAAAATATGGTGATATGCAAGTTTTTTATCCACCCAACACAGAGTTTCCTTCTGTGGGGGTCGTCATCATATAGACTTTTTCTGCTTATTGATAGTCTTTGATGTTTGGATTCTAACTATCACTTTTCCTTTAGAAGCCATAAAGTAAAGCAAAAAAATCAAATTGAAAAGTTAATAACCTGAAATTTCAACATTAATTTGAGGTTGTTTCAATTTGACCCGAACAACTTCAGTTTTAAATTCACCATTATCATTCAGATAGAGTGCACGATACCCTGGTAAAGCCTCATCTAAGGCAAAATTTTCACTATGCGGTTTGAACTGAACACTGGTCGAAGGCGTCGATAAAAACTGAATATTGCGCCATTGATTAGACGAGTCTTGATGTACGTGTCCGCATAGTACAATTTTGACATTGTCATGGCGTGAAAGCACATCTATGAGATGTTCAGCGTTCTTTAGTTTATGCTGATCTATCCAATGCGATTGCATGGCAAAAGGGTGGTGGTGGCATGCCACAATGATGTGTTGCTGTGAGTGTGCTGTGAGTAACTGATCTAATTGTTCCAACTGCTGTTGTGATACCCAACCATCCACTTTTCCTTTAACCGCACTGTTCAGTAAAATCAGACACCAATTGCCTAATGCGATGCAGTGAGCACGATCTTCCTGTTGATGAAATGGGAAGCAAGACGCTTCGTCATGGTTCCCTGGAATCTGATAAAACGGAAACGGCTGCTGTTGCATATATTCGAGATAACGCGCATAGGTACGCTCTACCGGCACTTGTGCAAGATCGCCAGTATGGACAAGCGTATCGATGTGATGATGGTTCAACTGAATTTGTTGAATCACATCGTGAAAACTCTGCTCTGGATTCATGCGGACAAATTCAAGATCTTCCTGATCCATTAAATGTGTGTCCGAGATCTGGATCAGTGTCCAGTCGTATTGTGGTGTATCCCTTAAAGTCATGTCCTTCCCCTTAGACATTCCTTGTAGTATGTATTTGTTGTTGTAACCATTGCAAGGCCATAATGACAGGTGCGTTTTTTAGCCGACCATTGGTTAATAATTCAGGAATATCAGCATAGTTTAAGATATGCAATTGAATATTTTCTCCTTCATCAGGCATGCCAAAGACTCCTCCATGTTCGGGAAGTTCAGATTCAGCACTATAAAGGTGGAATAATTCCGCGCAGGCACCCGCAGAGGGATAAAAACTAAATAAATGCTGTAGTGCATCTAATTCACAGCCTGATTCTTCCAAACTTTCACGGCGGATGCAGCTTTCAGCAGATTCATCACCATCGAGCACGCCGGCAATAATCTCTAGTTGCCATGGCGAAGTTTCATCATCAATCGCCCCAATGCGGAATTGTTCAATTAAGGCAAATTTTTGTTGTTGATGACTATAGATCAGCACACCTGCTGCTTCAGGACGATGAATCAATTCACGCTGAATGGTTGGAATCATGCTGTCTTGATGGAATAAGCGGTGTCGAAGCTGAACTTTTTCAACTTGAATAAAGCCTTTATAAAGATGTTCACGCCCTTCAATGCTGTAATCTTTTTTGTTATATGTGGCCTGTTTAATAATATTCATAAGCGCTAATTAGGATGAAATCTTCCATTTCATCCTAACCGAGATTTTGTTGAATACAAAAGATTTTTTTTAAGCTTTACACTTTATGGTACAACTTTTGACCATGTTCATGATAGGCCGCTTTCATGCTTTGTAAACCTGTCTCAATTTCAGGATTAGATTCTGAAGAAAGCTGCATATCTTGCTGATTTTTTGCATAATCTCTCACATTTTGTGTGATTTTCATCGAGCAAAATTTAGGTCCACACATGGAACAAAAATGGGCCGATTTATGTGCTTCTCTCGGCATAGTTTCATCATGCATGCTGCGTGCTGTATCAGGGTCTAAGCTCAGATTAAATTGGTCTTCCCAGCGGAATTCAAAGCGTGCTTTGGATAATGCATTATCACGGGCCTGCGCACCGGGATGACCTTTGGCAAGGTCTGCGGCATGGGCTGCAATTTTGTAGGTGATAATGCCATCTTTGACGTCTTTTTTATCTGGTAGACCAAGGTGCTCTTTCGGGGTCACATAACACAGCATCGCGGTGCCGTACCAACCAATCATTGCCGCACCAATCGCAGAGGTAATGTGGTCATAGCCCGGGGCAATATCGGTGGTGAGCGGCCCAAGGGTATAAAAAGGTGCTTCTTTGCAAACCTCGAGTTGTAGATCCATATTTTCTTTGATCATGTGCATTGGGACATGGCCTGGGCCTTCAATCATGACTTGTACATCATGCTCCCATGCACGGTGAGTCAATTCACCTAAGGTGCGTAATTCACTAAATTGGGCTTCATCGTTGGCATCTTGAATACACCCCGGACGTAAACCATCACCTAAACTAAATGACACGTCATAGGCTTTCATGATTTCGCAGATTTCATCAAAATGCGTATACAGGAAGTTTTCTTCATGATGCGCTAAGCACCACTGCGCCATGATGGATCCGCCACGTGACACAATCCCTGTTAAACGGTTGGCTGTGAGTGGGACATAACGAAGCAGCACACCTGCATGGATGGTAAAGTAATCGACACCTTGTTCGGCTTGTTCAATCAGTGTGTCTTTGAAAATTTCCCAGGTTAAGTCTTCTGCGACACCGTCAACTTTTTCTAAAGCTTGGTAAATCGGTACGGTGCCAATCGGTACAGGTGAGTTGCGAATAATCCATTCGCGGGTCTCATGGATATTTTTACCTGTCGATAAATCCATAATGGTGTCAGCGCCCCAACGAGTTGCCCAAGTCATTTTTGCCACTTCTTCATCAATGCTTGAGCCGAGCGCTGAGTTACCAATGTTGGCATTGATTTTCACCAAGAAGTTACGTCCAATAATCATCGGTTCACATTCAGGGTGGTTAATGTTGGCAGGGATAATCGCACGACCTTCAGCCACTTCTTGACGTACAAATTCTGGGGTGATTTCAGTTAAATTACGTGCGCCAAAATTTTGACCGGCATGTTGGCGCATATCGACACCTTCACGCTGCCGCTGATTTTCACGAATCGCAATGTATTCCATTTCAGGGGTGATGATGCCTTGTTTGGCATAGTGCATTTGAGAGACATTGTGTCCACGACGAGCGCGACGCGGTTTTGAAATATGTGCAAAACGAATCTCTGCAGTACGGATGTCTCGAAGACGCTCTTGCCCAAATTTTGAAGTTAGGGTATCGAGTATTTCCGTATCATTTCGTGACTCAATCCAAGATTCACGGACATTGGGTAGACCTTGATTTAGGTCAATTTGAATATTGGGGTCAGTATAAGCACCAGAGGTGTCATAGACCATGATCGGCAGATTTTTTTCTCCACCCAGACCTGTAGGCGTATCTGTAAGGCTGATCTCACGCATTGGTACGCGAATATCTGGACGTGAGCCTTGGATATAGACTTTCTTTGACGCGGGGAGAATACGAGTGAGATCTTTAGCATCTTGTTCATGTTGAGCAGCGCGATCTGAAGCGGTGAGATTCGTTAATTGGTTCATTGCGATGATCCTTATGAATGACATCAACGAATCAAGCACGACCAAAAACGTGGCAGTTTATCTGATGGATTCACCTGAAAATAAAGGCGTAAAACCAAGAGATAAGAAGGGCTTAAGTTTTTAGATGGCTTGATTCCTACGCAGGTATTAACCTGATCAGGTTCAACGGTACTCATCCTTAAATTTAGCGAACTAAATTTAGATGATCTCAGCAGGAAATTACCTGCGCTCCGTCAAGCTTTGTGCGGATATTAGCATGAAGGCTGTTTTAAAACAGTGTTATTTTTCATCGATTTTGCAGTGCAGAATTTTGGCTAGGCACATGTGCAATTGAACTTGCATTGGCTAAGTAGAGGACTGATTTACACAGATGGCGTCACTAAAACAGTCTTTCTTATAATGCGGATCAGGATTGCGGACACCAATTAAATTCAACAGCTGCGCTTCTGATCGCTGATTAGATGCAGCAGTATTTTGATCTAATAATTTTAAAAATAAACGCGCCTGATCTGCCAATTTGGAGTTTTTTAATTGAGCCAAGCGTTCAATTTCTTCTAAAGAACTGGCTTGAATACTGAGGCGGTCTGAAAAGTCATTGGAAACTGGACTATGTGCCGAACCAATAAATAACAACTGGCTATATTGATATAGTAATTGTTGTGCATCTTTTTTGTAGGGGCTATCTGGATATTGTTTGAGATAGTCTTCCCAAAAAATTGCACGTGTCGCAATCTCTTGTGGCTCAATGGCTAAACTTTGTTGCAGCAAGGCAGGTTGTGCATTTTGTTCAGCCAGTTTTTCAATAAAGACTTGCTCAGATTCTTCCATATAAGGCGCAAAAATTTTGGCTAAATATTCAGGACTGCGGCGATAGCGTAATTGTCCTTCACCTGCATCGAACAACTCCACATAAGCTTGGCCTTTATGTTTCAGTAAATACTGATCTCGGGCAGTGAGCTGCTCATAATGATTTTGTTGAATGGTGGGATGCTGAGCCATATCAAAGGCAAATTGTTCGAACGCCATTTGCTGTTGAGCCGTACGTTCAACATGTAAAAAGTTGCGATACATTTGATTGGACAAGCGCAGTAATTTTTTTTGTTCGTCCGCTTTTAACAGCGGTAAGCAGACTTTGAGATCTTGGTTGATTTGTTCTAAAGCGAAAGTTGTGCGTTGATCATCAATTTCCAGCATGTTTTTTTCCAGTTTTTTGCACAGCAAAGACAAATCGACTGCTTCTTTTTGAACAGTCTTATTGTTGGGAAACTCTGGTGCAGGTTGTGGTTCAGGCTGTTGTTGGCATCCATTCAACATACTGAAACATAAAAACATTGCACTAAACTTTGCAGGCAGCTGAAAAAATTTTGACACAGGAACTCGATGCGCTATAGAAGTGGTATTGTCCGATGGAATGTTGACTATTTTATAGATGAAACACGTGCAATATGTGTACTATTGTACAGTTCTTTGTTATAGCGTTGTGAGTAGTGTCTGAAAACGACTGAAATTATCCGGTTTTGTCGCATTTGATATAAAAAATTAATAAAAATCATACGGAAATTTGCAAGGATATGATTAGTATCTGCTTAGTTTTAGGCTTGAATATTCAATCTCGGGTATTTGAATATTAGGAATTTACAAAAAAAATGAACAAAAAAGTTGTGGTGGGTCTTTGTTTGCTTTTCACGAGTCAATGGGCGTGTGCGCTAGATCTTGTGCAAGCTTATGAACGTGCAAAACAAGAAGACCCCAATTGGCAAGCCAATAAACTACAATATGAAGCGGATAAATTGAATTTGGGGATTGCCAATGGGAACTTACTCCCGACGGTAACAATCTCCGGAAATGTGACCCGAAAAAATCAAAATTCCAACCAAAGCGGCGCTCAAGCCGGGCTGATCATGCCAGACAGCACCACAACAAGACAAATTGCGCTCACTGCCCGTCAGCCCATTTTTCGTTGGGATGCATGGGAAGGGCTGAAGCAAGTCAAGACCTCAATTAACTTAAGTGAAATCAATCTGCGGATTCAAAAACAAGATCATATTTTAAATGTCTCTGAAGCTTATTTTAATGTCCTACGTCAGCAAGCATTGACGGTTGCCAACTTACAAGAAGAACAGGCGCTATCTGAACAGCTGCGCATGATGAATGCTAAATTAAAAGAAGGCTTGGTGGCAAAAAGTGACGTCAGCGAAGCCAATGCTCAATATCAAAATGCGCGGGCCAACCGTATGGCGACCAATGTTCAATTGGTTTTGGCGCAGGAACAATTACAGCAATTGATTGGGCCATATCGAGAAAATCTGGCGGTGTTACGTGAAGATTTTCAGTTTGAAAAACCGATTCCAAACAATGTGCAAGCGTGGGAAGAACTGGCTCAGGGGCAGAATCTAGGTATTTTACAAGCGCGTATGCAACAACGTTATGCGGAAGATGGTAAACGCGTTGAAAAGGCCGCCTTATATCCTCAGATTGAAGCGGTAGGGACCTATGGGTATAACAAGCAAAGTCCACAATCCATCATGTCGCAAGATGGTCAATTTGATCAGGTGGGGATTGAAATGAACTGGAATGTGTTTAATGGTGGACGGACACAGAAATCCATTAAGCAAGCAGCGATCAATGTTGAAAAAAGCCAAGCACAGGTGGATGCAGCGATTCGAAAAGCACAAACCGATGTAAAAAAATCTTATATGCAAGTCGAAACGGATCAAAGTAAATTACAGGCACGTAAAGCCGCAATGGATTCTTCCGCGCAAGTGTCTTTGGCTTCACAAGCCCAGTACCAAGAAGGTCTGAAAACTATGGTTGATGTGCTACTGGCACAGCGTAATGCTTTTTCAGCCCGTCAAGATTATTTAAATTCCAAGTACGATTATTTAATTCATGTTCTACAACTTAAAGCCTCCGTTGGGAAATTAACGGAAGCTGATTTAGTGGAAATGAATGCGTGGTTGGTCGATCAGAAAAATCAGCCATCGATCCTATTAAAGAAATAAGCCATGGTCATAAAAGTTTCACAATCAATATGCTTTAATATGGCACTAAAATCTGCCGATTCACGTTGTAGTGGAGACTCGCTTTGCCTAATAATCCTGTTTTAAACCATCATATTTCTTCGCAATTCAATGAAGAGTTGCAGGATGTGCATACCAAATTTATGACCATGGGTGGTTTGGTGGAGCAGCAGGTTGCAAATGCCATTCATGCCTTATTGGATACGGATGCAACGATGGCGATAGATGTTCAATTTCAAGACAATACGGTGAACCGTATGGAAACTGAAATTGATGAAGCGCTTACTCTGATTTTGGCGCGTCGTCATCCTGCTGCAATTGATCTACGCATGGTGATTGCGATGTCGAAAGCCAACACTGATTTAGAACGGATTGGTGATGAAGCGGCAAAAATTGCTCGTATTGCACAAAGCTTGTGTGAAGAGGGTGGTTCACCGCGTGGCTATATGGAAACACGTCATATTGGCAACCAAGTCCGCGTGATGATTCATGATGCGCTCGATGCCTTTGCACGTTTGGATGTAGATCAGGCTTTACGTGTCCTTTTGGCCGATGCCGATATTGACCGTGAGTACCAATCGGCAACCCGTACCCTCATGACGTATATGATAGAAGATCCACGCCACATTACTCGGGTGATGAATGTACTTTGGGTACTGCGTTCACTTGAACGTATTGGTGACCATGCTCGAAATATCTCTGAACAAGTGATTTATATGGTGAAAGGTCTAGATGTCCGTCACACCAGTGTTGAAGAAATTGAGCAAAAAGTTCAGCGTTAATTGATTAACATCAAGAGGAACGAAGCCCATCAAACGATGGGCTTTTTTCGGTCTAAAATTAACTATGTGTTTCTTCGTCTTCCTCAAAAGTCCGGGCAATTTTGTCAATATTTAAACTTTTCGCCATCGCATCGAAGATTTGCTTATAGGCACCTTCTTGATGGTACAAATCATGATGCTCCCCGTGTTCTACGATTTGTCCATCTTTCATGACGTAGGTGTAATCGGCATCGATAATTTGCGACAAACTATGCGAAATCATGATGACGGTACGACCTTGCTTAATTTGATCCAAACTATTTTTAATTTGTTCAGCAGCGATAGCATCTAAACTTGCAGTCGGTTCATCCAAGAAAATAATCGGCGGATTTTTCAAGAACATGCGTGCCAAGGCAATGCGCTGTTGCTGTCCACCTGAGAGCAGTAAAGCATCGGCTTCATAGGCATGCGGAAGTTTTAAGATCTGATCATGGATCGAGGCTTTCCGTGCTGCATCGAAGACTTCTTGCTCTGTAGCTGTACTTTTGCCATAGCGAATATTTTCAAAAATTGAACCTGGGAAAATATGATTTTTTTGCAATACCAAACCAATATTTTCACGTAAATACTGTGTATCAATCTGTTCTAAATCGATGCCATCGAGTTTGATATTGCCCGCTTGAGGATGATAAAACTTATCCAGTAAGCTAATTAATGTCGATTTACCAGCGCCAGATAAACCAACCAAGGCGGTAATTTTATTTGGTTGGATGGTCATATTGATACGGTGTAATGCCTGAAAACCATTGGGATAACTAAAGTCGACATTGCTCAATTCAAATTGACCTTGAATCGGAGGTTGGGCAGTACCACTGGTTTCAATTTCATGATCCGCTTCTAAGATGTTAAAGAAGCTTTCTGAATAAATCATCGCAGAGTTAATTTCATCATAGATACGATGTAACGAGCGAATCGGGGCAGAGACATTATTAAATAACAACACGTGATACATAATCATCCCGATACTCATTTGCCCATCCAAAACAAAATAGGCCGTCAGAATGATGATCAGCACTACACCGACCTGTTCAATAAAGGTTTTGAGTCCGTCAAAGATATAACTGGTTTGCCGTGTCTGCATCTGGTTTTCAGTCAGTGACTTTTGCAGATTTAATTGCTTTTTCGATTCGACGGCTTCTTTGTTAAAAGATTTAATGACCGTTATCGAGTTGATAATACTCAGAATACCCTGATTTTTCTTTTCAAAATTATCGCGTAGGGCACGGCGTTTGCCTGCCAGTTTTTGTGATTGTTTAAAGGTCAGCCAAAAATAAATCGGCACAATAATTGTGGCCACCACACCTACCCAAACATTGGCATAATACATTAAGCCCAGTGCAATAATCGCACTGGTAAAAAGCGGTAAAATATCAATAAAAAAGATTTGAACCAATCGTGTGAGCGAGCTGACACCCCGATCAATTCGAGTTTGGAGCTTACCTGCTTGGTTGTCTTGTTGATCGAAGAATGCCAATCGATAGGTGATAAATTTTTCAATAATGCCTTGGGACAAATCCTGAGAAATTAAAATACGTAATTTTTCACCAAACGATTTTTGTCCAAATTGCACGATGGCATTGATGACTTCTTTTCCCAGTAAGACTACGGTGATGGTGATTAATATATGCCAACCATTGGCTAGACCGAGACCTTGTTGCAAAAGCTGATTGATGCTGTCTACGGCATATTTGAGTGTCAGGGCATTCACCTGTGCCGTGAGTGAGCCAATTAAGGTCAAGATCAGCGTCACGACCACCAGCCAGCGGTATGGCTGTACGAATGGGCGTAATTTTTGGAAAAGTTGCCACAGATTCATAAGCAATTATTTTTATTGTGAATATGAGCTTTAGTCTAAGACTGAAAATTCAATGCGACAAGCGATGACAATGTTTTGATTTGTGACGAGAGTTTTTCAGCTAAGATATTTTTAAATGTGCTCACGACCTCAGCATCACGGTGCTGCGCCTAACAGTGTTGAGTTGAACCGATGAATTTTGAATTATTTGCGCCTGAACCGCATGCAAACCTGCTGCCCTATGATGGTGAAGTTGAAGATTATGGACTGATCTTCAATGCTGAAGACAGTGAAAAATATTTACGCTATTTCCTCACGCAGTTGGCTTGGCAGCATGATGAAGTCATTTTGCATGGACAGTATTATCAAACGGAGCGAAAAGTGGTTTGGTATGGAGATGCCCATTATGAGTATCACTATTCAGGCATGCAAAAGCAGGCATTGATCTGGAATCCAGCTTTACTACGCTTAAAGCAACATATTGAGCAACGGGTGGGTCAGGCGTTTAATTCCTGTTTGGCCAATTTATACGAAAATGGTACGCAAGCGGTAGGGTGGCATAGTGATGATGAGCCGTCTTTACTTTCACCCACACAGCAGGTGGTGATCGCATCTTTAAGTTTTGGCGCAAGCCGAAAGTTTTGCTTTAAACATAAAAGCACCCAAGAGAAAGTACAGCTTTTACTGCAAAGTGGACAGTTGATCGTGATGCGTGGGCAAACCCAACGGTATTGGAAGCATGCCCTAATGAAGTCGATGAACGTGACCGAGCCGAGGGTGAATTTAACCTTTCGTTATTTCTATGATCAACAGCCATAAAAAAAGCCCATATCTAGATGAGCTTTTTTCTTTCTCTGAGGAAGAGTATAGCGACAATCAACTGAAATCATGGAACACATGATTGAGATGACTGCTAAAGAACAATAATCATATTATGATAATATATCTGGAATTTATAATTAATAAATTCAATTAACAACATGGATTTATCAGATTAATTAAATAGCATCTTTACAATATTGCATCAGTTATGCGCAAACAGATCAGGCTTAAATGGCGTCCGATTCTTCCATCATACTGCTGTATTTTTTCTCAATACGCGCTGTACAGTCTTGCAGCATTTCTACAACTTTCTGAAAATTCATAAAATCAAAACGATTTTTAGACGCCAATAGGGTCAAAGCAAGTGGGGGTTCTTTACTGGAGAATTTAATCGGAATCGATAGGCTCGACATATTCGGGTCAACTTCACCATTGGAAAAATAATAACCCTGCTTTTTAATCTTTTTCATTTGCAGCATAAATTCTTCTTCATTATGCGCAAAACCAACTTGAGATAATTCATCTGCAAAACGGTGGTAATAATCTAAAATCCGTTGCTTGGGTAACTGGGACAAAATCACTTTAGATGATGAGCCTTTATACATCGGACGCGGGCTACCTCGACCATAAGCCAAGGCAGTATAGTCTTTGTAAAGTTCATGATGCACATCAATACAAGAGTCGATATTCAGATGCGTCAATAAGCAACAAGACTCTGTGCGTTCCACAATTTCTTTCATGAAGGGAATGCTAATTTGCACCAATGGATCGGTGGTGCGAGAAATAAAATCAAGCACAGCAATTTTTGAACCCAGTGTGTAATCGCCAGAAGTCCCACTGAGGCGCTGCAATAATTCAGCAGAAACCAGTTCTTTTAAATAGCGATAGCTCGTTGGTTTAGATAAGCCTAATTCTTCACTAATAATGTCGACATTGATGATGGGACGAGCAACTGAAAATAAGTCGAGTACGGTGAGAATTTTACCAAAACTGGAAAGCGCCATAAGAACCTGCTTGGTCACAATAAAAAATGAATCGTTAAGTTACTTTATAACAAATTGCTCGGCCTGATGTTGCGATTTTCTACACTGGAAATGAAACAAATCTGAAATATCACAGGGTTTCTTGGGTCATCCTGATAAAAGCATAGTAAAAACCTGAAATACTCATTTAAAACATAGTTGAATTATCAAAATAAGATATTTTTATTGACTTTGGTTTGTTTTTTTAGCAAAATTTCTATGAAAATATCCTATATTGAATAAATATTGCCCATCTGTTCGATGCGCAGGCAATGTTGCACATTACTTTTTGTATTCAAATGGTTTGAAATACGATTTGAATCGCTTCTTTACTTATTGAAATTTCTAGTCATTCCTGTGCCGTGATACAGGTTGTGCTGTCGAATGTTTAAGCATTCGATACGAGGTCGTTTTCACTAAAAAAAAGCAAACCACCGAGATCCATCATGCTGCTGACGAAACAAATACTCGCTTTTCGGCCCAATAAAATGGACTGGATTTTTGCGACCAAAACGTTCATCGCGGGCATGTTGGCATTGTATGTGGCCTTTGTACTGAATTTGGCTTATCCGATTTGGGCGATTGGCACCGTTTTCGTGATCGCGAATCCATATTCAGGGATGACGTCTTCAAAAAGTTTGTATCGTGTATTAGGGACGTTCTTAGGGGCGGCCGTGTCGGTGGTGGCACTGCCACATCTCATTCACATGCCTGTACTGTTTACGGTGTTTTTAGCGGTTTGGGTTGGGTTTTGCCTGTATTTGTCACTGCTAGACCGTACGCCTCGTAGTTATGTTTCCATGTTGGCGGGTTATACCACGGTCATTATCTGTTTTAACGTCGTGTATTTTATTGATACCGCTTCGATCTTCGATATGGCCTTGGGGCGTTTTCTCGAAATTACGGTGGGTGTGGTATGTAGTGCCATCGTGACCACGACATTATTTCCAATGCATATTGGCCCTGCAGTCGAAACACGCGTGAGCAAAACCTTTGCCGATACCAAAGAAATATTTGATCAGATTTTATTAGAGCCTGCCGAACTAGAAAATTATTCAAAAAACCTCGGCAATATTGCGCGAGATATCGCGGATATACATGTCATGGCGGTGCATTTGTCATATGAAAAATCCACCTTAAAAGGCATGACACGTCCATTGCAGGAAATCTTGCATCAGTTGAGTTTGTTGGTCAGTAACTTGGTGGCCATGTCTGAACGGATGAAACAATTAGATGGTCTGGACACACATTATCGGACGGCACTCAAGCAAGCCCATGAACATATTGCCGCGTTTTTATTAGATCAACATCAGATTGAGGAAAGTGAACTTAATCAATTGCCTGAACAGTTTGAGCAAGATTTTCAACACATTCAGGCACAGGCATTGCCATCACAACAGGTGATTTTAGGTAGTCTAAAAATGGATATTCGGCATTTTATTCAGAATATTCATGCGATTCGCTTGCTTTGGCAGCGGGTACAGCAAGGCGACTCCACTTTACCTGCCACACTGACCGCCTTGGGCAATAGTCATTATCCGACTTTGCACCGAGATGCGGGGGTTGCTATTCGTGGCGGGGTGTCTGCATGTTTGATTATTTTAATTTCTACGGGTTTTTGGATCGTTAGTGGTTGGAAAGCTGGATTTATGATGGCCGAAATGGCTGCAATCAGTGCTTGTATTTTAACTGCAATGGATAACCCTGTTCCTGCATTGAAAATGTTTATTCGCGCCAATATGTATGCGGCTTTCATGGTGTTCATCTACGCCAATGGCATTTTCCCGCATGTGACCGCTTTTTGGCAGTTGATCGTGGTGTTAGCACCGTTTGTGATGTTCTGTCTGATGCTATTTTTACATCCGCCTTTGGTCGGGATCAGCTTGCCGCTTTTGATGGGCACCATCATGGGACTGAATTTTCAAAACCGCTTTAGCCTCGATCAGGTGTTTTTCTTTGATGCATCGATTGGGACGGTTTTGGGACCCATTATCTCGGTATTTATTATTCATTTAGTACGAGCAATGTCACCGGATATGACGGCCCAACGCATACTTTCACAGCACTACAAAGCACTGCGTCAGGCTTTATATCTGCCGTACGGCTTACCGTTTCGGGTGCATTTACGCAGTATGTTGGACCGAATCGGCATACTAAACAGCAAAATGGTGCAATCAGGGAATTTGAAACAACAGATCGAGTGGGCTTTGGTGGAAGCCAGTGCCGTGATTGATTTGACCCGCTTGCAAGAACTCATGAATAAACTCGATCCGAATGATGCACTGGTCAGTGAACTTGAAGAGTTACAACAAGATTTAGATGACTATTTTCGTGCCATGGAACAAGGGCAAAAGAATGTGTATATGAGTTTGAAACAGCAAATTGTAGAGCGAATTCAACGATTGAATCAGGCCGTTCAGGGTCTTGAAAACGACGATGTTATGCATCGAATTCAGTATTCACTGAACAATATTCAAAGCAGTTTGTGTCATGTCCTAACACAGCAAACACCAGATAATTTACAGGTCGAGGCACAACATGGGTGAGCTAAATGTGTATGGCGTCTATGTGCCCATTCTATTGATTCAAGCGGTATTGGCCTATCTGTTATTGCGGGTCATCATGAGTTTGCTTGACCGATGGATGGCGCCAGATTGGGTGCCGATGCCCAATATTTTTTATTTGGGTGTATTTGTGATGTTGCTTTGGCTGGTGCATGAAATCTTTATTTTCTGCCAGTTCTAAGCCCCTAAAAAATGAAATGATTGAGGTAATCGTATGACCAATTTGAATGTCCGAAAATATGTTCGGCCTGTATTGTTGATAATCGTGCTATGTGGCGCATTAATTGCGCTGAAACATATTTGGGACTACTACAATTCGGAACCATGGACGCGTGATGGACGGGTACGTGGTGACGTGATTCAAGTGTCATCGGATGTTTCAGGTTTGGTCACAGACGTTTTAGTTCAAGACAACCAACAAGTGAAAAAAGGCCAAGTGCTGTTTCGTATAGATGTGGCACGTCAAGCTTTGGATGTTGAGCAAGCCAAATCTGACCTGGCGAAAGCCAAAGCAGGACTGGCAGGGGCTGAAGCGCAGCTTGCTGAAGCCAAAGCCAATCTAGTGAAGTCACAAGCCAATATTAATCTTGCAGATAAAAATGCAAATCGTTATGCAAGTTTGATGGACGGTGCGATTTCAAAACAAGAACAAGATCAAATGTTTGCAGTACGTGATCAATCACATGCAGAGCATGAACAAACTCAGGCAGCGATTGAACAAGCCAAAGCCAGTGTGGTGCAGCAAAAAGCCCTGATTGAAGCGGCCAATAGCAGTTTGCATTTGGCAGAATTGAATTTAAAACGTTCGGAAGTGGTTGCACCAACAGATGGAACATTGTCTAACTTTGAACTCAAAGCAGGGAATTACGTCAAAGTCGGACAAGCCGTAGCGGCCTTAATTGACCGTCAACAGTTATATGTTGTGGGATATTTTGAAGAAACCAAACTGGATAAAATCTATGTTGGCGCTCCAGCAACAATCCAACTGATGGGAAGTTCTGAAGTTTATAAAGGCCATGTACAAGGCGTTGCAACAGGGATTGAAGACCGTGAACGTACCTCGACTGATGGTTTACTGGCTAATGTCAATCCAACCTTTAGTTGGGTCCGTTTGGCACAGCGTGTACCAGTGAAAATTGTACTGGATGAAGTGCCGCATGATCAGTTGGCTTTTGTCGCGGGTCGAACCACCACGATTCATATTGTGGATAAAAACTAAGTTATCCCCAATCATTTCATTTGCGTAGCATTGAGTGATCAATTTTACGCATAAAAAAGCATCCTTTTTCGGATGCTTTTTTATTTGCCTGTTTGTTGAAAGCGCTTAAGGCTTTAGTCCCACTGGGTTTCGATACCAACTTTCAATAAACAATGCTGCAGCAAGGCTGTCGGCAGAAAGATTCTTCGCACGGCCTTGGGCTTGATAATGATCTAATTCATCGCGCGCTTCACGTGTCGTTAAGCGTTCATCGACCATCAAGGTTTCAATATTGGTTTGGTGGCGAAGACGTCGTGCAAATTTACGCGCACGTGTGGAGAGTTCAGATTCGCTATCATCCATATTGAGCGGTAGACCCACGATAAACAAATCCGGCTGATACTGTTTCACAATCTTGAGTAGATTATCCCAATTGGGAATGCCATCTTTCATGGGAAAGAGTGGTAGGGGATTTGCACTTTCAATCAGGGCTTGTCCCACAGCCATTCCTGTTTTTTGTGTGCCAAAGTCAAAGGCCATAATCATTTGATATTGTGGTAAATCAGGCATGTCCAATCTCAGATGATAACCACATGCGGTCTACGCCCATTTTTTTATAGGCAGCGTCCCAGCGGTCGTCATAAGGTAAGTTAAATATTAAATCCATGTCTGAGTCACAAATGAGCCAATCACCCCGAGCAATTTCTTCTTCTAATTGGCTTTTACCCCAACTGGCATATCCTAGAGCCACCTGATAACGACCCACACCTTCATTGTGCGCAATCGCATCTAAAATATCTTTAGACGTGGTAATACAGACATTTTCACCTACAGCAATAGACGAATGCCATGTTGGTTGACCGGTATGAAGAACAAAACCTGCCTCTGGGCGCAAAGGTCCACCTTGCAACACTTCGTGAGGATGCACATTATCTGCCTCAATTTCCAAATCATTCAAGAGTTCTTTGATCTGTAAACCTGAAGGACGATTAATAATGATGCCTTGAGCGCCATCTTCATCATGTCGAGCCAAATAAATCACCGTATTGGCAAAGAATTCATCGTTCATTTCGGGTGGAGCAATCAGGCAGCGGTGTGTGAGGTATTGTTTAGTCACCTAATGGCTTCTCCTTATTGGGGTAAGTTTCATTCTTGGGGTGAATTGCATTCGAATAACGTTGTATTTATCAACATACTAGACTCACAAGTTTTCAACAATGAGTTTTTCTGCAAATTCAATATTTGTCATGCTCGACCTGTGAGGGACATGATAACAATCTTCATCGTGCAGGCAGGTCTATAATACGGTGAATCGTGAAGAAATTAATTAAGATTTGAACAACAGCACTACAAAAGCGAGGAGAAGTTATACGTGCTTGATGACCGAGATTGCTTAAAATAGCAGGATAAACTGAGGGTAAAACAATGACACATTTTTCAAAAATAATAGGGATGGCACTCTGTGCAAGCCTGCCTATTTCGGGCTTTGCAGGAAGCGCTGACTTACAAAAACATGAATCTCAGGTGATTAAAAAATATAAAAACTTAAATTTTTATGAGGTTAATCAAGCGATTGAACGTGAAATTGTGGATGTCATTGCGGCAGATCCGAGTAGTTTTCACTACGGATTTACGCAACTGGAAAAGCAAGGTTTTGTTCATGTTCAATATTCACCAGATAAAAAACTTAAATTTTATAGTTTTGATGTGTCTGGCGGAGGCACCATGGGGGAGTGGAGCAGCTATGTGCAATATGCAACGGGAAAAACGCAACATTTAGATCAATTTGACTCAGGCTATATCAATCAAATTTTGCCGGTCAACATCCAAAATAAAACCGTATATTTGGTGAAGAGTTATTATAAAGGTGATAATTGCAGTGGATTACATCATCTAAGGGCCGTTGAAGTTGGGCCAAAACAGTTACTTAAATCTTATGTATTTCAAACTAAGCAAAAGAAACTAGATCAAATCTCGGTAGATTATGACTGCCATTATGAAACCGATCGTCGTAGCGGTAATGAATATCTGAAAATCAGTCCGAAACACGTGGATGTAATGTTACTCAATCAACAACATCAGCCGCAGTATAAATATTTACGCTATAGCTTAGGCTCGAAAGCCTTTGTGTATCAGGGGATTGTCAAATAGTATGCTTTAAAAAAAGCCTGTGTAGTTTTTAATCCACAGGCTTTTTTGAAAGCATCAAAAATTAACTATGTTGAAATTTTAATTGTCGCAACTGTTTTGCGTGTTGTAAGGTCGTTTGACTAATCTCCACACCACCGGTCATTCGAGCCAGCTCTTGAATCCGATCATCTTCTTCTAATTCGATAATGGTACTGCTTGCAGGATCCGTTTGACGTTTTTTCACCAACAAGTGCTGATCGGATTGTGCTGCAACTTGCGCTTGATGCGTGATACATAAAATTTGAACATGCTGCGCCAAATCAGCCAACAAACGTCCGACAATTTCTGCCGTTCCGCCACTGATCCCGACATCAATTTCATCAAAGACTAACACTTCGGATTCGGTTTTTTCAGCATTCATCACTTGCATGACTAATGCAATACGTGACAATTCACCCCCCGATGCCACGCGTGCTAAAGGCTGAGCAGGAATCCCTTTGTTTGCGGTGAACAGAAGTTGAATAAAGCTTAAACCTTCACTTGAAGCTTGTTCTAGAGGCTCAAATTTAAATTCAAAATGAGCCTCTGGGAGCGCGAGCTGCTTGACTTGTTCAGTCAACTGCTTCGCCAATGGGGTAGACGCTTCACGACGAATATCATCCAAATGCTGTGCTTTGGTTAAAAAGTCTTGATGAGACACTTCCACTTGTTCTGCCAACGTTTCAGGATCTTCCAGCTGATGCAGTTGCTCTAACTCAAGTTGCCATGCTTCGTATTCTTGTTTTAAATCTTCAGGCTGAGTACGATATTTACGCGCTAAGCGATGAAAAACTTCCAGTTTGGTATTTAATTCGTCCATACGTTCAGGATCAAAACTTTGACGATCAATAAACTGACGTAAATTTGCGGTGGCATCTTCAATTTCACTTTGAGCGTTCAGTAGCGACGTATAAATTTCAGAAAGTTGTTCACTACGTCCTGCATGCGATTCAATCCGACGAATGATCGCGCCCATTTCTTGATTGATATTTTGCTCGGCGTCATCGAGGGCATTTAGACCATAGCTACAATCCTGCATGATATGTTCATGATGACTGAGACGGTCAAATTCTTGCTCGATTTCTTTGTAGTCCGTTTGCACAAGGTCTTCAAGTTCTTCTAATTGAAGTTCAAGCGTTTCTATCCGTTGCTTACGTGTTGCTTGGGCGTCGAGTGCTGCTTGGTGCTGACGAATGTCCTTTTGCCATTTGCTATAGGCATCACGCACGGCTTGAGCAGGCTGATAAAAATTGTAATAGCGATCTAGCCAATGTTTTGGGTAGGGCGGTTCTAAGAGTTGTTGTTGGCTGTGTTGGCTATAGAGTTGTACCAATAAGCGGCCAATTTCTTTTAACTCGGACAAGCTGCTCGGACGTCCATTTATCCATGCCTTGCTGCGACCTGTTGCAAAAATCACGCGACGTAAATGGATTTCGCCAGACTCATCATCTAGTTCGTGTTCTTTGAGCCAAAGCGCTTCAGGGCTGTGCTCTTGATAGCTAAAGGTCGCTGTCACATCGGCTTTGTCTGATCCATAGCGCACGTAGTTGGTGTCTGTACGTTCACCTAAGCAAGCTGATAATGCGTCTAGAAGTAAAGATTTACCTGCACCCGTTTCACCCGTCAGGACATTAAAGCCTTGTTCAATGTCGATGGCTAAATGGTCGGCTAATGCAAAATTGATCAGAGTTAAATGTGTCAGCATAAACGCATCCGAGCTGCGAAAAGTTCTAGTTAAAGATAATTAAGTTTTGTTTTGGTCACAAGACAAGTTTTATTTTAAGATGACGAAAAACCTCATAATTCTATCCTAAATTTCAGTTTAATAAGAAATTAGTTTCGTATCTGCCGTAAGCACGCAGTGTAGTGATGCAAAGAGTAAATGATCTTGCATAACGTGAGCTTAAACCACCAACGTCCTGCCAAGTCCTCACAAAACACGTTTGTGTATGTATTCTTGTATTTAATCTAGCGTGTTATTGCCATAAAACGTCATGATTTGGTCATTCAAATCCACCAATATGATTCATCACGCTGCTATTTTTTTGAAATGAGTTTGCAGCGTTTCGATCAACCCTAACTAGGACTTTAGTGGATGAAACAAAAAAGTATTTTGTACAACGGCACAGCTTGTTTTAGACTCTAAATGTTGAGGTGGTGGGATGAAATAGGGGCACATCCAGTACTCAGATTTTTGTAATTATCTATCGCACAGTTTTCAACACAGATTGATTAGTTTTTGCAGCACAATTAAACTACATCGATCAAAATATTATAAATATGCTTTATCTGGAGAAAACGCATGTCAGCACAGTTTGATCATGTATCGGTAATCAAAAAATCAAATGTTTATTTTGGCGGTCTATGCATCAGCCATACTGTGCAATTTGAAGATGGAACAAAGAAAACACTGGGTGTGTTGCTTCCAACTGAACAAGCGCTGACTTTTGAAACTCATGTACCTGAACGTATGGAAATTATTTCAGGTGAATGTCGTGTTCAAATTGCAGATAGCGAAGAAAGCGAATTATTCCGTGCGGGCCAATCGTTCTACGTGCCAGGTAATAGCCGTTTTAAAATTGAAACAGACGAAGTCTTGGATTATGTGTGCCACTTAGAAGGCTAACGATTCAATCAATTTAGGCACAGTTTTTTAACCTCAAATCGGTTAAACTATGTGTCATAGCATAAATCCTGTAAAGCTTGCTTTGCAGGATTTTTCTTTTTGGCAGCCTAAGCTGTGCTCTAGGGGTGTCATACCCTGTTCAAAAGTTTATCGAAGTTTGCAAATTAGAGGTCGTTCATGGCGAAACCGGAATATTATTATGGCGTTCATTCAGTGGAGTCATTACTGGAACTTGAGCCAGAACGCGTTTTAACTTTATTTGCGTTAAAAGGACGTGATGATCAGCGTTTAAAACGTATTTTTGAGTTGGCAGAACCGTTTGGTGTCAGCATTCAAAAAGCTAGCCGTGATAGTTTGGAAAAACTTGCGGGACAACCGTTCCATCAAGGTGTGGTCGCAGCTGTACGCCCACATCCAGTCTTGAACGAAAAAGATTTAGAGGCTTTATTACAAGCCAATCCAAATGCGTTGCTATTGGCATTAGATCATATTACAGATCCACATAACCTTGGTGCATGCATTCGTACAGCGGCAGCCATGGGTGTTGAAGCCGTGATTGCACCGCGTGATCGTTCAGCGACACTTACCCCAACAGCCCGTAAAGTTGCTGCTGGTGGTGCTGAAAAAGTGAAGTTTATTCAGGTGACCAACTTGGCACGTACATTGGCTCAAATCAAAGAAGATTTTAACGTGCGTGTGGTCGGCACCATGCTAGATGAAAAAGCGTTGCCGATTCAAAATTTTGACTTCACAGGTACGGGTGTATGTGTGGTGAT
The DNA here is from genome assembly GCF_013418435.1 of Acinetobacter sp. YH12142. Classification (NCBI taxonomy): domain Bacteria; kingdom Pseudomonadati; phylum Pseudomonadota; class Gammaproteobacteria; order Moraxellales; family Moraxellaceae; genus Acinetobacter; species Acinetobacter sp. YH12142. The sequence continues at coordinate 152,582 of NZ_VPCB01000007.1, read as the reverse complement.
GGGCGCTGAAGATACAGGTTTACGTCCTATTACGCAGGCGCAATGTGATCAAACTGTTTACATTCCAATGGCTGGTAATTTGCAAAGCTTAAATGTCAGTGTCGCGACAGGTATGGCATTGTATGAAGCATGCCGTCAACGTAATAATGAATTGAAATAGCAGTGATGATGTCTCCTCAAAAGCAAGGTTATTTATATGTGTTCATTACCATGTGTATTTGGGGTGGATTTACCTTAACGGCGCGTTTAAGCGCCAATTGGGGAATCAGTGCTTGGGATATCACGGCGCTCAGGTTTGCTTTGGCATTTTGCATCTTAATGCCAATTTTGATTTATAAAAAAGATACGGCTTTTTTATGGAAAAAAGAGCCTTTTATCCTTGCTATGCTCGGTGGGGTGACCTATTGTTTAACGGCCTATAGCGCATTTCATTATGCTCCTGCGGCCCATGCTGCAATTTTCCTCAATGGTTGTATTCCCTTATGTACGGCCATAGCCGCATTTCTGATCTTCAAACAGCCGCTCGATAAGCATACCTGGATCAGTGTGGTCATTATGGTTTCTGCTATTAGCTTAATGAGCTATCTGATGTATGTGGAAACCGGTGTAGCGTTTGGTTTGGGTGATTTGCTGTTTTTTATCAGTGCCATTTGGTGGGGGATATTTACGGTATTGCTTAAGCAATGGAAGCTCTCTGCTTGGCATGCCATGGCGGGGGTTGCGATTTGGTCTGCCGTGGTATTTGTACCAATTTACCTACTATTTTTCCCTAAACATTGGTCCGATCCTGAGCCGCTGCAGCTCATTGGGCAAGTCATCTTTCACGGTATTTTTGTGGTGATTATTGCGACTTTAACGTATGTAGAGGCGATCAAGCGCTTAGGTACATTTAAAGCCGGAAGTATCGTAACTTTGGCACCTTTTATTGCTGCGATTTTAGCGGTGCCGCTGCTAAATGAACCCTTAAGTTTTGCAATTGTGTGCGGATTGGTCGGGATGGGGATTGGAGCGATTCAACCGTGGAAATGGTTGGGACGAAAGGATAGTCTAGAGCAGCAACTCGAACAACAAAAAAAGCAGTCTGAGTAAGACTGCTTTTTTCTTTAGCTTTTTTCAGCGTGCGCTAAGTACTTGAGATGTAAGGGTCGAAGCTGCGCATAAAGATGATCTAAATGACCATCATTCAGCACGATATCATCTGCAATTTTTTGCTTTTCCTGACGTGACATTTGAACTTGAATAATTTTTTGGATTTGCTCGATATTTTGACCATCACGCTGTGATGCACGCTGAATTTGCAATTGTTCTGTGGCATCAATCAGCAAGGTGTGATTGGCCAATTCATGTTGATTGGTTTCAAATAATAACGGCGAAACCAAGATGACATAGGGGCTAGTGGCTTCGTTTAATTGTTGGATAATGGACTGGCGTATTGCTGGATGGGTAATGGCTTCAAGTGCTTGACGTGCTGTAGGATCTTTAAAGATATGCTCGCGTAATGCACGCCGATTTAACTCACCATTTGCAAGTAAAACCCAATCACCAAATTGTTGCTGAATTTGATTCAGTGCGGGTTGACCAGGTTCGACAACTTCCCGTGCAACGATATCAGCATCGACGACTTGAATGCCTTGGAGTTCAAACCAATTGCTTGCAGCAGATTTACCGCTACCAATACCACCTGTTAAACCCAAGACAAATGTCATACAACGACCTTACTGACCCAAATAAATTTTCATAATTTGATCACCCCATAAAAAGGCGATCCATCCGGCGATGGCAATATAGGGACCAAATGCAAAAGGTTGGTTATCTTTACGAACTTTGAGCAAAATAATGCCAATGATTGCACCCACTAGTGAAGAGAGTAATACAATCAGTGGAAGCAGGAAAGGGCCCATCCATGCACCCAAGGCAGCTAAAAGCTTAAAGTCACCATAGCCCATGCCTTCTTTGCCAGTGATAATTTTAAATAAATAGTAAACGATCCATAGGCATAAGAAGCCGATGATATATCCCCAAATGGCTGAGGTTGCAGAGGTATAAATGGCATAGCTATTCACGCCAAGTCCGAGTGCAGCCAAAGGAAGGGTATAACGGTCAGGTAAAAGTTGGGTGTCAAAGTCAATAAATGTTAAGGCAATCAATACATAAGTCAGCACCAAACCAAACAGCATCTGGATGGTTGGACCAAAAACTGCAACAACAATCAGCGCACAGACCATGGTGAGTAGCTCGATCAGTGGATAACGGCTACTGATCGGGTTTTGGCAACTTCCACATTTTCCACGTAACACAATCCAACTGATGACAGGAATGTTTTGATACCAACGAATGGGCGTTTTACATTTTGGACAGGTTGAAGCAGGGGTACTCAGGGTAATCTTGGTTTCATCAATAATCGGTTGGTCTGGATGCAAAAATAGTTGGCAATCTGTGCGCCATTCTTGTTCCATCATCTTCGGCGTGCGGTAAATCACCACATTCAAAAAACTACCGATGCAAAGACTAAAAATCCCAACTGCGATATACATCGCAGTTAGGTTGTTGATTAAGTAGCTAAAATAATCAGTAAACAAAATATTTCCTTTTCTTGGTTTTAACCAACCACTGAACCCATTTGGAAGATTGGAAGGTACATTGCGACAACAAGCCCCCCTACTAAAATCCCGAGAATAGCCATAATTAAGGGTTCCATCATAGAGGTTAAACCATCTACAGCATTATCTACTTCATTCTCATAATGTGTCGCCACTTTATCTAGCATGGCATCTAAAGCACCAGACTCTTCACCAATAGCGACCATTTGGACTGCCATAGGTGGAAATTTATCGGTAACACGCATGGCGAATTGCAATTGCTGGCCGGTCGCCACATCTTCACGAATTTTTAACACAGCTGTTTCATATACCACGTTGTTGGTTGCACCTGCAGTTGATTCTAGCGCATCGATTAAAGGTACACCTGCGGCAAAGGTGGTTGCCAAGGTACGGCTATAGCGGGCAATAATCGCTTTATAAACCAAATCACCAAAAATTGGTGCTTTTAGTGCAGCTTTGTCTAAGAAGTCTCGGAAAGCTTTGCTACGTTTTTTTGCTTCTAGAAACCCACCAATTAATATTGCAATAACCACGAGCATGATAAACCAATAATCTTTAGTCCAATTTGACATATTGACAACCATCTTAGTAAAAGCTGGCAGTTCTGCACCAAATGAACTGAAAAGGCCTTCAAATACGGGTACAACTTTCACCATCAAAATAATGGTCACAATTATCGCGACCACAATAACTGTGGCTGGGTATTTCATGGCCTTTTTGATTTTTTGCTTAAGCAATTCACTTTTTTCTTTGTAAATGGCAACACGGTCTAGCATGGTTTCCAATGCACCCGACTGTTCACCTGATTCAACCAAGGAGCAAAATAGGTTATCGAAATACTGCGGATATTTGCGCAGCGCACCAGCAAAGGTATTACCGCCTTCAACTTCACCTTTGATCCCCAAGACCACTTCACGCATGGCTGGGTTTTCTAGGCCTTCCGCCACGATTTCAAAACCCTGAACGAGCGGTACACCGGCTTTCATCATGGTTGCAAGTTGGCGCGTGAATACCGTGATATCCAAAGTGGATACTTTCTTTTTCATCAAGCCTTCGAGAATATTTTTGCGTTTTTCTCGAATGGTTTTAATGGTGATGCCTTGCTTACGTAAAGTGACTTTGGCTAAAGCCATATTACGCGAAGGCATTTCCCCTTTGATTTTCGCCCCTTTGCGATCCACGCCTTCATAACTGAAGGTTGGCATCATCTGCGCTTTTTTTACAGCCATGAATTTATCCTTATTTTTAAATACTAATTCACTTACTCACTGGTCACACGATTGACTTCTTGAAGTGAAGTCACCCCCTGCATGACCTTAATTAAGCCTGAACGGCGTAAATTGTTAAAACCTGCTTGATTTGAAGCTTCGGCAATTTGTAAGGCATTGCCATCTTCCATAATAATTCTTGAAATTTCAGGTGTCACTTTCATGACTTCATATATACCGACACGACCTTTATAGCCTTCACGGCATTCGGCACAACCAACAGGTTGGTATATTTGAAATTCTGGTGTATTTAAATCGTCTTCAGTAAAACCAAGTTCCAGTAGACTTTGTTTTGGTACCTCTACTGTTTCTTTACATTGTGAACATAGGCGACGCGCAAGTCGCTGCGCAATGACAAGGTTCACGGATGTCGCAATGTTAAATGAGGGCACGCCCATATTGCGTAAGCGTGTCAATGTTTCAGGTGCACTATTGGTATGTAGTGTAGACATCACCATATGACCCGTTTGAGCTGCTTTAATGGCAATTTCAGCCGTTTCTAAATCTCGAATCTCACCGACCATCACAATATCAGGGTCTTGACGTAAGAATGACTTCAATGCTGCAGAGAAGGTGAGGCCGACTTTATTATTTACGTTGACCTGATTGATCCCTTCTAAGTTAATTTCCACAGGGTCTTCGGCCGTTGAAATGTTGGTATCTTCACGGTTAAGAATGTTTAGACCTGTATATAAAGATACGGTTTTACCGGAACCCGTTGGACCGGTAATGAGCAACATGCCTTGCGGTTTTTCTAAAGCCTGCATGAACAGTTCTTTTTGATCCGGTTCATAACCCAACGCATCAATCCCTAACATCGCACTAGAAGGGTCAAGGATACGCAGTACAAGTTTTTCACCAAACAAGGTCGGCAAAGAGTTCACACGGAAGTCGATGGCTTTGTTCTTTGACAGCTTTAACTTAATACGACCGTCTTGAGGTATACGTTTTTCAGAGATGTCCATTTGTGACATGACTTTTAAACGCGAAGCAAGTCGAGTAGCGAGCTGCAAGGGCGGATTGGTAATTGTTCTTAATACGCCATCGACACGGTAGCGGACGCGGTAAGACTTTTCATAGGGTTCGAAATGTAAGTCGGATGCACCCATGCGAATGGCGTCGACTAGTAGTTTATTGATGTACTTAACAATCGGTGCTTCATCACCCGTTGCTTCATCTTCATCTTCTTGAGATGGATCGGGTGTTTCACTATCTAAATCAAGATCAAAGTCATCATCAAAGTCAAAAGTACTTTCTTCAGCGAAGTTCTGTTCAATTAACTTTTCAAGTTTGTCATGTTCAACAATAATGGTTTCGGTATTGAGCTTACTACCAAATCGGATAGCATCTACAGCTTCAATATTGGTGGGATTACTGATCGCAACGAATAACAAATTGCCATGTTTAAAAATGGGCAAAATACGATGCTTGGTAATTAACTTATCTTCAAACTCATCACGAATGATTAAAGACGTGTCATAAGTTGAAATATCAAAAACCGGTTCACCGAACTCTATCGAGATGGTTTCTGCAATCAGGCGTGCTGAAAGTTGATATTCCTGAATCAAATGCGGCACGATATCTTGATGAGCCTTTTTTGAATTTTGCAGCGCTGTTTGCATTTTTTCGGCAGACAGATGCCCTTCGTCAACTAAGCGACGAATAAACCCCGTAAATCTTGAAGAACCTTGAACTGCTGTCATGCTTTTACTTGCCTATGCTTCAGTCTGTTTATAATTGGTATAGCAAAATTATACTTTTGTTGCACAAAAATACCATATCTTAAAGTGTTGTCACTAGCTAAGAATTGGTAAAAAGCATGAACCAGTCCTTAAATCTGCTTAATTTTTTTACAGAAAAGTGAAGATCTTGGAATGACTAGAGTCATTCGAACACGCAAATGTGTTGAAATTTATCTTCAAAATTATGAATTACGTGTAGAATGTGCCCGATTTCATCTTTGTCATGTGGGATAAATATGTCGGGTTCGACGATTACGCCTTGGGTAGTGGGTAACTGGAAAATGAACCCATTGCAAGCCGATGCTGGCGCACTTCTTAAGAATTTTAAGCAATTATTAGATGAACAAAATATTGCTGAAGCGGCATGCCATATTGGGGTTGCACCAACAGCTATTGCTCTGACCACGGTGCAAAATGAATTAGCACAGGCTAGCCGTCATATTATGACTGTTGCACAAGATGTTTCTCGCGTCGCAGGTACAGGTGCATATACGGGTGAGCTCAGTGCTGAGCTATTAAAAGATTATGGTGTTGAATTTGTACTGATTGGTCATTCAGAACGCCGTGAAATTTTTGCTGATCAACCGCATATCATTAATGAAAAAGTAAAAAATGCATTAAACGCGGGTTTGACTGTGATTTATTGCGTGGGTGAAAGCTTAGAACAACGTGAAAGCGGCCAAGCAGAACAAGTTGTGTTACAACAAATATGTGATATTGCTGCTGTCGTACAAGCAGAGCAGTGGAAACAAATTGTGGTGGCTTATGAGCCAATTTGGGCCATTGGCACAGGGAAAACAGCGTCACCTGAAGATGCACAAGCGATGCATGCTAAAATTCGTGAAGGTTTAAGCCAAATCACCCCAATGGGACTTCATACTGCAATTCTTTATGGTGGTAGTGTAAAACCTGAAAATGCAGTAGAGTTGGCAGCCTGTCCAGATATCAATGGTGCGCTCGTCGGTGGTGCATCATTAAATGCAGAGTCGTTTTATAAAATTGCTCAAGCATTTGCAAATACAAAATAATTAGGAGTTCAGCATGCATACGTTTGTGCTGGTGGTACATATTATCTTAGCGATTTTAATGATCGTGCTGATTTTAGTTCAGCATGGTAAAGGCGCAGATGCGGGTGCATCTTTTGGTGGCGGCGGTGCTGCAACTGTATTTGGTGCATCTGGTTCGGGTAACTTTATGACCCGTTTGACTGCGATTTTAACGGCTTTGTTCTTTGTTACGAGCTTGACACTTGCTGTGTTTGCAAAGAAACAAACGACAGATGCTTATAGTCTGAATGCGATTTCTTCAGTACCGACTGCGCCAGCAAAATCGGCTGAAACTTCGCCAACTGCACCAAAAAGCTCTGAATAATTTATTTAACGCTTTCTTTTTTGATGTGTTGCGACTAGAATGCGTCACAGCTGCGGTGGTGGTGGAATTGGTAGACACGCTACCTTGAGGTGGTAGTGCTTTCGGGCGTGGGGGTTCAAGTCCCCCCTTCCGCACCAACTTATAATCCAGAACATAAGTTGGTGTATGCAGCAAAACTCTGTTGATGCGGGATGGAGCAGTCTGGTAGCTCGTCGGGCTCATAACCCGAAGGTCGTTGGTTCAAATCCAGCTCCCGCTACCAATCAATTCTATTTTTAAGATGCAAACTTTTAAATGGACAGCTTTTAAAGCTGAGAGAACTATTTGCATATTGATGCGGGGTGGAGCAGTCTGGTAGCTCGTCGGGCTCATAACCCGAAGGTCGTTGGTTCAAATCCAGCCCCCGCTACCAATCTTATATAGCACACAATCTATATAAGCAGTTTATCTGAAAGCCATTGTGATGTTGATGCGGGATGGAGCAGTCTGGTAGCTCGTCGGGCTCATAACCCGAAGGTCGTTGGTTCAAATCCAGCTCCCGCTACCAATCCTCTGAGATGCAACTCAGTAGGGCAATTCTTCAGGTTGTTTTAGATTGAAAATGACCAAGAAATTGTATATAATTTTTGCATGTTGATGCGGGATGGAGCAGTCTGGTAGCTCGTCGGGCTCATAACCCGAAGGTCGTTGGTTCAAATCCAGCTCCCGCTACCAAGTTTCTAAAAGAGGCTCACAACTAGGTGGGCCTTTTTGCACAGTGGACTATGGTTTTCTGTGTAATAATGGGGCGATTTACGCCCTTTTTTATTGGCTATCGTGTAGTGTCGACAGTATTTTGGTCAAACCGTCATGTTTCACTACTACTATAGTTTTGCATTGGTCTGTAGTGGTCATTTCGACCATCGAATCGCACAAATTTGACGAGAGTAAATGAAGCTATCAAATAAAACTCAAGCACTTCAGGACTTAATTGCCCCAGCGGTGCAAGCATGTGATGTAGAACTTTGGGGGATTGATTTCCAACCTCAAGGAAAACGTTCACTGTTACGTATTTATATCGACCGTGAAGTTGATGAAAATGCAGAACCTGTCATCAATGAAGATGGTGAAGTTGAGCAAGGCCGTGGTATCGGCGTGCAGGACTGTGTTCGTGTCACTCAGCAAGTGGGTGCGATGTTGGATGTACATGATCCAATTTCAGGCGAATATGCATTGGAAGTGTCATCTCCAGGTTGGGATCGTCAGTTCTTTAAATTGGAACAAATGACGGCATACATTGGTCAGCAAGTCGCTTTGCGTTTGATCAGTGCTGTGGATAATCGTCGTAAATTCCAAGCCAAACTTGTAAGCGTAGACCTTGAAAGCGAAATGATTCAGGTTGAAGTTGAAAAGCAACAAGTGTTGGATATTGACAGCCACAATATTGATAAAGCAAATCTGGTTTTCCAAGATTAATTTAATAAATAAGAATCTGAACGAATAGGTGACTTATGGCTCGTGAAATTCTTACCGTAGTAGAAACGGTTAGTAACGAAAAAGGTGTAAGTCGTGATGCAATTTTTGAAGCGCTTGAACAAGCTTTAGTTGCAGCGACTAAGAAGAAATTCTACGAGGGAACTCACTCGGAAGAAGCTCGTCTACGTGTAGAAATCGACCGTCGTACTGGTGATTACCGTACTTTCCGTCAATGGGAAGTGGTTGCCGACGAAGATCACGAAATGCCAGCATGCCAAGATGCGATCTCTGATGTAGATCCTGCAAAATGGGCAATTGGTGATATTCGTGAACTTGAAGTTGAATCGATTGATTTCGGTCGTATTGCGGCACAAATTGCGAAACAAGTGATTGTTCAAAAAATTCGTGAAGCAGAACGTGCATTAATTGCAGATGCTTACGAGTCTAAAGTTGGTGAACTCATCTACGGTGAAGTGAAAAAACAAACCAAAGATGGCTTTATCATTGATTTAGGTGACAATGCAGAAGCATATCTTGCGCGTGAAGAAATGATCGCTAAAGAAATTCTACGTCCTAAACAACGTGTAAACGCGATTTTGTTTAACGTAAACCGTGAAGGCCGTGGTGCTCAGTTATTACTTTCTCGTTCTAAACCAGAAATGCTCATCGCATTGATGAAGAAAGAAATTCCTGAAATTGCTGAAGAAATCATTGAGATTAAGGCAGCTGCACGCCAACCTGGCGTTCGTGCTAAAATCGCTGTGAAAACAAACGATCACCGTATTGATCCTGTAGGTGCATGTATTGGTATGCGTGGTACACGTATCCAAGCGGTTCAGTCAGAGTTAAATGGTGAGCGTATTGATGTAGTCGTTTGGTCGGATGACGCGGCACAGTACATTGCAAGTGCTTTAGAGCCTGCTGATGTATCAGGTATCGTGATTGATGAAGAAGAACGTACTGCAGATATTATTTTTGCAACGAGTGATCAGTTAGCGCGTGCAATTGGCTCTCAAGGTCAAAACGTACGCTTAGCATCTGAATTGACTGGTTACAAGCTCAATATGATGCTTGAAGAAGAATATCACGCACGCCAACAAAACGAAGCGCAACAATATTTAGATATGTTTGTTACACGTCTAGATATTGATGAAGACTTAGCGATGGCGTTAGTTGAAATGGGTTTCACATCATTAGAAGAAATCGCGTATGTTCCTGCGGAAACATTCGATGAGATCGAACTTGATGCTGAAACTGTTGAAATGCTGCAAGGTCGTGCAAAAGAAATTGCATTGGCTGATGCATTGAAGCAACAAGAAAACATCCAAGAGCCAAGCGAAGAGCTTGCTGCAATGGAAGGCGTGACTAAAGAAATCGCATATGCGCTTGCCGCTCGCGGTGTGGTAACTGTAGATGATCTTGCAGATCAAGCCACTGACGATATCTCTGATATCGAAGGTTTAGGTGCTGAAAAAGCAGGTCAACTTATTATGAAAGCGCGCGAATCATGGTTTAACTAGGAGGTAATATATGACGGACAAGTCGATTAAGGAGTTAGCTCTCAACGTGGGTCGTCCAGTTGAGAAGCTACTGGAACAGGTTCGTGATGCGGGTTTACCACAAACTAAACCTGACGATATTATCTCCACTGAACAACAAAATGCCCTCGTTAACCATTTGAAAAAAGTTCATGGTCAGGATGCGGGCAATGCAGGACAAATCACGTTGAAACGTAAAACTACCAGTACTGCTAAAGTGGCGAGTACATCGGGCAAGGCAAAAACGATTAATGTAGAAGTTCGTAAGAAACATACATTTGTTAAACCGGATCCTGAGCAAATTAAAGCTGAAGCATTAGCGAAAGCACAAGCTGACCAACAAGCACGTAAACAGGAACCTAAGGTTGAAGCGAAAGCTGAAGAACCGAAGCAACAACCAGTATCTAAAGCGAAACAAGCTTTAGAAGCAATGCGCGCTGCTGCGAAGCAAGAACATGCGAAGCAAGAAACACCGAAAGCTGCGGTTGTTGTAAAACGTAAGTCAAACAACAAGCCAATTACAAAACCTGTTGAAACTCTAGAACAGAAAAAAGCACGTGAAGCTCAAGCAGCACAATTGAAAGCTGTAGAAGAAGCGGCGCGTCGTAAAGCCGCTGAAGAAGCGCAACAACGTACGCTTGAGCAAATGCGTCAAATGGCGTCTAAGTATTCTAACGAAGACACTACTGCGACCATTCGTGTTGTAGATGATTCTCCGCTTGCTGCCGGCCTTGTAGGTCAGGCATATGAAGATTCATTTGCGAAAGAAGACCGTGAAATTAAACGTGGTACCAATACCAACAATTCACGTTCACCTAAAAAAGGTGGTCGTCGTGGCGAAGAGCAATCTTTCCGTGATAACTCACATAAACGTGGTTTAAAAACAAGTCAAGCGAACAAGCATGGCTTTGAAAAACCAGTTAAAAAACAAGTTTATGATGTTGAAATTGGTGAAACAATTGTTGTTGCTGACTTGGCTGCGAAAATGGCGGTTAAAGTTCGCGAAGTTATCAAATCACTCATGAAAATGGGCGAATTGGTTACTCAAAACCAAGCGATTGATCAAGAAATTGCAGCACTTGTTGTTGAAGAAATGGGTCATAACCCAGTATTGGTTTCTGATACTCAAGCAGAAGACAACTTACTTGAAGCAGCTGAAGAAGCGCGTGGTGTCCAAACCACTCGTCCGCCAGTTGTGACAATTATGGGTCACGTTGACCATGGTAAAACATCACTTCTTGACCGTATTCGTCGCTCTAAAGTGGCTGCAGGTGAAGCAGGTGGTATCACACAGCATATTGGTGCTTACCATGTGAAAACTGAAAAAGGTATTATTACTTTCTTAGATACACCGGGACACGCAGCATTTACTGCAATGCGTTCACGTGGTGCGAAATCTACAGATATCGTAGTGTTGGTTGTTGCAGCAGATGATGGTGTTATGCCACAAACTGCGGAAGCGATTGACCATGCACGTGCAGCAGGTACGCCAATTATTGTTGCTATCAACAAAATGGATAAAGAGTCTGCTGATCCAGATCGCGTATTGAATGAGTTGACGACGAAAGAAATCGTACCTGAGCAATGGGGCGGTGACGTTCCAGTGGCAATGGTTTCTGCGCACAGCGGTGCAGGTATCGACGAACTTCTTGACTTGATCTCAATTCAAGCCGAACTTCTTGAGCTTAAAGCATCTGAAGAGGGTGCAGCACAAGGTGTTGTAATTGAAGCACGTGTAGACAAAGGGCGTGGTGCGGTAACATCGATTCTTGTTCAAAACGGTACATTGAAAGTGGGTGACCTTGTTCTTGCAGGTTCGTCATACGGTCGTGTACGTGCGATGACAGATGAAAATGGTCAACGTATTAAATCTGCTGGTCCTTCGATTCCTGTGGAAATCTTGGGTCTACCAGAAGCGCCAATGGCAGGTGATGAAGTTCTTGTTGTAAATGACGAGAAAAAAGCACGTGAAGTTGCTGATGCGCGTATGGATCGTGAACGTCAAAAACGTCTTGAACGTCAATCTGCGATGCGTCTTGAAAATATCATGGCGTCTATGGGTAAGAAAGATGTGCCTATTGTCAACGTGGTATTGAAAACAGACGTACGTGGTACTTTAGAAGCATTACACGTTGCACTTGCTGAACTTGCAACTGATGAAGTGAAAGTACGTATTATTGGTTCAGGTGTTGGTGCGATCACTGAGTCTGACGTAACACTTGCTGAATCTTCAGAAGCGGTTCTTCTCGGCTTTAACGTACGTGCTGATAATACTGCACGTCAAAAAGCTGATGCTGATGGTATCGACATTCGTTACTACTCGATCATCTATCAATTAATTGATGATGTGAAAGATGCGATGAGCGGTAAATTGGCGCCTGAACACCGTGAAACAATTCTGGGTGTGGCTGAAGTACGTGAAGTGTTCCACTCAAGTAAATTCGGTGCTGCTGCAGGTTGTATGGTACTTGAAGGTACATTACACCGTAATAAACCGATTCGCGTATTACGTGATGACGTGGTGGTATTCCAAGGTGAGCTTGAATCTCTTCGTCGCTACAAAGATGTGGTTGAAGAAGTTCGTGCCGGTATGGAATGTGGTCTTGCGGTGAAAGGCTATAAAGACATCAAAGCACAAGATAAGATTGAAGTGTACGATGTTCAATTAATTAAACGGAGTCTTTAATGGCGGGTAGTCAACGTCTGAAGCGTATGGCGGATACAGTACAACGTGAGTTGTCAGAACTGATCCGTCAGGAGCTGAAAGATCCACGCTTAGGTGGTCTCGTGACCATCTCTGCCGTGAAGGTGAGCCCAGACTTAGGATATGCCGAAGTTTATGTGACTGTAATGGGTCGTGAGCTAGGCGATGAGCAAAGTGAAGCTGCAAATAAAGAAACTTTAGATGTTTTAAATAAAGCATCTGGCTTCTTGCGTCATGAACTGAGTCGTCGTATCAAAACACGTATTACGCCACGTTTGCGTTTCCATTACGACAAAACAAATGCTTATGGCAACTATATGTTTGGTCTAATTGCGGAAGCGGTCAAGGACTTACCTCCTACTGACGAAGCAAAAAAAGATGATGAATAATTCAGTTCGCTGAATGAAAAAAGCCACCTTCGGGTGGCTTTTTTATGTTTGAATAGTCATCACGTTAAAAATACCCAATAACACACATAATTATAACTAGATGATAAAACTCAGGTTGAAAATGACATTGGATAGTCCAGTCTGTACAAACAATATAATGAAAAAAATCATGTTATTGAGCAGCATATTACTCATCACTATGCCAAGTTGGGCATGTCTAAATACCTATGTAGAAGATTTTTATACATTTGATTCAGAAAAAGAAAATCAACGCGAAGAACATCATGACGAAAATTTGAAGAACTTTGTCTCAAGGCATCCTAGCCCAATAGACTATCAGGCAGAAAATGATTATGCCGTACATCAGATCTACGCAGGCCGTTATGATTTAGCCATTAAGGTTTTACGTGCAATTGAAAATGAGCATCCAGGTTTACCGAAGACGGCAGTGAATTTAGGCACCGCTTATGAGTTGATCGGCAATATTTCACAGGCCAAAAAATGGATTGCTGAAGGTATGAAGCGTGATCCATCGATACATCTTGGCAGTGAATAGATTCATCTGAATATTTTAACAGTCAAAGAAAAACGTGCGACGGCAAAATATTTTCATGAATATCTATTGTTGAATGTACATTATGGAACAGGTTATGTACCTGATGCGCACTGGAAGAATGAGCAAAAACTCACAACAGCAGAATATGATGCTATACGAGAGCAGGCCAGTTTACAGATTAATGAGCGGAAAAATTTTGTTTCAAGACAGGATGCCGTGATGGCGCAGTTGTTTTATGAATTGGCGAATCTTGAGATGAGTCAATATCAGCCTAATTGGTCTGATCATTTTCAAAGTCGTTATGAAACAAATATACTGATTGATTTAGCAGAAAAATATGGATTAAAGACGACGCCATATAACCAAAAGCGTTTGCAATATATGGCTCAAAGCAGCGTATTTGAAAAAATGTGGATGCGAATCAAAGATTTTTTTAGCTCGAAGGCATAATCAAAACTAGATCTGGATTTAATCCAGATCTTCCGGTTTTGAATGGACTTTAGAGTGAAAGGCACGGCGGCGAGTTCGTTGCCAAGGAAGAGGGCGATTGAGCGCTTCTGGTGCATCACCACTCATCGAGCGAAGTCTTAAATGTAAGGCTGCTTGCGCCATAAGGTTTGCAGAAACCGGTGCTGTAATAAAGGCAAAGAGCGTGATCAAGATCTCTGCAAAACCAAAACGGCCTTGAAATGCCGCATAAATAATTGCAGCGATTAGAAAACTTCCTAATCCTAAGGTGCTCGATTTGGTCGGTGCGTGCAGACGCATAAATAAGTCGGGTAGGCGAACCATGCCAATACCGCCGACCAACATGAAAAAAGCGCCAATAACCAAAAAAATCGAGACCAAAATTTCCATGACTAATTGCATATTAATGGACTCCTAGTCGATCACGTGGCCAGTGGTGAAATAGCGTGCTAAAGCGGCTGTAGACACAAACCCAAGCATGGCAACCAATAATGCCCCTTCAAACATTGATGTACTTGCCCAATAAATACCTAAAATGACAATTAAACAGGTAGCATTTAAGAATAAGGTATCTAAAGCAAGTAGCCGGTCTACGATTGAGGGTCCCATCACCAAGCGGATGAGGCACAGTAACATCGAGATCGTCACAGCAACTAAACAGATGCCAAGCGCATACGGTAAAATTGTCATGCGGATTCTCCTGTATCAGCGCCAAAAATGAGGATGAGAGGGCGTTCATAGCGCTCTTTAATGGTTTGAATTTCCGCTTCAGGATCATCCGTGCTCAGCGCATGGACCAAAATATCACCACGATCTTGGTCAATCCCGGCAGACACCGTACCGGGTGTGGTGGTGATGATCATCGCAAGTAAAGAATTGACTTCCTCATGCTGTGTATCGAGAGGGACACGGAACCATTTCGGGTGCAGTTTATGTGTCGGACCAAGGACGAGTTTTGCAACATGGATATTACTGACAATAATATCCCATAACACCACAAAGAATAATTTACATGCTGCCAGCCAGTTGATATTCGGCGTTCGGTCAATAAAAGGGCGAACCAATCGCGGAATAACAATGGCTAAAACCAAGGCCATGCAGAGTGTGGCCGCATCTAGACTGTGCGCTAACATGACCCAGCTCAGGCCAACCATGACTGAAACCAATGGATGCGGAAACCAGCGATTTAATACAGATGTTTTCGCCATGTTAAGGTGCCTCCATCGGTTTTAGTTGGGTCTCTTCAGGTAGTTTTTCTTCTTGTTGCTGTCCCTGAATTTGGCGTTGCTTGTACTCAGAAATATGCTCGCCATGTAGAGTTTCAGGTGCGATCAATGCAGGAATGAGGTGTGCATTTGGATCGGCTGATTCACCACCATATTTGGTTTCAGGTAAATTTTCAGGATCATAAGGTTGAACACTGATGATTTGGCCTTCTTCATCCTTTTTCAGTAGCAACGATTCATATAATGGATTGTCTTGAATTTGCTGTGCAGTTTTGTAGGTATAGTCATAGATCGGCGCAGCAAAAACCATATATCCCACAAGCGCTGTTAACAGCAGATAAATGGTTTTGTCATTACGAAGCGGTGCCTTATTCGGCAAAGCCTGATAACGCTGATATTCTTCAGTATCAATATCATCTTCTGGGCGAGATGAACGCCAGAAAAACACAAAACCAACTCGGGTGAATGCGATAATACTGAGTAAACTCACCAACAATACAATCAAAATAATCATGATTTGGTAAGGTGAGTTGGCCGTTGCTTGTAAGAGAAATACTTTACCTAAAAAGCCGCTAAAGGGCGGTAGACCAGCCATCATCAACGCAATGATGAAATAGCAAACAGCAACGGTATTATGCTGTTTCATACGGGGCGCAATTTTAAAATGATCTTTAAATTCGCCACGTTGTGAGGTAATCCAACCCGAGAGAATATAAAAAGCTGCACCAATGATGGTACTGTGAATCAGGTAATAAAGTCCCGCAGCCCATGCATCCGTATTAAAGAGTGAAATCGCAACCAATATTGTCCCGATAGAAGACAAAATCATAAAACCGACAAAACGACGTAAACGATCCGTTCCGATTGCGCCATAAGCACCATAGAGCGAGGTTACTAAGCCAATCGGTAACAGCCACTGTTGTAAGATTTCACGGCTAATCCCATCGTCAAACACAGTGCCATTGACACGGAGAATGGCATAGATGCCGACCTTGGTCATGATGGTGAATAAGGCTGCGACAGGCGTGGTTGCCACAGCATAGGTCTTCGGTAACCAGAACCCTACAGGCAGCATTGCAGCTTTGATGCCAAAGACAGTGAATAGTAACAATGCACCAGCCACAGCAATACGATGTTGATCCGCTTCAAGCAAAGGCATAAGTCGTGCAACATCTGCCATATTTAAGCTACCTACACTGCCATAAATCATCCCGAGTCCAATCAGGAAGAGGGCAGAGGCAAATAGGTTAATGGTGACGTAATGAATACCCAATTGAAAACGTGCTTTGCCTTGGCCGTGTAAGAGCAAAACGTACGATGCCATCAACAGGATTTCAAAGAAGACAAATAGGTTAAATAAATCGCCTGTTAGGAACGCACCACACAAACCCATCAGTAAGAAATGGCACATGGCATGGAAATAACGACCACGTTCATCCCATTCTTTGCTGGCAAACCACATCACAGGCACAGCAAGACCATAAGTCAGTACCAACATGAATGCTGAGAGTCGATCTAGAACTAAGACGATACCAAACGGTGCGGCCCATTCACTCAGGTTATAAACCAAGACTTGGCCAGAGCTGGCGATCATCAAATAACTGATAGATGTGATCAGCCCAAGGATGCCAGAAACATAGCTGATTCCACGACGCCAAGGTTGTCGCCAGTCATGCGCCAACGAGCCAGAACCGGGGTTGCCCAGCAGGACTAAAATAAATGCAGTAATTGCAGGAATTAAAATACTGAAAATCGGGCTATGCG
The DNA here is from genome assembly GCF_013418435.1 of Acinetobacter sp. YH12142. NCBI lineage: Bacteria > Pseudomonadati > Pseudomonadota > Gammaproteobacteria > Moraxellales > Moraxellaceae > Acinetobacter > Acinetobacter sp. YH12142. The sequence continues at coordinate 135,501 of NZ_VPCB01000007.1, read as the reverse complement.
TAGTCCAAAATTGGATGAAGTCATGCATTATGGCTCATCCTCCCGCGGGTCAATTTGCGGTATTTCTTCTTTGGAGTCCACATGATCTGTTCCAGTTTCATAGCGGCTACGCAGAGCCAATTGTACGATAAACGCAGTGGTCGCAAAGCCAATCACAATGGCGGTCAGGACCAAGGCTTGCGGTAAAGGATCGGTCGCTTTGGTTGTTTCCGTTAACACAGCTGGTGCGTTGACATGAATACGCCCCATGACAAATAAAAATAAGTTCACAGCATAGCCAATCATGGCTAAACCCAGCACGACAGGAAAGGTACGTGCCCGCAAAATCAGGTATACCCCTGTTGCGGTCAGTAAGCCAATGGCTGAAGCGAGTAAAAATTCTAAACTAATCATCTTATTCGCCTCTTGGAACTGGACCAGACATACTCGAGTGACGCGAGTCGCCTAAGACGGAAATCATTAACATCGTCGCGCCCACAACGGTGATGTAGACACCTGTGTCGAAAAGGGCAGCGGAGGCAAGGTGCATTTCACCTAAAATGGGTGGCGATACATAGATATGAGCACTGGTCAGGAATGGACGCCCCCATAGCCAAGCCGCGATACCTGTCAGCCCCGCAATGGTTAAACCAATACCAATCCAAACTTCATATAAGCGACCTGATTTTGCACCAATCAGTTGTTCAGCACGGTCTTGGCCGAGCGCAATATATTGAATCACTAAGGCTAAAGAGGTAATTAAGCCTGCAATAAAGCCACCGCCTGGTAAATTATGACCCCGTAGGAAAATATATAAGCTGATGACGAGTGCTAAAGGCAAAATCCATGATGATGTAATACGGAACATCAGTGGTGACGGATTAAAACGATAGGTCAGACCTTGCGTAATGGTGGTACCATGAGCACGCATACCATCCATCATGCACAGCGTACCAATTGCGGCAATTCCCAGTACGGTAATTTCACCAAAGGTATCGAAGCCACGGAAGTCGACCAAGATCACGTTGACCACATTGGTACCACCACCAAGTGGGATGGATTGCTGCATAAAGAACCATGAGATGGAATTATGATCGCGGGTCATGATCAGCCATGAAATCCATGCGATCCCTAAACCTGCAATAATCGCAATTATTGCATCTCGCCAACGACGAGACACACTCGACTCATAAGGTGTGAGCTGTGGTAATAATGATAAGCTCATGAGTAAGAGCACGGTGGTCACCACGTCAACAGTAATCTGCGTGAGCGCCAAATCTGGAGCGGAGAAACAGATAAACACCATAGTCACAACCAGACCGACTGCACCACTGATGAGGACGGCTTTAATCCGTTCATGGTGGAACCAAAGCATCATCCAACATGCAGAGAATAATAATAGCCACAGAACGATTGCGATGATTGGTGCATGTATCAGTTCACGGCTGCCTGTGCCGATACCTTGCAGCCAAAATGGAACGATGACGATGGCCACACTAAAGATCAAAATCCATAATAAATAGCTTTGTAATTTGCCATTTTCAGTAAAGCGACGGAACTTTCTTGAGCTGAGTAATAGATGCTTTAAAAATAAGTCGAACAGCACTTTACCTTGTAATCGACCCAAAAGTGGATCTAAGTCGATCCGGCGTAATTTGCCGCCCTTCGCCAATGCGAAATAGAAAACTAAACCACCCAAGAGTGCAATCACGCTCATCAAAAGGGGGGCATTTAAGCCATGCCAAATCGCTAAATGTGTACCTTCAAACGTAGGGTTTTGAATACTCGCACGTGCTGTGCTGTTGACTATATGCTCAACCAATAATGCAGGGAAGAGTCCAACTAAAATACATAGAGCAGCCAGTAAGGTCGCAGGAGCACGCATGCCAAACGGTGGTTCATGCGCTTCTTTATTGGGAACTTCTTTCCCTAATGGACCATCAAAAAATACCCCATGAACCAAACGTACCGAATACGCGACAGCAAAGATACCGGCAAAGGTGGCAATGATGGCTGACACGATCATCACTGGCCCAGTCAGGTTGGCTAATAGTTCAGTAAAGAACATCTCTTTAGAAAGGAAACCATTGGTTAATGGGACGCCTGCCATAGAGGCCGCAGTGATCATGGTCAGCGTTGCTGTAAACGGAAGTAATTGCCATAAACCAGAGAGTTTTCGTAAATCACGTGTGCCTGATTCGTGGTCAATAATCCCTGCGATCATAAACAAGGCTGCTTTGAAGGTCGCATGGTTAATGATATGGAAAATGGCAGCGGAAACTGCGAGGGGAGAGCCGATCCCGAGTAAGCAAACAATCAGACCTAAATGACTGATGGTGGAATAGGCTAACAGCCCTTTTAAATCTTCTTTGAAAATGGCAAAGAAGGCCGCCATACATAAGGTAAATAAGCCAATAAAGGTGACCAAGTTGTGGTACAACGCCGCGCCTGCAAAGATCGGCAATAAGCGCGCAAGCAGGAAAATTCCGGCTTTCACCATCGTGGCAGAGTGAAGATAAGCCGAGACGGGGGTCGGTGCTGCCATGGCATTTGGCAACCAAAAATGGAAAGGGAACTGCGCACTTTTGGTAAATGCCCCCATTAAAATTAATAGCAGTGTTGGCACAAAAAGCGGATGCTGCTGAATTTGGCTACTCATCGTCAGGATTTGGTCAATCTGATAGGTGCCCGTGATTTGCGCCAACAGAACAAAACCACCCAACATACATAGACCACCCATGCCTGTAATGGTTAAAGCCATTCGAGAGCCACGCTGAGCAGCATCGTAATTACTCCAATAACCGACCAACAGGAAGGATGAAATACTGGTGAGTTCCCAGAAAATGAGTAATAAAATTAAATTATTAGACAATGAAATGCCGAGCATGGCAGCCATGAACAGCATCAATAAAACATACAGTTTACTGAGCGAGTTCTTTGGACTTAAATAATAGTAGGCATAGATATAAATTAAGGTGCCGATCCCCGTAATGAGCAGGGAAAACAACAAGCCCAGTGCATCGAGACGGAAACTGAAATCAATGCCAACTTGAGTGAGCCACGGCCAAGTTTGAATGATGGTTTTGCCATTAAAGACATCTGGGGCCTGACTCAATAATAAAACTAAACTGCTGAGGCTGACGCCAATCGCCCCTAAAGCTGTTACCCCGCGAGAGAATTGCTTCAACCACGAGACAAGTGTTGTGCCTAGTATTAACGGTAACAATATAATAATCGGTAGCACACTCGTATCCATTGTCATGATTAGGCGGTGAAACCTAGGTGTATTTCATCTTTCAAGGATTACAGGACAGCAAAGAGCAGTCCAAAAATTCAATCTTGAAAGCCATGTGTGTCAAAAAAATTAAAAACAAGCTGTGTTGCGCAACTCGTAAAGCGATAGCAATTTCCGATGTTACTATGAAAATTGCAAATAAAACCGATCATATTACATGCGTAAAACAACATCAATCTTTTTTATGAACCACTTACACATTATACGCCTGACGAAACTGTCTAGACATCTATTGCGGCCTTGTTGCTGAATATTTAAACATCGAGGCTATGGATTACGCTCACTTAATCAGCCTCAGTTTTTTTAACTTAGCGGTTGGATCGTAACGTCCTGATCACCCCGCTGTGATAAAGCCCTAACCAATTCTTGTTGCTGTTGCTCGGTCAGTTGCGTCTGGATTAATTGCAACATGTGCTGGATCGTATCTGGGCTGTTCAGTGGCTCATTTAATTCAGTCTCTTCAGTTTTGGCTGGAAGCGATACCTTTGATCCGAGTTGCAACTGCTGATAAATCTGATCATAAGTTTCTTGTAGTTTTTCAGGCTGAATCTCACTGAGCTTTTTATTCTGTAGTTGTAAGCACTGAAAACGAGAAGCCTGTTCCAGCAGTTCAGGACGGTTGCCGCTGGCAATGATTTGGAGTCGTGGAAACGCTTGATTTAAACGGGTCAAAATCACTTGAGTCATGTTTTGATCGAGTTGGTGGTCTATGGCGTCGATCAATAAAATACCGTCACCTTCTTGGCACGGATATAAGCTGTGAGGATTGAGTAGACAAAGGCGACGCACAATATCACCAATTAAGGCCACAAGGTTGCGGACACTATTCGACAACTGTTGAAACAACATGTCTTTGCCTTGATAGCAGACCATTAACTGTAATCTAGGGTGATATTGCAGATAAATATTGGTCACATCGGGCAACACGGTCTCTAAGGCTTGTTTTAATGATCTGAGTGACGGCGCGTGTAGATCGGCCTGAGCTTGCGCCAGTTTTTGTCCAAAAAGTGGCGTGTCAGATGTGTTGGATGAGTCAGTTGGGTTTTTTGGATGTAATAAATTTTGAATTAATTCGGCACTTTGTGCATTTTCTATATCGGATATTTCTCGAAACCACTCAAAAAAACGAATAAACGTGGTAAAGGGAATGGCCGAGATTTCATAGGCATGTGAAGGCTGAAAAATAGCAGGATTATTTTTATTGAGAATATTCACATCGTTGACGAAACGTTCAGCAGGGTAATAGGCAATGAGTGGCAACCCTTGTAACGGATCGGCTTTGAGGGCTTTTTGATACAGCGCAACCATCGATTCTAATTGCTGTGTTTCGGCCTTACTGAGGCCGACGCCTTGACTGTTTAAGGTTTTGTACAATTGCCATGAACAACATTGTGGGTCTTGGTCTTGCTGATCACTTGAAAGCTGAAATGCGCCAATGTCTTCGGGAAAACTGACCTGAATATCAAGTTTCGACTGTAAGCGATTTAACATGATGTCTTGATCGAGCATCACCACGCCTGCAGTACGCAAATCTTTATAGCGTGCAGCGAACCAAGTGAGGGCCTGGTAACTAAAGCGCAGTAGGGAGGTTTTTCCAGAACTTTGATCACCCAAAATTAAGGTGATCGGCAGATCGTGGTAATTAAAATTGAGGGTGATATCAGTAAAATGAAGGGTGTGCTTGAGTTGGATCGATTGTAATTTCATGGTGCACCTTTTACTGATTTATTGTTTATTCACCTTTTTCATCATACTAGCTGACCGCTTGCGCCAAAGATTTGGGCATTTGACGTTTTAAGTGCTGCATCAAGTCATAAATATGATGGATATTTAAACTTACTTTAGCACGTGTGCAGGCCACGTAAAGTAACCGTAACTCTTCGTCACTAATTTTATAATCTTTATCGTTGAGCTTAAATTGGTAGTCATCTTCAATATGTACCCGATCCCATTCTAAACCTTTGGCTTTATGGGCGGTCGAGATGATGTAGTCGGCTTGATCAATCGGGGTGATTTTCGCCAGTGCCTTTTTCAGTGGGTCAGTACCGTGGTCATCGACCAACTTCACCAGCGGTTTAATATCGCTGCCGTCATTGGTCTCGCAATATTCATGTACATCATGCCATGAGTTAAACCATGCAAGCTCTGGGACATCGACCACGCGTTTACCTTGCTTGAGCATGGCTGCAGCATCGACAAAACGATTGAGTCGTGCATGATCTGCTTGCAGGCTGACTTTTTCACCTTTGACCAAACCTGCCAATAACAGTTCCATCGCACGTGCATTGGTACGACATAAAATGGCATCGCGCATCTTGGTATGCGGTTTATTGACCACTTTAGAGTTGAGCTGCGGATTACCCAATAACGGTACGGTTTCATTCAATGCGCCCAGCAGAGCATTGGCGTTCAAGGCAATGTCTTCACCAAAACGGAACGACGTGGTTAAACGTGATTCAGGTAATGGGAGTTGCTGCATGGCATTGACTGCGCCACGCCATGCATATATTTGCTGATGCGCATCGCCCACATAGATGACTTGAGTATTCCGCTGTTTCAGTAAAATCCCCAGCATTAGCGGGTCAGCATCTTGAGCTTCATCGAACAGCACATAATCCGCAGGAATATTGGGTTCAGACAAAGCCCAAAGTTTTAAATAAATATCGTGTCCAATCCCTGCAGCATGGTTCGGATCAATCGACTCTAACCAACGACGCTCAATGGCAGGATACAAATGCTTTTGTAAGCTTTCGATATCGTCAGGATGCAGCCAACTCGGTGCTTGTAGATGTCTTGGGGCAGGGTACTGTGAACTGGTCGAACAGAAATAACTAACAGCATTTGCTACTAGACTCGCCAAGCGCGAAGGCATGAGCACATATTTTTCATAACGACCGCCCATCATACGACGTAAGGTGATCGGTTCTAGTCGATACTCTTTGGCAATAAAACTCGGACTTAAACGCGGTAGACGCAGTTTGTCAGTCACTCCACGTGGAACACTACGATAAGCCAATGAGTGGAAGGTGCGACAGTCAACATTTTGATGAAAACGATTCTGTGCTTCAGTCGCAATGGCTTTGTTAAAGGCCAAGTACATGCCACGCCGCTGAGGCATGGCATCACTGATCATTTGGAGTGTGGTGGTTTTACCTGTGCCAGCATAGGCAATCACTTTAAATGATTTGCCAAGACGTGCGTTATCTATGGCAGTGGCCTGCTCATAGGTCGCGGTCGGTTTTTTAAGATCTGGCACGGTTGCGACTTTTAGTGCTGACGGTTGGCTTTTTCAACCAAACCAGAAAGGCCTTGGCGACGAGCGAGTTCGTTGAGTACCAATTGTGGATCAATATCGAAATAACCCAACATCACAATGGTATGGAACCAAAGGTCTGCCACTTCGTAAATTAAATCGTTTTTGTTGTCTTCATTGGCTTCGATTTTAAAATCTTTAGCGGCAATGATGGTTTCAACACTTTCTTCACCGATTTTTTCTAAAATTTTGTTGAGGCCTTTATGGTAAAGCTTCGCCACATAAGAGGATTCAGGATCAGCTTGTTTGCGTTCAGCCATCATTTTACCTAAGTAGTCGAGTACATCGACTTGCTCAGACTGTGCATTGGACGCATTCATCGCAAGGGTATGCGGATTTGCTGATTTTGCACCATAAATTGCAGCCGGATCTTTTAATTGCGCATCGACAATTTCCCAGCCATTGGCAGTAAGTTTACGGTAGAAACACGACTCACGGCCAGTATGGCAGGCAATGCCGCCATGTTGTTCAATTTGTAGCACAATCACGTCAGCATCACAGTCCAAACGGATTTCATGCACGGTTTGGAAATGGCCAGATTCTTCACCTTTATGCCATAACTTATTGCGTGAACGTGAAAAGTATACCGCTTGATTTTTTTCTGCAGTTTGCGCCAATGCTTCACGGTTCATCCATGCCACCATCAATACGCGCCCGCTTTGATGATGCTGTGCAATAGCAGGCACTAAGCCTTGTTCGTTAAATTTTACTTCATCGAGCCATTGCAGGTTGTTCATGAGGATTTCACCAATTCAAAAATCAAAAAATAAATGCCGCAGCATTTGAGCAGCACTATAGTGTAAGCCATCAAGAGAATGATGGGGAGTTAATTCTTAATCAAATTTTAAATTGCGCAGTTCAGCCGCAGAATCATCTGCAGGCTTTCGGGCAATGTCAGCATAATTCATGTGCCCAAATGCACCTGTTTTTAAGCCGGAAATCGTAATCGCCATTTCTTTGCGGAAAAAAGGCAGCTGATACATAGCACGAAATGAAAAATCACGGAGCGGCGCTGTCCAGCGATGATGTGATTGATAAAAAGGAGTCAGCAAGCGACTAAAAAATTGGTAAAATCGTACGGAGGACAACCGTAGCTGATGATACTCCTGCCAGAGGTTTTCCAGTGAGGAGTCCTGTTGATATTGGAGCAGGGCCTGACTGATGGCCCATGCATCGAGCAAAGCCATGTTGGCGCCTTGTCCAAGCTGTGGACTCATGGCATGAGCCGCATCTCCTAAGATACCGATACGACCTTCACCAAGTTTGCTCAGCACCACATCACGATAGTTGGCAGACAGCCATTGCTGCGGATCATCTGGATGTGGAATCACATGCGCTAACCATTCTGCAACACTCAGCCAGCGTTTCGAAACTTCAAGCAACCATTGCTGCTGTGCGCTTTTGGTTTTTAACTAAATGTGCGGAATTCTCCATCTATAATCTGTGATTTAGATGGAGATGGATAGCACGCCTTTTCAGTCGGGTCTCTCTTGGTTTTGGATGTATTCTCGAATTACATCAATTGTCGCTCCACCTGTTGTAAGTAGACAGTATGCCCTCGTCCAAAGCACAGGTTTCCAATAATAAGGTTTTAGTTCTTCACCGAACTCCTTGCGTATCAGTCTGCTTGATACAGTTTTTAGATTATTGATGAATTTACTTGGCATGATGTTCGGGTGCATATCTAACAATAAGTGAATATGATCAGCTTCACCATTGAACTCAATCAAGTCAATCTCCCAATCAGCACAGTTCTTTTTTACAATTTCTTCAAGCCGATTGATCATCTCATTTGAAAGGCATTTCTTGCGATATTTTGTTACCAACACTAAATGATATGTAAGTTTATAAACACAGTGATAATGTGACTTCATTACATTTACACTAAGCAATTAATTTGCTAAATTATAACCATGAAACAACCTTTTTTGAAAACGTATAAATATCGCATCTATCCTACTTCTGAGCAGAAAGTGCAATTTGAAAAGCACTTCGGATGCACTCGCTTTATTTTCAATTGGGCTTTAGCACTTCAAACTAAAGCTCATTCTGAAACTCAAAAATTATTATCAAAAAAGGATATTCAAGACCAATTAGTTGCCATGAAAAAACAACCTGAATTCGAATGGTTGAACGAGGTGAATAGTCAATCACTTCTTAGTGGGTTACTTCACCTACACACTGCTTACAACAACTTTTTTCAGCGATTAAAGAAAGGCAAGGTTGAATTCAGAAAGATCAAAGGATATAAACCAAATCCTGATGAAAAACGCCCATTAAGTCATCTTGTCGGCTACCCACGGTTCAAATCCAAGAAAATACCGCAACGGTCTTATCAATGCCCTCAGCACGCAACAGTGAGCTTTGAGAACGGATTACTTCATCTACCTAAAATTAAAGGGATAAAAACTGTATTTAGTCGGGTATTTAATGGGAAAATCAAAACTGTCACCATTAGCAAAACAGCGACAGGTAAGTATTATGCTTCGATTTTGGTCGAGTCAGAGTTAGAACTTGTTGCATCAACAACAATTCAAGCTGATCAAACCATCGGAATTGATATGGGTTTGAATCACATGCTCATTCAATCCGATGGTAATAAGGTTGAAAATCCAAAATACTTGCGACAGGCTCAAAACCGACTATCCATACAGCAGAAGATATTTGCTCGAAAGAAGAAAGAATCAAAGAATTATCAACGTCAAAAATTAAGTGTTGCATTCATCCATGAAAAAGTGCGCCTGCAACGCTTAGACCTACATCACAAACTCACGCATTACTTGATCTGTGAAAACCAAGCGACCACGTATGCTGTAGAAGATTTAGGGATAAAAAACATGGTAAGAAATCGAAAATTAGCCAAGTCCATTTCGGATGTGGCTTGGGGTCAATTTCTTACGATATTGCAATACAAGGCAAAATGGTTCGGTAAGAATGTGCTACAAATTGGAAGATTCGTTCCAAGTTCTAAAGCATGTTCATGTTGTGGTTATACTATGACAAAATTGCCACTAAGCATAAGAGAATGGCAATGTCCTGACTGTGAAACAGTGCATGATCGTGATTTGAATGCAAGCTTGAATATACGCAATTTCGCTTTAGCTGATGCACTAGGACATAGTACTGTATAAAGAGTTCCTGTACCGCCATACTGTCAGCGCAGTGCGGTATCGAAAGGTGCAATCTCTAAGATTGCATGGGTCGCAAAGATTCCCCCACCATAGCTCTTAGCTTGGTGGTGGGAGTATGTCAAGAATCCTTCTAAATCTTCTGTAGGTAGACTCCAGAAAATGCTCGAAAGGCGCTGTTCAGGCTGTGTTGGAATTGCTCCCGTTGGCATCACACCCATCATGATATTGGAACGGTCATAGAACTGATGCAAGATCTGCGGATTCAGCACTTCGCATTCAGGCACGATGATCCACTTCGCCCCCCAAGGATAAGCTTGGTTGAGCTTTTCCCACGCTTTAGGACGTAAATGGCTGCGTGCACCATTGGCAATCAGCACGAGATCAAACTGACGTTGAAAAGATTGATCTGCGAACTGCCCAATTACGTTTATACCCTCACTGGATTCTTGAAGTTCATGCACTTCATGCGCCATGCACCATTCAACGTGTTGAGGATATTCACCGACTTTGGATGCGAGGGCATGACAGAGTGTGGCACGGTGAATGCCGAGCCCATATGAACGGTCATCGGCTTGTCGATAATGACTGTTTATCAGCAAGTCGCCGCCAGCCAGTTGACCTTCAAGACCAGTTACCACAGCGCCAAGGCTTAAGGCATGTTCCAAAATGCCTAAATGTTCGAAAACTGCCAGTCCGGCAGGTTGTAATAATAATCCTGCACCCACAGGTTCAAGTTGTGAGACTTTTTCATATAAGCAGATCTGATGGCCTTGAGCAGCAAGCATTGCTGCAGCAGCTAATCCTGCTGTACCTGCACCGATGATGGCAATATTTTGAGTTTTCATTATTATAAAAGTTGATTTTATCTCACCCCAATGTAGCAAAGTTGTCGTATAAAACCCAATAAAAAAGCCCTCATAAGGGCTTTTTTAGGGATGCATCAGGTCTTACCAATGTTCACCAGGGAATAGGCGAGCATATGCTTTTTGTACCCAATTGAGTTTTTCTTGCTTACCAATAGACGCTGAAGAGCTTGGGAACAGGTTATAACCAATCGACATGAGTTTGTTGTTAATGTCAGGAGCAATGGAGTAAGTGATCGAAGCCAAACGGCCCAAATTGGTCGCCACTTTCTTCGGACGTTTCACGATGGCATAGGCAATCAGGTCGGTTGCTTGTTCTGGAGAAAGGGTTGGTACGTATTTATAAATTTTGGTTGGGGCGATCATTGGCGTGCGCACCAATGGCATGTAGACCGACGTGATGGCAATATTATGCGAGTGAACTTCAGCGCTCAGGCAACGGCTAAAAGCATCTAATGCGGCTTTAGACGCAACATAGGCAGAGAAGCGTGTTGCATTGGCCAATACACCAATCGAACTGATGTTGATGATATGACCTTCACGACGAATCATCATTTTCGGCAGTAAATTCATCACCAAACGTACCGCGCCAAAATAGTTCAACTGCATAGTACGTTCAAAATCATGGAAACGATCGGTTGATTCATGTACGGCACGACGAATAGAACGGCCAGCGTTATTAATTAAGATATCAATATGATCGACGGAAGCGAGGATTTGTTGTGCCACAGCATCAATGGAGTCCATATCATTGAGGTCACATGGGAAAACATCGGCTTTACCGCCAGTGGCTTCAATTTCAGCTTTTACGGCATCAAGAGTTTCTTTGGTACGTGCAACCAGTAGAACATGTGCGCCTGCGTTGGCAAGGCGATGCGCTGTGGTTAAACCGATACCACTTGATGCACCGGTGATTAAAATGGTCTTACCGTTGACACGGTCAACGAAACGTTTCTCAAGTCTTGAATTCACGATGAGGTTCCCTGTTAAATCAGTTTTATTGTATTCATTTATCGGCCCGACAACGCTATGTGCAGGGCTGTTTTAAGTCAGCGGTATGATAGCGTTTTATTCAAAAAAAGCCATATGATAAGTAATTGATAATAAAATAATATTTAGAGTTTTTACTCTAAATTAAAATCCCTATTTACTCAATTTTTAACACATAAATATGTGAAAGAGAAGTGCTTTTATCAACATCGTTGCAACCTAAAAAAGTCGATTTTCAAGATAAATAAAATTGTAAATAAATATAGAAGCAGGGCCATAGATGCCCAAAGTTGGAAGGCGGATTATGTGGGAGTGGTTATTTAAATGAAATGGAAATAAAAACAGGCCTTAAAAATAAGACCTGTGGATTGTGCAATTATGGTTTAAACAGCAGCTAAGGCTTGATCTAAGTCGGCAATCAAGTCATCTGCATGTTCGATCCCAATCGATAAACGAACCATATCAATGCTGACACCGGCGGCTTTGAGTTCATCTTCATTGAGCTGACGATGTGTCGTGGTCGCGGGATGGCAGGCTAAACTTTTGGCATCACCAATATTCACCAGGCGAGTAAACAACTGCAAGGCATCGATGAAACGTGTGCCACCTGCAAGGCCGTCTTGAACCCCAAAGGAAAGAATTGCCGACGGTTTTCCTTTGACATATTTTTGCGCCAAAGCATGCTGTGGATGGTCTTTTAAGCCAGCGTAGTTGACCCATTTTACTTTTGGATGCGCTTGTAAATATTCAGCCACTTTTTGCGCATTTTCGGTATGACGTTCCATGCGCAGGCTTAAGGTTTCCAAACCTTGTAAGATCAAAAACACATTGTGTGGGCTGATCGCAGCGCCTGTATTACGTAGTGGTACCACGCGCGCACGGGCAATGTAGGCGGCTTCACCTAAAGCTTCGACATAATTCACCCCGTGGTAGCTTGGATCAGGGGTATTGAGTGATTTAAAGCGTTCAGGGTATTTGCCCCATGGGAACTTGCCGCTGTCGACGATGATGCCGCCTATCGAATTACCATGACCGCCAATATATTTTGTGAGTGAATGCACCACAATGTCGGCACCAAATTCAAAAGATTTTTGCAGGACAGGGGTGGCCACAGTATTGTCCACCACCACAGGTATGCCATATTCATGCGCAATTTTCGAAATTGCTTCGAGGTCAATAATATTGCCCAATGGGTTACCAATAGATTCGACAAAGACCAGCTTGGTTTTGTCATCGATGAGGCTACGCAGCGCTTCAGGGTTCTGATAATCAAAGAAGCGAACTTCAATGCCTTGTTTCGGCAGAGTGTGGGCAAACAGGTTATATGTGCCGCCGTACAGGGTCGAAACTGAAGCGATATTGTCGCCTGCTTCAGCAATGGTTTGAATCGCATATGTAATGGCCGCCATACCTGATGCCAACGCCAGTGCGCCTATACCGCCTTCGAGTGCTGCAACACGCTGTTCAAGTACCGCCGTGGTTGGATTCATAATGCGGGTATAAATATTACCCTGAACTTTTAAGTCAAATAAATCAGCACCATGCTGTGTGTTATCAAAGGAATATGAGGTGGTTTGATAAATCGGCACCGCAACCGCTTTGGTGGTTGGCTCCGGGGTATACCCCGCGTGAATTGCTAAAGTTTCGTCTTTATAGGTCATGATTACATCATCTAAGTGAGCTAATTTTTTAAACAGTCTATCACTTATATATATGAATAAAAGTGCTTTATTTATAAAACTAATATCATAATTATTCATATTATTGAAAAATTTTCAGCTAAAGATGAGCGAAATTATGCTTAAAAACGCATGTTTAAATTTTGTTCGCCATTAAACTTGTAACAATGCATTGAAGGCGTGTGCGAAACCTTATTTTTTCACGACTTTATGCGTATAATAGCCGATTATTTTTTCGCTCAATTGAGCAGGGGCAACTTTGTGTTGCTCCGTATATGTTTTGACTATTGAGGAGTCCTAAGTGGCCCAATATATTTACACGATGAACCGTGTGTCGAAGATGGTTCCGCCTAAGCGCGAAATCCTGAAAGACATCTCTTTATCATTTTTCCCAGGCGCAAAAATTGGTGTGCTTGGTCTAAACGGTGCAGGTAAATCTACCTTGCTTCGTATTATGGCGGGCGTAGATAAAGATTTCTCAGGTGAAGCACGTGCTCAACCGGGTATCAAAATTGGTTACCTTGAACAAGAGCCGCCATTGGATGAAAGCAAAGACGTTCGTGGTAACGTTGAAGACGGTTTACGTGAACCGTTGGATGCTTTGGCGCGTCTTGATGAAGTATTTGCAGAATATGCAGCAGAAGATGCTGACTTTGATGCACTTGCAAAAGAACAAGAGAAGTTAGAAGCAGTTATCCATTCATGGGATGCACATAACATTGTCAACCAAATGGATCAGGCTGCTGCTGCGTTGAACCTTCCAGCTTGGGATGCAGATGTATCTAAGTTGTCTGGTGGTGAGCGCCGTCGTGTTGCACTTTGCCGTTTGTTATTGTCTAAACCAGACATGCTGCTTCTAGACGAACCGACGAACCATTTGGATGCTTCATCAGTCTCTTGGTTAGAACGTTTCTTGAAAGACTTCCCAGGCACCATCGTTGCGATTACCCATGACCGTTACTTCTTGGATAACGTGGCAGAGTGGATTCTTGAGCTTGACCGCGGCATGGGTATTCCATACCAAGGCAACTACTCTTCTTGGTTAGAGCAGAAAAATGCCCGTTTAGAGCAAGAGCAGAAGCAAGAAGAATCTTTTGCTAAAGCATTGAAAAAAGAACTTGAATGGGTTCGTTCAAATGCTAAAGGTCAGCAAAAGAAAAACAAAGCGCGTATGGAGCGTTTTGAAGAGCTTAACTCACGCGAATTCCAACAGCGTAACGAAACGTCTGAAATCTATATTCCACCTGGTCCACGTCTAGGTAATAAAGTTGTAGAAGTTGAAGGTATTAGTAAATCCTTTGGTGACCGTACACTTTATAAAGATTTATCGTTCGTTGTACCACCTGCTGCAATTGTAGGTATCGTGGGCGAAAACGGTGCGGGTAAAACCACATTATTCCGTATGATGACAGGCGAACAACAACCAGATACAGGTACAGTTACACTGGGTGAGTCTGTTAAAGTGGCTTATGTTGGTCAGATTCGTGACACCTTAGATGACAACAAAACTGTTTGGGAAGAAGTTTCTGGCGGTTTAGATATCTTGAAAATTGGTGAATACGAAATCGCATCTCGTGCGTATATCGGTCGCTTTAACTTCAAAGGTCAAGATCAGCAAAAACGTGTAGGTCAATTGTCAGGTGGTGAACGAAACCGTTTACAACTTGCGAAAATCCTGCAAATGGGTGCAAACGTCATCTTACTCGATGAACCGTCAAACGACTTGGATATTGAAACTTTACGTGCGCTTGAAGATGCTATTCTGGTATTCCCAGGTACTGTCATGGTGATCTCGCATGACCGTTGGTTCCTCGACCGTATTGCAACGCACATCTTGTCATTTGAAGGTGAAACCCCTGAATTCTTCACAGGTAACTACCATGAATTTGAAGAATATCGTCGTAAACGTGATGGTGATGACCTTGTTGCAAAGCGTCAAAAATACCGCAAAATTGGTAACTAAGTTCCAGTTTTAAAATAAAAAACCAGCCTGCGGGCTGGTTTTTTATTGCTTAGGGTGTGATGACTATACGACAATGTCTTCATAGGCATGATGTAAGACGTAGTCTGCATGTTCATGGCCTTGTGCAGCAGCTTTACTGAGCCAAATTTCTGCAAGTTCATAATTACGGTCCAAGCCGAGTTCTCCACGTAAATAACCAAGACCTAAGCGATATTGGGCATCTTTATGACCTTTTAATGCGGCACTTAAAAAATTCCACATGGCATTGCGATAGTCAGTAGGGGATTGGTCTGCTGAATCTATAGTATGGTGACTGAGAAAGTCTTGATGGTGTTGAGCCGCAAGACTTTCAAAATAAGTCCCTTGGGCGTAATCACCTTCGGCTTCTGGAATCGAAAGATGCATTCCTTGCAACTTTGGATTCATCTGTTGTGACAACAGTGCATAGATTTTTTCCAGAGCTTGTATCATCATTGTTAAACTCCTTGTTTCTAAATATAACCACTTGATTAATAAAAATATTAATTGCAGTCATTCGTGCGCTGCGATGAATGATTTAATTGTTTTAAACAGATCACACTTAAGATGAAAATTAGCATGCTTGTCATGATATGTGAATAGGTATTGAAAAATATTTATAAGTGATTTCAGTCATCTAGATCGCGAAAAATTATTTTTAATAAATTGAAAGTAGATGCTGAAAAAAGCAGTTTTAAAGTTTGAAGGTAAAACGTAGTACTGAAGGTTGAATAATGTAATTTTATTACGTTTACTGCACCTGTTAAGCTCAAGACTGAAGAATATATAATTTATAAAGGTCAGAAAATAATGAGTGAGCATCATGGGCATGACCACAGCCATGCCGTTGTGACGGAAGGGAATGTCAAAAAATTAAGTTTTGCCTTAGCACTGACCACGACGTTTTTGATTATTGAAGTCATTGCAGGATTTATGACGCAAAGTTTGGCGCTATTGTCAGATGCGGCACATATGTTCACCGATGCCGCAGCCCTTGCCATAGCATTGGTCGCGATCAAAATTGGCAAGCTTCCTGCTGACAACAAACGCACCTTTGGCTATCAGCGTTTTGAAATTTTGGCAGCCTTGTTTAATGCCTTGATGCTATTTGTGGTGGCGATTTATATTTTGTATGAGGCCTATCAGCGCTTTTCAACACCGCCAGAAATTCAAAGTATGGGCATGATGATGGTCGCCGTTATTGGTTTGATCATTAACTTAATCTCGATGCGTATTTTATTTTCCAGTTCACAAGAAAGCTTGAATGTGAAGGGGGCGTATCTAGAAGTGTTGAGTGATGCCCTAGGTTCGGTTGGTGTAATTATTGGTGCAGCGATTATTTATTTTACGGGCTGGATGTGGGTCGATACACTAATTGCGGTGCTCATTGGCTTTTGGGTTTTACCAAGGACTTGGATTTTACTCAAACAAAGTATCAATATTTTATTAGAAGGCGTGCCTGAAGAAATTGACATAGAAAAGTTACGCAATGATTTATTGGCACTCAATGGGGTAGAGAGTATTCACCAGTTAAAGGTCTGGGCAATAACATCAAAGAATGTGCATTTGACAGTTCATCTCTTTGCACCTGAAGCCGATCGTAATGCCTTATATTTTGAGGCGATTGAAATGTTGCAACATGAACATGGAATCACGGAGATGACATTACAAATCGAAGAAGATGAATGTGTGGTACACCAACATACCCAAAAGTCTGATCATGCACATGGGCATCATCAAGATGATCACGCGCATTCTCATGATGAATCACATCAGCACTAATGCTGATGTAATTTAAATGGCCGGCTTAGATTTCCCACTCATGATTACATTCGCGGCATTTCCATTTTTTCTGTGATTGCATAAAACCTTGCATTGAGATTTTAAAATCTGGCAGGTCGCGATAGAACATGAAGCCAGCAATCAAGCAAGCAATAAATACAACAACAGTCGCAGTTTGTAATGTAGCACCTGCACCGTCACCAAAAATCCACATTGCGATGCTGATAATCACCAATAGTAAAAGAATAAATACCGCAGGGATGAGGATAATCAGGCTTTTAGGCACGACAGGACGAGCAACAGGCTGGCCTGCTTGCGCAAGAGGCATAATTTTAGGGCTTTGACATTTAGGGCAACGGTATTGCATTGCAACTCCATAATTTTAATCTATGGTTTATTTTAATCAGAATGACGCAGAAAGCAAAAATACCGTAAATTTAAATCAGATAAAATTTAGGCAATAAAAAACCCAAGTCATAATGCTTGGGTTTTTTATAAGATGATTTGCATCACCTTGAATATGGCGTCCCTACGGGGATTCGAACCCCGGTTACCGCCGTGAAAGGGCGATGTCCTAGGCCTCTAGACGATAGGGACAATTTGAGGCAACTTAGAGTTGGTTGACACCATCTCTCGGTATGGGCGCTATATTAGGGGGATAACGCCCATCCGTCAACTAAAAAATCAATTAAGCTTCATCAACTGCATCATTTTTCGGCAGTTTTAGGCTTTCATTGAGTTTTTCCCATGCTTTTGTTTCTTTTTTACTCGGACCGCCCACAATTTCAAGCGCATGACGTAAGCGAGCAAAGGTTAAATCAGGACCAATGGTTACCATCGATTGCATAACCGGTGTCGAAGATGTTGAACCTGCAATAGCAATAAAGAAGGTTGGCATGAAGTCACGAAGTTTAATATCCATTTGGTTCGCCAAATCCATAAGCGTTTGGCTGACAGTATCATTGTTCCAAGTGAACATGCTTTCTAGACGCCAAATGGCAAATTGAAGGCTTTGACGAACTTGTTCTTCGGTCAATTTTTTGCTTTCAAACTGTTCTTTGCTGAGTGTTGGGAATTGGTTGAAATAAAAACCTGCCCAATTCACTGCTTCAGACAATAAATTAATACGCGGTTGAATCGCAGCGGCGATTTCTTCCAAGGTATTACGATCTGATTTCCAAGCCAGTAGGGTATCGAGCAATTGACCCGGTGTTAAACCTTTAATCCATTGACCATTTAACCAGTTTAGCTTTTCAACATCAAAGATCGGACCGCCTAGTGATACACGTTGAATGTCAAAGTGTTCAATCATCTCAGCCAAAGTGAATTTTTCACTTTCATCTGGCATTGACCAGCCCATACGGCCTAAATAGTTCAATAATGCTTCTGGTAAAACGCCGATGTCTTTGTAGTAGTTAATTGAGGTTGGGTTTTTACGTTTAGACAGTTTTGATTTATCTGGGTTACGTAACAGTGGCATGTGGCAAAGCACAGGCATGTCCCAACCAAAATATTTGTACAATAATTGGTGTTTAGGCGCAGATGGAATCCATTCTTCACCACGAATCACGTGAGTGATTTCCATTAAATGGTCATCAACCACGTTTGCCAAGTGATACGTCGGTAAACCATCGGTTTTCAGTAGAATCTGCATGTCGACTTGCGCCCAAGGAATTTCGACTTCACCACGTAGTAAGTCGTTAAATTTACAAATTCCTTCTTCAGGCACTTTCATACGAATGACATGCGGTTCACCAGCAGCCAAACGCTGTGCCACTTCTTCTGCAGTGTGTTTTAAGCCACGACCGTCATAACGCGGTGATTCACCACGTGCTTGTTGTTCCGCACGCATTTGATCGAGTTCTTCTGCTGTTGCAAAGCAGTAGAATGCATGGCCTTTTTCAACCAGTTCCAAAGCATATTGTTTATAAATGTCCATACGTTCAGATTGGCGGTATGGTGCATGAGGACCACCCACATCTGGACCTTCTGACCAGTTCAAACCTAACCAACGCAATGAATCTAAAATCATTTTTTCAGATTCTGGCGTAGAGCGCAGTTGGTCTGTATCTTCAATGCGAAGAATAAATTCACCGCCATGTTGCTTCGCAAAACATAAGTTAAATAATGCAATATAAGCAGTCCCAACATGCGGGAAACCAGTAGGAGAAGGTGCGATACGAGTACGAACAGTCATAATCAGCTTTTAATCAGAATGTAAATTGGGATCTATTATAACGAAAAAGCCTGATCACTTAATGCTTAATTCAACATTGAATGATCAGGCGTTTTTTAGTATTTTTTAGACGACAGTAGGGGAACTCGTCTAAAACAATAGCTTGGACAGCATCAGTATGCTGATGTCGTTATGAGTTGCTACCAGAAAAAATGGCTTGAACAAAACGAGAAAAACTTTGGTTTTGTGATGCAAAGAAACTTTGAGTCGGTGCTGCTTTAATAGACGTAAGTACTTTTAAATTATCGTCTGTACGGCCTTTACCTTCAGATTTTTGTTGATTAATCGCTTTTTCGATCAATGAGGTACGTTCAGCAGGCATCGTAAGTTTGTTATTCGATGCGGTGCTGGTTGCAGCACAAAATCCAGTCTGTGCAGTCACGCTTAAACTTAAGCCTAGGCATAGCGCGTATGAAAATTTCATGTCCAAATCTCCCCCTAGTTTTGGTGATGGAACTTTTTATTTGCAAAATAGTTTTAATATTTAGACTACGATTTAACCATCTTTCGTAATTAAAAAGTAGAACTACGTCACAATTTTTACAAAAAAACTAAAAAAGTCTGTACTGGGATTACCTAAATAGACTGTTTTCTCCAGATTTTCGGATGTTTTAGCAAACAACTATGAAGATAGCATGGAGATCGCTTCTGATTGTTGCTGCATTAGCAGAATTAAAGCTTTAAATACGTTATTTTTAGATATCTTTAAAACAGAAATAGATTTGAATTTATATTATAGATAGCTGATTGTTAAAGTTATTTTTGATTTATATAGTGCTCTCAAGATCAATTTGAGTTTGAGCAGATGAAAAAAATAATAGCATCGGGCATTTTCGCATTGTTGGGTGGGGTGGCGGTACAGGTGTATGCCGCAAAAGATTTCTTAAATGTCTCATATGATCCAACACGTGAGTTTTATCAGGAATATAACCAAGAATTTGGACAATATTGGAAAAAACGTACAGGACAAGAGATTAATTTTAAACAATCTCACGGTGGCTCTGGCAAACAAGCTCGTGCCGTAGCAACGGGTTTACAAGCAGACGTTGTCACTTTGGCATTGGCCAACGATATTGATGAAATTGTGGCGACCGGACAAATCAATAAAAATTGGCAAAAACAATTTCCACATAATTCTGCTCCGTATACCTCAACCATCGTATTTTTGGTGCGTAAGGGCAACCCGAAAAAAATTAAAGATTGGAATGACCTGACCAAACCGGGCGTTGAAATTATTACGCCAAATCCAAAAACAGGTGGGGCACCGCGTTGGATCTATTTATCAGCTTGGGGATATGCTTTAAAACAACCGGGTGGCAATGATGCCAAAGCCAAAGAATTGGTGAAAAAACTCTATAGCAATGTCAAAGTTTTGGATTCAGGCGCACGTGGTTCACTCACGACCTTTGCTGAGCGCGGCATTGGAGATGTCTTACTATCTTGGGAAAATGAGGCACTATTAGCGACTCAGGGCCTAGGCAAAGATAAATATGACATTGTTTATCCTTCTATTTCGATTTTAGCTGAACCTTCGGTGGCTGTGGTAGATAAAACCGTCGATAAAAATGGTAATCGAAATTTAGCGAAGGGTTATTTAAACTATCTATATTCACCTAAGGGCCAAGAGCTAGCAGGTAAATATTTCTTCCGCCCTCGCGATGCAAAAGCCACTGCAAAGTACGCTGCCCAATTCCCGAAAGTTCAAACCTTTACCATTGATAAAGTGTTTGGCGGTTGGGCAAAAGCGCAAAAGACACATTTTGTGAATGGCGCGATTTTTGATCAAATTTATAGTGAAAAGAATAAAGAGTAAAACACCCCACCATAATGAGCGCTGTAAAAACGGATAATCTGGATTATCCGTTTTTTGCATATGTAATGCATAAAAATCTATATATAGGGAATAAGTAGATTGTTTTTGTGTATTTTAATATGAAAAACAAACAATTAAATTCATAGCGTTAGCTGTATTCAACAAAGCGTCTAAACACGCTGCAATTGCGATTTATGACTTTATTTCATATATTTAGCAGTATTGAATATAACTTTATGCTGGCTGTTATGAAAACTCAATTTAAGGCATGGCTCAGTGCTGCGTTGCTTGCCACTGGTGTTGCTTTCTCAGCGTCTGCTCAGGCCGCTGATCGTGAATTTTTAAACGTTTCTTATGATGCAACGCGTGAATTTTATGACGAATTTAATAAGTCATTTGGCGCATATTGGAAAGAGCGTACGGGTAAAACGGTTGCATTTAAACAATCACATGGTGGTTCAGGTAAACAAGCCCGTTCTGTAGTAGACGGTTTAAAAGGTGATGTCGTGACTTTGGCCTTGGCCAATGACATCGAAGAAATTGTAAAGTCTGGTCAGATTCAGCCAGGTTGGCAAAAAGAGTTTCCACATAACTCAGCGCCATATACTTCAACGATTGTCTTCATGGTGCGTAAGGGCAACCCGAAACATATTAAAGATTGGTCTGATTTAACCAAACCGGGCGTACAAATTATTACCCCAAACCCGAAAACTGGCGGTCTCCCACGTTGGGTTTACTTGTCAGCTTGGGGTTATGCTTTGAAACAGCCGGGTGGTAATGAAGCGAAAGCCAAAGATTTCGTGGGTAAGATGTACCATAACGTAAAAGTAATGGACTCTGCGGCACGTGCATCGATGACTACATTTGCAGAACGTGGTATTGGTGATGTGTTATTGACTTGGGAAAACGAAGCTTTAGTTACGCAAAAAACTTTGGGTAAAAACAAATTTGATATCGTATATCCATCGATGTCGATTTTGACTGAGCCTTCAGTGGCAATCGTAGACAAAACTGTCGATAAAAATGGTAATAAATGGTTAGCTCAAGGCTATATCAATTATCTTTATTCTCCATTAGGTCAAGAGATGGCAGCTCGTCATTTTTACCGTCCACGTAATGCAGCAGTTTTAGCAAAATATAAATCACAGTTCCCGCCATTAAAAACCTTTACCATTGATGAAGTGTTTGGTGGTTGGGCAAAAGCACAACAAACACATTTTGTGAATGGTGCGATCTTCGATCAGATCTATAATAACAAGCGCTAATACATCGAAATCTATGATTTGAGATGTTCAAAGACCTCCTTCGGGAGGTTTTTTAATGGATGGCAAAAAATAAAAACGGTTTTCTCTATGGAAAGTAATATTTCTGTACAAAAAGACGTTTGGAGCTTTGCTAAAACAAGGTAATAATGTGCAGTTACATTTTTAGCTGTGTTGAACGAACCCTTATGTCGCATATTTCTGTATTACTTCATGAAACTGTTGATGCTTTACTGGCAGATCGCAATACAGGAATTTTCGTAGATGGCACATTTGGGCGTGGTGGTCATACGCGTTTATTACTGTCTAAATTAGATGAAAATGCACGTGTTTATGCCTTTGATAAAGACCCGCAAGCATTGGCCGTTGCAGCAGAATTAGAACAAGAAGATACGCGTTTTAAAATCATTCACGCTAGTTTTGCCGATTTAAAAGAAGAACTGCGTAGTCGTGGTATCGATTTGGTCGACGGTATTATGGCGGATTTGGGTGTTTCATCTCCGCAGCTAGACCAAGCAGAGCGTGGCTTTAGCTTTATGAAAGATGGCCCACTTGATATGCGTATGGACAATTCCCAAGGTCCAACAGCCGCAGAGTGGTTGGTTGATATTGAGGAAGAAGATTTGGCCAATATTATTTTTAAATATGGTGAAGAGCGTTATAGCCGCCGTATTGCCAAAGCGATTAAAGCTGCAGGGTATATTGAAACCACAGCTCAATTGGCCGAAATTGTGAAAGTTGCCCACCCGAAATGGGAAAAAAATAAACATGCAGCGACACGAACTTTCCAAGCAATTCGTATTGCTATTAACAAAGAACTCGACGATATTGATATCTTCTTACCTCAAGCGGTGGAGATGCTGAAACCTGAAGGCACTCTGGCAGTGATCAGTTTCCATTCTTTAGAGGATCGTTTAATTAAACAATTTATTCAAAAAGAATCTACACTTGCAGAAGACACAGGCTGGGGTTTACCACAAAAACGCGAAGATACCCGCCGCTTAAAAAAAGTGTCACGAATTAAAGCAAGTGAAGAAGAAGTTAAAGCCAATCCACGATCTCGTAGTGCTTGGCTTCGTGTGGCAGAGCGTTTAGCTTAAAAGGCAAAGAATGAAAACCGAAGCAATCGAAAAAAACTCTGATCAATCGCAGTCGAAGAAAATCATTACATACGGCATTTTATTGCTCTTGGTTTTTGTGAGTGCGATTATGGTGGTATTTCAAGTCTTTGAATATCGACAAGATTATCGTCAATTGAGTACCTATATGCGTGAAAGGGATGACCTCAATGCAGAATGGGGACGTTTGCTGATCGAACAACAAACTTTTGGTGCAACAGCCCAAATTGGGACACGTGCAGTTACCCAATTACGGATGTATTCGCCTCCTATTGCACAAACCGTTGTTATTTCATTGCCACAAACTCCAGAACAGAAAAAATAGGCTGCCGGTCACATGGTTGAAAAGAGAAACAAACAAACTCCGCGTAAAAAACAGCAGTCTGTTACTGGTCGTACAGCCATTTCGGTGGAGATGTGGCGCTATCACTTGATGTGGGCAGTGGTTTTACTGTGCTTTATTGCATTGGTCGGTCGGGCTTTTTATGTACAAATCATCAACAAAGACTTTTTACAAAATAAAGCCAATGCCAAAATTTTAAGAACTGAAACCTTAAAAGCCATGCGCGGTGTCATCTATGACCGTCACGGCGTTCCTTTAGCCATTAGTACTCCGATCATGAAAATCGTGATCGATCCACGTGATTATTTTGACAATAAAAAACTCTTTGAAGAAATTACGGCGGAATTGGCTAAAGATCCAAACAACCGTAAGTTAAAACGTCAATTACCAGATAAAAATCTGAATTTAGATGAACTCGCTGATGCTGTAGGGATGGATCGTGCTGAATTGAGACGCAAAATGAATGAGCGTCCACGTTCACGTTATTTAGTTTTAAAGAAAGAAGTGCCACCACAACAAGCTGAATTGATCATGAAACGTGACTTTCAGGGGGTATATACCGAGAAAAACTATAAGCGCTACTATCCACAGCCTCAGCCAAACTCACAAATTATTGGTTTAACCAATAGTGAGGGTATGGGCATCGAAGGTTTAGAGATGCAATTGAATGAACGTCTTGCAGGCGTAGATGGTGCGCAGCAAATTGTCCGAGATAAAAAAGGCAACCGCGTTAAAGACCCTGAGATCGTGAAAGAGGTTGAGTCGGGTGAAAATATCACGCTGAGTATTGATTCACGTTTGCAATACATTATGTATCGTGAGTTGACTGCAGCCGGCGTAGCCAATAACGCACGTTCTGCAACCGCGATTGCCGTGGATGTCAAAACAGGTGAAATTTTAGCGATGACCTCTTGGCCGTCTTACAACCCAAATGATAAAAAAGGTGTCTTAAATAAAGATGCTATGCGTAACCGTGGTGCAATTGACTCCTTTGAGCCGGGTTCAACCATGAAGCCAATGACCGTGGCAATGGCGTTGGAAAGCGGTAAATACACGGCAAATACGGTGGTAAATACTACACCGGGTTCTATGCGCGTTGGCAATCAT
Organism: Acinetobacter sp. YH12142; assembly: GCF_013418435.1. Classification (NCBI taxonomy): domain Bacteria; kingdom Pseudomonadati; phylum Pseudomonadota; class Gammaproteobacteria; order Moraxellales; family Moraxellaceae; genus Acinetobacter; species Acinetobacter sp. YH12142. The sequence continues at coordinate 110,609 of NZ_VPCB01000007.1, read as the reverse complement.
ACTATTCGAGACACGCATAACTATGGTCCTCTGACTTTGGGCGGCATTATTCAAAAATCGTCTAACGTCGGTGTGGCAAAAATCGCTTTATCTCTCCCTTATGAAACATTACCAACGTTCTATCAACGTCTTGGCTTTGGTCAACGTTCAGCGGTGAAATTCCCCGGTGAAAGTGCTGGTCTGATTTTACCGAAGAGCAAATGGAATGTGTCAGAAGTAGCAACCATGGCTTATGGTTATGGTTTGAACGCTACAGTACTCCAACTGGCAGATGCTTATGCCATGATTGCCAACAAGGGCGTCAAAATGCCACTGAGCTTGTACAAGCTTGAGGAAAAGCCGAAAGGTGAGCAGATTATTGACGCTAAAATTGCCGATCAAGTGCTTTTAATGATGGAAGCGGTGACCTTACCGGGTGGTACGGCACGTCAAGCCAATATTCCGGGTTATCGCGTGGCAGGTAAAACTGGTACAGCACATAAATTACGTGCAGACCGTAAAGGCTATTCGACTTCAGAATATCGTGCACTCTTTGCCGGTGTTGCACCAGTGAGTGATCCACGTTTGGCTATGATTGTTGTAGTGGAAAACCCGACAGGTCAGTATTACGGTGGTCTGGTGGCTGCACCAGTTTTCGCTCGTGTAATGCAAGAATCTTTACGTTTAATGAACGTACCATTAGATAAACCTTTAGACACTCCTAAGATCCAGTAATAGGTGATGAATGAAAATTACGTTTCAAGATCTATACACCGTTGAACAGCCCGCTGAATGGATGTCGCAATCCTTTCAGGGCTTCAATCTGGATAGTCGCAAAGTTACAGCAGGGCAAATATTTATTGCCCTGACTTCGTTTTCGCAACCTGAAAAAACAGCACAATTTGCACGTGCAGCGTTAGAGAATGGCGCGTTGGCTGTCATTTCAGAAACTGATTTGGGCTTGGATCAAAGTGTCGTGATCGCGGATGTGCGTCAATTGATGGGGCAGTGGCAAAAGCAATATTTACAGGCGACTCAACCAGCTCAAGCTGCACGGATTTTGGCTGTGACGGGTACCAATGGTAAAACCACGATCTCACGCTTAATCGCTGAATTACTCATGCTGCAAGGCAAAAAATGTGCAGTGATGGGAACCACTGGAAACGGGATTTTACCGAATTTAGAAGCCTCATCTCACACTACTTTAGATGCGTTGCATATGCAAAATGCATTGCATGCCTATGCGCTTGAGGGTGCAGAGTTTGCTGCCATAGAGGCAAGTTCGCACGGATTAGAACAAGGTCGATTAAATGGCTGTGCAATTGAAATTGCCGCATATAGCAATTTAAGTCGTGACCATTTGGATTATCATAAAACCCTTGAAGCCTATGCTGAAGCGAAATCACGTTTGTTTCAGTTTCCATCGCTCAAAGTTGCAGTCATCAATCTCGATGATGAACATGCCGAAGTGATGCTGAATGCCGCGCGCCAAAACCCGGCTCAGCCTAAAATTTTGACTTATTCAACGCGTCAGGCTGCGGATTATCAAGTGACGGATATTCAATACAGCTTAACGGGCGCACAATTTAAATTGCGTACTGCTCAAGCTGAATTTGTGGTGCAAAGTCCATTATTGGGACACTTCAATATTGAAAATATTGTGGCGAGCTTAATTTCAGCGGAGCAAGCGGGTTTTGACTTATCTGCCTTGATCGCAACTGCGCCTGAGTTAAAAGGTGCGCCGGGTCGTATGCAAGTGATCCGTGATGATGAGCGCCTGTTTGTGGTGGATTATGCACATACACCAGATGCCTTGATTCAAGTGTTACAGACCTTAAAACGTCATGTATCGCAACAGTTATGGGCAGTGTTTGGCTGTGGTGGTGATCGTGATCGTGGTAAGCGTCCATTGATGACACAAGCGGCATTAAACCATGCAGATGTGGCGTTGATTACCTCGGATAATCCACGTACTGAAAACCCAGAACAAATTTTTGCAGATATGAAGGCTGGTATTGATTTTACTGGAAAAACTGTCCATGAAATCCATGACCGCCGTGAAGCGATTAAATTCGCAGTCAGCCATGCGCAAGCTGGTGATATTGTGGTGATTGCTGGTAAAGGCCATGAAAACTATCAAGAAATTAATGGTGTTCGACATTGGTTTGATGATGTGGTGGAAGTGAAATCGGCGATTGATTCACAGCATCACAACACTGACTCGGCTTATCCAGCGCAATAGGAAACAGATATGCATACTTCAACGACCAGTACGGTTCCGTTAGAACCTTGGACTGCCGAACAGTTGGTTCAAGCGACACAAGGGCACTGGCATAATAATCAAGCGCCGACAGGTCCTGTGAAACGAATTTTGACCGATTCACGTCATGCAGAGCAAGGAGATGCTTTTCTTGCCCTGAAAGGTGAACGCTTTGATGCGCATGATTTCCTTGCTCAAGTGGCTGAAAAGGGTTGTGAAATTGCCATTGTCAGTCATCCGGTCGATGTGGATATTTGTCAGTTGGTGGTTGCAGATACACGTTTGGCGCTTGGACATTTGGGTGCATTTCGTCGTGCCCAAAACCCAGCCTTAAAAGTGATTGCCTTGACAGGAAGTAGTGGTAAAACCACAACCAAAGAGATGCTCGGGAGTATCCTTTCTCGTCTTGCACCAACATTAATTACGCGCGGTAATTTAAATAATGACCTTGGTGTGCCGATGATGTTACTTGAGTTGCGTCCAGAACATCAGTATGCCGTGATGGAGCTTGGTGCCAGTCATAAGGGTGAAATTGATTACACCTCAAATTTGGTACAGCCTCAGGTTGCCGGTATTTTAAATATTGGTACTGCTCATATGGGTGAATTTGGTGGGCGTGATGGCATTTGTCGTGCCAAGTCTGAAATTTATGCACATATAGCGAAAACAGGAACTTCGATTGTGCCTGCGGCAGATGATTTTACAGATGCCATTCGTCAAGCGGTGCAAACTGAGCAATTAATGAGTTTTGGTCAGGGCGGGGATGTCTTTGCGACTGAGACGGAGCTTCAGGCTCAATCTTCACGTTTTATCTTAAATACGCCACAAGGTGCACGTCCTGTTCAACTGCCATTTGCTGGTGAGCATAATGTGCAAAATGCCACTGCAGCCGCAGCTTTCGCATTATCGATTGGTGTGAGTTTAGATGATATCGTTGTGGGGCTTGAACATGCGACAGGTGCCAAAGGCCGTCTAAACTTTATTCAGCATAAAGATTATTTGTTTATTGATGATACTTACAATGCAAATCCAACCTCAATGCGTGCTGCTGCTGATGTACTTGCGCAGCAAGATGGCATCAAAGTCATGGTCATTGGGGATATTGGTGAGTTAGGTTCATCTGCTGCACAGCAGCACTACATGTTGGGACGTGACCTTGTTTCACACGCCGGTCTTCAATTTGTCGTTGCTGTCGGTGAGTTTTCACCTGCCGTACAAGAAGGCGCGCGCAGTACCCAATATGGTAAAAAATTACAGGCCTTTCTATCTCAAGAACAGGCCTTACCGTTATTAATTAGTCTAGTCAAAACACATCAGCCTCAGTCCATGAGTTTCCTGTTTAAAGGTTCTCGTTATACCCACATGGAAACTTTGATGGCTGAATTGATGGAGAAACTTTAATGCTGTTATGGTTATTTGAGCAGCTTGCGGGTTATCACAGCTCGTTTCAGGTTGTTCGTTATTTAACGCTTCGTTCGCTACTCAGTGTCTTAACGGCATTGGCCATTGGTCTGTTGCTTGGACCTGTGATGATCCGCAAATTGCAAGCTCTCAAATATGGTCAGGCAGTCAGTTCATTTGCACCTGAAAATCATGCCAAAAAAATGGGCACACCGACTATGGGCGGTGTGTTGATTTTACTGTCTATTGGGATTTCAACCTTACTTTGGGCCGATCTTTCAAACCCTTATGTATGGATTGTACTTGGCGTGATGGTGATCTTTGGTGCTGTTGGCTGGGCCGATGACTGGATTAAAATCCGTTATAAAGACAATGCAGGTCTGCCTGCGAAGAAGAAATTCTTTTGGACTTCTGTGGCATCTTTAGGTGCTGGTATTGCACTCTATGTGATTGCGACACAGCAAGCAAACCCAGTACATACTTCAAATATGTTGGATCTGCTGATTCCATTCTTTAAAGAAATTAGCATTCCGTTGTCTATTATCCCACTTGGTATCGGCTTTATTGTCTTTACTTATTTGGTGATTAACGGCGCATCCAATGCTGTGAACTTAACCGATGGTTTGGATGGTTTGGCGATTATGCCAATCGTTTTGGTTGCCGCAGGTTTAGGTGTATTTGCTTATCTGGCTGGTGATGTCCGTTTTGCTGATTATTTACATATCCCTTATGTGAAATATGCATCTGAACTTGTCGTGATCTGTGCGGCAATGATCGGTGCTGGCTTGGCATTCTTATGGTTTAATGCGCATCCTGCTCAAGTCTTTATGGGTGATGTCGGTGCCTTATCTCTAGGTGCGATGCTCGGTACGATTGCAGTCATGGTTCGTCAAGAAATCGTTTTTGCCATTATGGGCGGTGTCTTTGTGGTTGAAGCTATTTCTGTCTTCTTGCAAATTGGCTCGCTGCGTATGCGGAACAAGCGTGTATTCTTAATGGCACCGCTACACCATCACTATGAAAAAAAGGGATGGCGTGAAACGCAGGTGGTGATTCGTTTCTGGATTATTACAATTATGCTGGTAGTTTTGGGTCTAATGACTTTAAAATTACGTTAAGCAAATAAATAAACGAAACCGGCATTTGCTCCCACAGATGCCGGTTTTTTTATTTCAAAATATAGTGGAGTAAATGATGAACCTGTTGATGTGTCCTGTATGCCGTGAAGCATTAAAACTCACAGAGCGGACATGGCGCTGTGAAAATAATCATAGCTATGATGTTGCAAAACAAGGCTATGTCAATTTACATGTGGTTCAGCATAAACACAGTAAAAACCCAGGCGATACGCCAGAATCTGTACAGGCGCGTCGTGCGTTTTTGAGTGCCGGTCACTATGCACCTCTGCAACAGGAAGTGGTGGCTTTGATTCAAAAATTAAGGGTTGAAAACTTGTTGGATATTGGCTGTGGTGAAGGCTATTACACCGATGCGATGCAAGCTGAAGTATTACAGTGTGTGGGTGTCGATATCGCTAAAAATGCAGTACAAGTGGCCGCTAAACTGAATAAAGAGGTGACTTGGGTGGTTGGGACAGGGGCAACCTTACCTGTATTAGATCATTCGATTGACTTGTGTACGAGTTTATTTAGTCCTATTCCTCAAGAAGAAATCCTTCGGGTGTTAAAGCCTGAAGGGCACTTGATGGTGGTTACACCTGCGCCAGAGCATCTTTATGCAATGCGTGAAGCCCTGTTTGAAGAAGTAAAACTACATGAACCGCATAAATTTGTGGAACAACTGGCGAATGATTTTGAATTGGAAAGTGAACAAGTGGTTCAAGCGAAAATGTCACTTTCTCAGCAGGATCTCAAAAACTTAATTGCAATGACGCCTTATGCCTATAAAGTGAAAGCTGAGCGTCGAGAAGCTCTAGAAAAAAATGAACAATTTGAGTTGCAAGCGCAGTATCAAATTTATCTCTTTAAAAAGAAATAATGCATTGGAAGTGATAAAAAAGCCCTCGTTTGAGGGCTTTTTTTATGCAGTATTTACTGAACTTGATCGATGAGATGATCAAGTGCGTCCGTTTTATGCTCTGCACCTTGTGGTTTAGGCTGCATTGGCGGAGGCGCAGTTCGAGTCGGTGCAAGATTGGTTTCAGTAGACCCAGGAAGGTCGTCAAAATCATTTTGCGAAGCCTGAGGCTTCGGTGCAACAGGAGCAGGACGATACAGCGGTTGAGCCATTGGTGGCGTTGCTGCACGATCTTGTTCAGGTTGACCTTGAGTCGCTTTAGCCGAATTACGGTTGATTGGATTCTTGGCATGGGTGTCTAAACGCACCCAAGCTTCAGGTGTGCCTTTAAGTGATTTCGCCATAAAATCTGACCAAATAGGCAATGCTGCAACACCACCATATTCACGGCGACCTAAAGTAGAGGGTTGGTCAAAACCGACCCAAGCCACAGTGACCAATTTTCCATTAAATCCAGCAAACCACGCGTCTTTTGCATCATTGGTTGTACCGGTTTTACCGCCTAAATCACCGCGACCAATTTTTAAAGCCGCACGACCTGTACCGTGTTGGATCACGTCACGCAAGATGTTCGCCATATCAAAGGCTGAACTTGACTTCAAAATCCGCTGAGCTTGTTTATAGTTTGCTGCTTCAGTATCGGAAATTTTTGATTCAGCGGGCTTGTTATCCTGATTGGTGACTTCAATCACTTCATCATCCGGCGTGGTCGGATCTGCAGATTCAACTTCGTCCTTTTGATTGATACATTGAATACATGCATATTCAGGATTGGCTTGATAAATGACTTTGCCATAAGCATCTTCAATACGGCTAATAAAATGGGGTTGAATACGATATCCACCGTTGGCAAAAGTCGCATAACCTGTCGCCATTTGAATCGGCAACACCTGTGGGGTACCTAAAGCAATGGTGTAGTTACTTGGAATTTGGTTTTCTTGTAAGCCAAAATCCATAAATAATTGGCGAGTACGTTCAATCCCGACGACTTGTAATAAGCGTACTGAAACTGTGTTACGTGATAAATAGAGGGCACGGCGTAGAGGTATCATCCCTAAATAGCGACCGTCAGAGTTTTTAGGCGTCCACTTGCCAATCGTAATTGGATTGTCATTGACCATGGAATACGGAGTCATGCCACGTTCAAGTGCTAAAGCATAAACAAAGGGTTTAATGGTTGAACCCGGCTGACGCCAGCCTTGTAGAGCACGGTTAAATTTAGATTGATAAAAATTATAACCACCCACAATGGCTTCAATACCACCATTGTTGGGATTAAGTGCAATTAATTGACCTTGCGCTTTGGGAATTTGCACCAAAGCCCATGAGCTTTTGTCCGCATTCGGACGTAGGCGAATAATATCTTTTACTTTTACAATTTGAGAGGCTTTGCTAGGCGCATTGCCTACACTATTGGCATTGCGATAGGGACGTGCCCAAGATAAACCTGACCATGGAACTGTCACACTACTGCCGTCTTGCATCAACACTTCGATACTGGTGTTGTTGACTTTGGTTACTTCGGCAGGATAGGTGTTGGCATATGGAATAAAGTTTTTTAAGGGTTCATCATGTGCTTCTGCACCACGCCAACCATGTCGTCTATCGTAAGCTTCGAGACCCTCTTGTACAGCCTGCTCAGCATAGGCTTGGCGTTGGCTGTTGATAGTGGTGTAGACTTTATAGCCAGAATCCGTCGCTTGTTCACCAAACTTTTCTACGAGCTCAGAGCGAACCATTTCCCCGACGTAGGGAAATTTGTTGCTGACCCCGCGGTCAGGCATATCGAGATTAATCGGTTCAGCAATCGCTTTTTGATATTCAGATTGATTGATATACCCCAATTGCAACATACGGCCTAAAATCCAATTACGACGCTCTAAAGCACGTTTTGGGTTGGCTACAGGATTGTATTTTGAAGGTGCTTTAGGTAAGCCTGAAATCATTGCCATTTGAGCCAAACTTAAATCTTGCAGGCTCTTGTTATAATAAATTTTTGCTGCTGCTGCGATCCCGTAGGCATTTTTTCCTAAAAAGATTTTGTTAACATACAGCGTTAAAATTTCTTCTTTACTTAGATTTTGTTCAATTTTTCGAGCAAGGAAAACTTCGGTCAGTTTACGTTTTAAAGTACGCTCTGGAGTCAGATAATAGTTTTTTGCAACCTGCATGGTAATGGTTGAACCACCGGTTTGCACATCGGAACCGGTAATACTTTCACTGACGGCACGCCCCAATCCTTTGAAACTAATGCCGCTGTGTTCAAAAAACGAAGAATCTTCCGCAGCTAAAAAGCCATGAATGAAATGAGACGGGATTTGATCATACTCTACAGGGACCGAAAGTTTGCCACCATATTCTGCAATCAGCTCATTATCAGCACTATAAACCTGCAATGGTTTTAATAATGGAGCCTTTTTTAAGATGGACATTTCAGGCAAAGACGGGGCAATATAGAGATACATGCCATAGAAACCCATTGGAATTGCGACCAAAATAATAATAATGGCCAAAAAAAATGGATGAACAAGGCCTGAACAAGATAGCTTTTTCATAACAAGTAAGTTTTAATAAGAGCTAATGGCAAACTAATTGGTGGTCAGTATATCCTTTCGATATACGGATTGTTAGATGAGTTATTGTATCTGTATAAAATTATAGACCAATGCTAATTAGTGGGTTAATTTTTTTGGGGATAAAAAAATAATAGGAATTATATTGTGCTCAGGTTATATCGTAAGCCAAATAAGGGGTTAATAGGAGTAGATATTAGTTCGACTTCTGTTAAGGTTTTGGAACTTTCTGTAAAGAGTGGGCGGTATTGGGTAGAAAGCTATGCTTTGGTGCCATTACCAGAAGGAAGTGTTGTTGAAAAGAACATATTGAATCCGGAAGCTGTCGGTGACTGTTTAGAGCGCGCAATTAATTTGGCCAATACGCAGACCACTAATGCAGCTTTGGCGGTTCCAACGTCGATGGTGATTACAAAAATCATCGAAATGGACGCAGATATGAACGATGATGAACGTGAAATTCAGATTCGTGATGATGCTGAGCAATATATTCCGTTCCCACTTGATGAAGCGAGCCTTGATTTTGAGGTCTTGCCGGATCGTCTATCCAATCCAAATCGTGTCAATGTTCTACTTGTCGCTACGCGTATTGAAAATGTCGAAGCGCGTGCGGAAGTTATTCAGCTTGCTGGTCTGACACCAAAAATTGGCGATGTAGAAAGCTTTGCAATTGAAAATGCATTTAAAGTTTTCTCAGATACTTTGCCAATGGGTGTAAATACCGTGGGTATTTTAGATATTGGTCATAGTATGACGACCTTATCTGTTATGCAGAATAACAAAGTGATTTATACCCGTGAGCAAGTGTTTGGTGGCAAACAATTGACACAGGAAATTCAAAATCGCTATGCATTGTCTTTCGAAGAAGCGGGTCGTGCGAAAAAAACACGTGCCTTGCCAGATGATTATGATATCGAAGTCTTAGAACCCTTCTTAGAAGCTGTCGTTCAACAAGCAGCACGTTCTTTACAGTTCTTCTTCTCATCTTCACAGTTCAACGAAATTGACCACATTTTATTGGCAGGGGGGAATGCCAATATTCCGGGGCTTGCAAAACTACTTCAACAAAAATTGGGTTACCGTGTCACGATTGCCAATCCATTCTTACAAATGGGTTTTTCACCTCAAATTGATATTAAAAAAATTGAAAATGATGCCTCATCACTCATGGTGGCATGCGGTCTAGCATTGAGGAGTTTTGATTAATGGCAAAAATTAACTTGCTCCCTTGGCGTGATGAGCTAAGAGAGAAACGAAAAAAAGAATTTATTGCACTTTGTATTGGGGCTTTTTTAATTGGGGTAATTGGGGTTGGTTTAACATGGTTGTACTTTGATCACAAATTAAAAGATCAAGAACAAGCGAACCAATTGATTATCAGTCATAACCAAAATTTAGATGTTCAATTAAAGTCTTTGGACGGTTTGCAAGAACAGCGTAATGCCATTATTGAACGCATGAAGTTGATTCAAGGCTTACAAGGTCAACGTCCAATCGCAGTACATCTTGTAGATGAATTGGTTCGTGTGACACCTGCCAATATGTACATCACAAAATTTGAGCGTAATGGCGACAAATTTATGATCGAAGGGCGTGCGGAAAGTCCAAATACTGTTGCAGATTTACTGCGTAATTTGGAAGCATCGCCTTGGTATCGTAATGCCTTCATGAGCTCATTCCTTGTGGCTGAAGAGAAAAAAGACAAAGCGCCAACGTCAGTGGTTCCTCGCGTAGAAGAATCTTATGGTGCATTTACTGTGACTGCTGATTTGGAGCAAATTGCGCAGCCGACCATTAATGATCCAGCAGCAAATGCAGGACAGTCAGCTTCATCGGCGCAAACATCTGACGCACAAACTGCAGCAACACCAACTCCGGAGGCTGCAAAATGAGTCGTGATGAATTTGAACAATTGAATCAAGATGCTGTTGTCATTCCGAAAAAGAAAATGACTTTTGATAAGTTTGTACAGCAGTTCAATACGCTAGATCCAAACAATTATGGTAGTTGGCCAATTTCAGTCAAAATTACCTGCTGGATTTTTATCATTATCCTTGTGGCAATTTTGGGCTATTTCTTGGCGATTAAAGGCAAAATTGAAGCCATTTCAAGTGCCAATGCACAAGAACAAAATTTGTTGAATGAGTTTCGTGAAAAAGATTCAAAACTACGTAATTTGCAACAATATCAATTGCAGTTGCAGGATATGGAAGCACGTTTTAATCAACAATTAGAACAATTGCCGAAAGAAACTGAAATTCCAGGTTTGGTTGAAGATATCAACTTAACAGGCGTGAATTCTGGACTGAAATTTAAAATTATTCGTCTTGAACCTGAAGTGAAGCAAGAGTTCTTTACGGAACAGCCAATTCATATCGAAGCAACGGGTGATTACCATGCCTTTGGTTCATTTGTTAGTGGCATTGCCGGGCTTTCACGGATTGTGACTTTGCATAATTTAACGATTACAGCAACTGAAAATAAAGAAAAGAACTCAGATATTCCAAAAATTGATTATGTAATTTCTGCGAAAACATATCGTTACGAAGGAAATACTGAAAGTGCTGCGAAAGCTGCAGATTCAGCAAGTACACAGGAGGCTCCAAAATGAAAATGAATAAATTGGCACTTTCTGTGATGGTTGGATTTGTATTAGCAGGTTGTGAATCACGTATTGATGTGGTCAATCAAGAGATGGCAAATATACGCAATCAAGCGCCACTAGCGATTGAACCTGCGCCAGATTTTGTACCTGTCGAGACTTTTAATTATGCAGCGCATTCATTAAAAAGTCCGTTCTTGCCAAGTTCCTTGGCAGCAGAACTTAAAATCATGGCGGGTAAGCGTGTTTATCCAAACTTGAGCCGTCAGCCTCAACCTTTGGAGAGTTATGCACTCGAAACCCTGAATATGAAGGGTAGTATGCGTAACCAATCTGGGCAAATATTAGCCTTGATTCAGACACCTGATGGTGAAGTTGAACGTATTCAACGTGGAAGTTATATGGGGCTCAATCATGGTCGAGTGGTAAATATTACCCCGACTCAAATTGATTTGATTGAGATTATTCCGGATGGGCGAGAAGGATATGTAGAGCGTCCTAGAAGTCTCATATTAATTGGACCAGCACCTTAAGCTTAAAGGAATAAAAATGAAGAATAGTGTACAAGATTTTATTTTTGGGGATGGCAATACAATGAATCATGTGTTTCGTCAGTTTTCGATGGGGGCTGTTGCAATGGCGATGATGCAAGTTGCCAATGCTCAGGTGAGTGTAACCAATGTGGTACCAATGCAAATTCCAGGTCAAGGGACTGAAATTCGCGTGATGTTTAATGGCTTGCCGCCGCAACCACAAGCTTATCAACTCGATCAACCATCACGACTGGTTTTAGACTTTGATAAAGCACAGCAAAATTTAAAACAAAGTTCAATTCCTGTGGCAACGGCTGAAGCGAGCACTGTGGATGTGAGTTCGGATGCACAACGTGCGCGCTTAACTGTGAATTTAGCCAATGCGGGTGCTTTTACCACGCGTGTTGAAGGTAATACCTTTATTTTAAAAATCAACTCTGCACAAGCTACTAGTTATGTACAGCCTGTAGCACAACGTCAGCAACAGGGCATCTCAAATATTGGTTTCCACCGTGGTTCTAATGGTGAAGGTCAAGTTGTTGTTGATTTACTGGGTGGAAATACTCCCGTTGATGTTCAACAGCAAGGCAGTAAAGTGGTGATCCGTACTTTAGGCAATAAAGTACCTGCACATTTGACGCGCCGTTTAAATGTCAATGATTTTGCAACACCTGTTGCAACGGTGGATGCACATAATGATGGCGGTAATGGGGTGATTACCATTCAGTCGACGGGCAGCTATGAATATATGGCGTACCAAACTGATAATAAATTAACGGTAAGTTTGAAACGTCCGGAAGATAAGAATCCATTACGTCCTAAAGCTGCCAATCATTATACCGGTAAGAAGATTTCATTAGACTTCCAAGATATTGAAGTACGCCGTGTGCTACAACTTTTGGCTGATTTCACTGAAATCAATATGGTTGCTGCTGATACAGTACAAGGGAATATTACACTTCGTTTGAAAGATGTGCCTTGGGATCAGGCTTTAGATATCGTATTGAAAACCAAGAATTTGGACAAACGTCGTAATGGTAATGTGATTTGGATTGCGCCTGTTTCTGAGTTGATTAAAGCGGAAGAAGAAGAAGCGAAAGCCTTACGTCAAAGTATGAAGTTGGCACCCATTCAAACAGAATATCTTACTTTAAGTTATGCTAAGGCAGCTGATATTGAGAAACTGATTACCCAGTCTAAAACAGCAGGCAACACTGGATCGTCTAATAGTAATAATGCTGATGATGATCGGGGTAATTTGTTAAGTCCACGCGGAACGATTTCTGCAGATACGCGTACAAATACACTGATTATTAATGATACCGCGCAAAACATTGATCAGATTCGTAAGATGGTGGATTTGCTTGATGTATCAGTCAAGCAGGTCATGGTCGAAGCACGTATTGTAAAAGCTTCTACCGACTTTACCAAAGAAATGGGTGTGAAATGGGGTCTCTTGTCTCAAGGGATTAACCAAAATGACCATTTATTGGTGGGTGGTAGTGATACTACGCTTTGGGACTTAAAAACACCGGATGATGATGGTAAATATACCATTCAACGTCCAAGTAACTTAAACGTGGACTTAGGTGTGACTACTGCAGGTGCCAGTCGAATTGCGTTCGGCTTAATTAGTCTTTCTGATTTTATGTTGGATTTAGAGCTTTCTGCTTTACAAGCGGATGGTTATGGTGAAGTCATTTCTACACCTAAGGTACTGACAGCGGATAAACAACCTGCCAAAGTTGCATCAGGTCAAGAAATTCCGTATCAAACCACAACGGGTACAGGTTCAAATGCAACTTCTTCTACCGAGTTTAAAGAAGCTTTATTAAGTTTGGATGTCACGCCTAGCATTACTCCAGATGGTAAAGTGCAAATGAAGCTGAATATCAAGAGCGACTCACCAGCAGGATATGCACAAAATGGTGAAATTATCCTGAATAAAAATGAAATTAATACCGATGTCTTAGTCAACAATGGTGAAACTGTTGTGCTCGGCGGTATTTTTAATCAGGAAACACAAAGTAAGCAAATTAAAGTACCGTTCTTAGGTGATATTCCTTATGTAGGTCGCTTATTCCGTAAAGATTTGAAAAGCGATGCAAAAAATGAGTTACTGATTTTTGTTACTCCGCGAATTGTTAATGACAGTGTTACCAGAAATCATTAATATATTTTCAATTTAACAAAAGAAATAGGTGACTCCTTGCCAAGCAAAGAGTTTGAAACCCTACCAAATATCTATTTGGTAGGGCCGATGGGGGCAGGAAAAACAACCGTAGGGCGACATTTAGCAGAATTGTTAGGACGTGAATTTCTAGACAGTGATCATGAAATTGAACGTAAAACAGGTGCGACCATTCCTTGGATTTTTGAAAAGGAAGGGGAAAAAGGCTTTAGAAGTCGTGAAACGAATGTCATTGATGAGTTAACTGCAAAAAAACAACTGGTCTTGGCGACTGGTGGTGGAGCAGTGACTCAGCCCCCAAATCGTGAATTTCTAAAACAACGTGGTATTGTTGTTTATCTATATACTCCGGTGGAAATTCAGTTACAACGAACCTACCGCGACAAAAATCGTCCACTTCTACAAGTGGAAAATCCAGAGCAAAAGCTACGAGATTTATTGGCTGCCCGTGATCCTCTTTATCGTGAAGTCGCGCACTATATTATTGAAACCAATCAAGGTGCCGCGCGAGATCTTGCGCAAAAAATTTTTAATTTAATTGTTTCACAAAATATATCTCGTTAGAAAAGGTTAAAGTCATGCAAACCTTACATGTTGAACTCGGTGATCGTCGCTACCCTATTTTTATTGGGAGTGACCTCGATCCACAAACTTTACTTGAGCCTTATATTCAGGGTAAACAAGTGATGATTGTCTCTAATACCACAGTTGCTCCGCTCTATTTAAAACATTATGTAGATGCAATTGAGGCATTAGGGAAAACTGTTGCAACATGTATTTTGCCTGATGGTGAAAAGTATAAAAATTTAGAGCATTTGAATTTAATTTTTGATGCCTTGCTCGAAGCAGGCTTTAACCGCGATTGTACGGTTTTAGCATTGGGTGGGGGTGTCATTGGGGATATGACCGGTTTTGCTTCTGCATGCTATCAACGTGGTGTGTATTTTATTCAAGTGCCGACGACTTTGCTTTCTCAAGTGGATTCAAGTGTCGGTGGAAAAACTGGGATAAACCATCCACTGGGTAAAAACATGATTGGCGCTTTCCAGCAACCCCAAGTGGTCCTTGCGGATATGGCGCAATTAAAAACTTTGCCGGCGCGTGAACTTTCTGCAGGTTTGGCCGAAGTGATCAAATATGCATTGTTAGGTGATGTTGAATTCTTAGCTTGGCTTGAACAGCATATGGATGCTTTAGTTGCAGGTGATGCAACCTTGTTGGCTGAAGCGGTTTATCGTTCATGTGCTCATAAAGCACGTATTGTGGCCAATGACGAAAAAGAACAAGGCGAACGTGCGTTATTAAACCTGGGTCATACCTTTGGTCATGCGATTGAATCGTACTTGGGATATGGTGAATGGTTACATGGTGAAGCCGTTGCAACAGGGATGGTAATGGCTGCAGATTTGTCCCAGCGTATGGGTTGGATCACTGCTGAAGATTTAGAACGTACAAAAATAATCATTTTACGTGCACAATTACCGATAGTTTGCCCTAAAATTCCGCTAGAGGAATTTTTGTCGTATATGTCCCATGATAAAAAAGTATTGAATGGGCAATTACGACTTATTTTACTGAAATCATTAGGTCAGGCCATCATCACCAAAGAGTTTGATGTTGAGTTAATGAAACAGGCAATTTTGGCAAATCAGGCAGAGTAGGTACATCATGGCAGCGCGGCAGTCTCAATGGCAAAAAGTTCATCACTACGCATGGCTGGTGGGTGGAGCTGTGTGTCTGTTCGCTGCATTGGTTTTCTGGGCGATTACAGATACCAAAGAATTGGTTGAAGTTGAAAAGCAAGCTGAAACCGAAGTGGATTTGCAAATTCAGCCAGAGAAAGTGGCAGCAATGTCTCATCTTGGTGCATTAAATGAAGAAGTACGTCCACTTGATATGACGACCCGTGTGGTTGCTACAGCTCAACATGAGCCAGAATTTCGCGGCACTAAATTTATTAATGACTCTGCCAAGCTTTATGGTGTTGAATTATTTCGGGTTTCTGAAGAAGATATTTTAAAAAGCTTCTTACGCAAGCAGCCTGAGCGTCATAAATTTATTTATCTACGTCTTTCTGGTGAAGACCATCCTGAGCAATACGTCATTTTAACAGGACCATATTCGTCGCAAAATGATGCCAAAGCTGCAATGTCGAGCCTCAACATCGCTTTGCCTGCTTCAATCAAACCTGAGGTTGTTGAATTTAAACAATATCAAGCATATGTGAATGACTTAGGCACGGAAGAAATGTCGTCGAGTCAAAAGTTATATGCTGTTAAATTAAAATCTGTACCTTTACCGAAAATTGATGAAGCTCAAATCGCCGCACGAAAAGCAGCGGCTGCAACGACGGTAACAACACCAACTAATGCAACGACAAGTACTACGGTGACACGTCGAGATGCTGAAGGAAATGTGATTGATGTGCAAAAATCACAAAGTAGTGTAGATGCACCACGTCCAAAACCTGCACCGGTAGAGCAAGAAGTAACCGATCCATTTAATTAGTTCTAAAATAGCGCAAGACCTCTTGGGAAAAGCCTAAACTGCACAGAAAAAGTGCATAAAATAAAAAAAGAACAATTTGAATTATTTGTTATAACTAAAAAGTGCTTGTAATCAGCCATCTTAGGGTAAAGTGTATCAAGTTGGCATAAAAATTGCTTAATTGGTGCGTAAATTGAACTTTTCTCCCTGTTTTGGCGCGAAAATGATTCGATAAAAGTGCGAAGTCATTAATCCAGTCGTTATCCCTGATCTGAACTGCAAAAGCAGAAAATTTGACTTTTTATTCATGCATCAAAGGTGAATTCGGTTTATCTTAAGGGTGTGAATAAGAAATAATTTTGCTCGACAGAACAATTCATGTGAGTAAGTTAAGACGAATCGCAACAAGAAATTAGTTTGTTAAGTGCTCGAAAGAGCTGTAAAGAAAAGAAGGGTACGCTATGCACATGCCATCGCCTAATACTGTAGCTCCCGCTCAAGGTTTATACCAACCGGATGAGTTTAAAGATAACTGTGGTTTCGGTTTAATCGCCCATATGCAGGGTGATGCAAGCCATGATCTCGTCAAAACCGCAATGCATAGTTTAAGTTGTATGACCCACCGTGGTGGTATTGCCGCAGATGGCAAAACCGGTGACGGCTGTGGTCTACTCCTTGCTATGCCAAAAGAATTTTTCCGTGAAGAAGCGAAAAAACTCAGTGACATTACATTGAGTGAAATCTTTGCTGTGGGTACGGTATTTCTAAATCTAGACCCTGCATTAGCCGCACATGCAAAACAAATTTTAACCAAAGAAATCGAAGACGAAGGCTGTAAAGTCATCGCTTGGCGTGTTATTCCAACAAATAATGACGCTTTAGGTTCAATTGCTATGCAGTCATTGCCTGGCTTTGAACAAATTATTGTGAATTGCCCAATGGGTGTAACTGAGGTTGAATTTAACCGTAAGTTATTAATGGCGCGTCGTCGCGCTGAAGAAGCGTTAACTGCAGATCCGTATTTCTATGTAACAACTTTGTGTTCAACTGTGATCAGCTATAAAGGTTTGATGATGCCTGCATATATTGCAGACTTTTATACAGACTTAGCTGATGAACGCTTAGCCTCTCATATTGTGGTTTTCCACCAACGTTTCTCAACCAACACTTTACCGCGTTGGCCTTTGGCACAGCCATTCCGTTATTTGGCACATAATGGTGAAATCAATACCATTACCGCAAACCGTAACTGGGCAATGGCGCGTACGCCTAAATTTGAAAACCCGCTCTTGCCGGGCATTACAGAGTTGAATCCAATTGTGAACCGTACAGGTTCGGATTCATCAAGTATGGATAACATGCTTGAGCTCCTAGTCGGTGGTGGTATGGACTTGTTCCGTGCACTGCGTATGCTCGTTCCACCTGCTTGGCAAAACGTTGAAACTTTAGATGCAGATTTACGTGCGTTCTATGAGTTTAACTCGAAGCACATGGAAGCATGGGATGGTCCAGCAGGCTTGGTAATTCAAGATGGTCGTCATGCGATTTGTATGCTTGACCGTAACGGTTTACGTCCAGCACGTTGGGTGATTACTAAAAATGGTTACATCACGCTTGCATCTGAAATTGGTGTATGGGGTTATGAACCAGAAGATGTAATCTCTAAAGGTCGTGTAGGTCCGGGTCAAATCTTAGTGATTGATACGCATACAGGCAAAATGCTCGATACCAAAGATGTGAGCAATCACCTCAAACGCATGCGCCCATACCGTCAATGGTTACGTGAAAACTCAGTACGTATTCAGGGTAGCCCTGAGCTTGAAGAATATTTATGTGAGCAAGGCTTAAAAGGCGATGACCTAAAAGCGGCACAAAAAATGTTCTTGGTAACTTTTGAAGAGCGTGACCAATTGCTTCGTCCAATCGCAGAAAGCGGTCAAGAAGCAGTGGGTTCAATGGGTGATGATACGCCAATGGCAGTATTGTCTCGTCAAGTTCGTCACGTCTCTGATTATTTCCGTCAACAGTTCGCACAAGTAACTAATCCACCAATTGATCCATTACGTGAATCAATTGTGATGTCGCTTGAAACATGTTTAGGACGCGAGCAAAACGTATTTGAACAAAGTCCAGAGCATGCGGATCGCTTGATTATTTCAAGCCCAGTTCTATCTAATTCAAAAATGCATCAAATCCGTACGATTGGTCGTACTGGCTATGAAATTGCAGATATTGATTTGAACTATGCTGTAGAAGAAGGTTTAGAAGCTGCAATTGCACGTATCTGTGAAGAAGCAGCGACGGCGATTCGCGCAGGCAAAACTTTGTTGGTTTTAACGGATCGTAAAATTCGTCAAGGCTTCTTGCCAGCCAATGCTTTGATGGCAACAGGCGCAGTGCATCATCACTTGATTAATGCTGGTCTACGTACAGATGCTAACATTATTGTTGAAACAGCTTTGGCACGTGATGCTCACCAATTTGCCGTGATCTTAGGTTTTGGTGCGACAGCAATTTATCCATACTTAGCTTATGACGTGATTAATGATTTGATCGCGAAAGGCGAGTTATTGGGTGACCCAATTCATGCACAAGCAAACTTCCGTAAAGGCATTGAGAAAGGCTTACTCAAAGTACTTTCTAAAATGGGTATTTCAACCGTTGCGTCTTACCGTGGTGGTCAACTATTTGAAGCCGTTGGTTTGTCGGATGAAGTGGTTGCGAAGTGCTTTACGGGTGTACCAAGTCGTATTAAAGGTGCAACATTTGTAGACCTTGAAAATGATTTGAAAAAATTGGCAGATTTGGCGTGGAAATCACGTAAGCCAATCGATCAAGGCGGTATGTTGAAGTTTGTCTTTGACAAGGAATACCATGCATTTAACCCAGACGTGATTAATGCTTTACACAAAGCAGTACGTTCGGGCAACTATGCAGACTTTAAAGAATATGCTGAGTTAGTGAATCACCGTCCAATCGCAACGATTCGTGATTTATTCAAACTCAAAACTGACAATTCAATTGCATTGGATCAAGTTGAATCAGTAGAAGCTATTTTACCTCGCTTCGATTCAGCAGGGATGTCTTTAGGTGCTTTATCACCTGAAGCACATGAAGCGATTGCAATTGCGATGAATACGATCGGTGGCCGTTCTAACTCTGGTGAGGGCGGTGAAGATCCAGCGCGTTATGGCACAATCCGTAACTCGAAAATCAAACAAATTGCATCAGGCCGTTTTGGTGTCACTCCTGCGTATTTAACTTCTGCAGAAGTGCTTCAAATTAAAGTGGCTCAAGGTGCAAAACCAGGTGAAGGTGGTCAGTTGCCGGGTGGTAAAGTGAACGGCTTAATTGCACGTTTACGTTACTCTGTACCGGGTGTAACGCTGATTTCGCCTCCGCCGCATCACGACATTTACTCAATTGAAGATTTATCACAGTTAATCTTTGACTTAAAACAAGTTAACCCACAGGCGATGGTGTCAGTTAAGCTTGTTTCTGAGCCGGGTGTTGGTACGATTGCGGCTGGTGTAGCAAAAGCGTATGCCGATTTCATTACCATTTCTGGTTATGACGGTGGTACAGCGGCTTCTCCACTTTCTTCAATTCACCACGCAGGCTCTCCTTGGGAGCTTGGTCTAAGCGAGGCGCATCAAGCACTTCGTGTGAATGACCTACGTGGTAAAGTCCGTGTTCAAACCGATGGTGGTTTAAAAACAGGTTTAGACGTGGTTAAAGCAGCTATTCTAGGTGCTGAAAGCTTCGGTTTTGGTTCTACACCAATGATCGCTTTGGGTTGTAAATACCTACGTATTTGTCACTTAAATAACTGTGCAACGGGTGTTGCAACACAGCAAGATCATTTACGTCAGGAACACTATATTGGTGAACCTGAAATGTTGATCAATTTCTTCCACTTTATTGCAGAAGAAACGCGTGAATGGTTGGCAGCATTAGGTGTGGCAAGTCTAAAAGACTTGATCGGTCGTACAGATTTATTAGAAGCATTACCTGGCGAAACTGAAAAGCATGCACATCTAGATTTAAGCAAATTACTTGAATCACACCCAGCAGCTGAAGGTAAAGCACAGTACTGTCAAGTTGAGGGCAATGCGCCATTTGACAAAGGCTTGCTTGCAGAGAAAATGGTGGCAGAAATGCTTCCAGCGATTGAAGCGGGTACAACGGGTGAATATAGCTTCACGATTGGTAACTGCGACCGTTCAATTGGCGCACGTATCTCGGGTGAAATTGCAAAACGCTATGGTAACTTGAGTATGGAAGCACACCCAGTTAAAGTGAATTTAACGGGTACTGCGGGTCAGTCTTTAGGTGTGTGGAACGCGGGTGGTTTGCATATTAGCCTTGAGGGTGATGCAAATGACTACGTGGGTAAAGGTATGGCGGGTGGTCGTATCTCAATTTTCCCACCAAAAGGTTCACCATTCCAAACGCAAAATACGGCAATTATTGGTAACACATGTTTGTACGGTGCGACTGGCGGTAAACTCTTTGCTGCAGGTACTGCGGGTGAGCGTTTTGCGGTACGAAACTCAGGCGCATTTGCGGTGATTGAAGGTGCAGGCGACCATTGCTGTGAATACATGACTGGCGGTATTGTGACTGTACTGGGTAAAGTAGGTCATAACTTCGGTGCTGGTATGACAGGTGGTTTTGCTTATGTACTTGATTTGGATAATGACTTCGTTGATCATTACAACCACGAACTGATTGAGTTGAACCGTATTTCTACAGAAGCGATGGAAGAGCATCAAGAATTCTTACTTCGTATCTTAGATCAACACATTAAAGAAACAGGTAGTGCTTGGGCGTATAAGATCCGCCATGAGTTTGACTTCTATAGCCGTAAATTCTGGCTTGTGAAACCAAAAGCTGCAAACTTGCAGACTTTGTTAAAAACAACTCAAGCTGATCCACAATAATTCCACTACTGCAGAGATATAGGCAGATGCAGTGCTGACTTGGAATCAGTCTGCATCTACCCACGGAGAGAGACATGGCAGAGCGCCTAAATAATGACTTTCAATTCCTGGATGTACCACGCCAAGATCCAGAGAAAAAAGATATTGATGTCCGCAAAGCAGAGTTTGTGGAAATTTATAAACCGTTCACTGCGGAAGTGGCTGCCAATCAAACACATCGCTGTTTAGGTTGTGGTAACCCTTACTGTGAATGGAAATGTCCAGTACATAACTACATTCCAAACTGGTTGAAGTTGATTGCAGAAGGTCGTATTTTCCAAGCGGCTGAACTGTGCCATCAAACCAATACTTTGCCTGAAGTTTGTGGTCGAGTATGTCCACAAGACCGTTTATGTGAAGGTGCATGTACACTGAATGATGGTTTTGGTGCAGTTACCATTGGTAATGCTGAAAAGTATATCAATGACACCGCGTTTGCTTTGGGCTGGCGACCAGATATGTCATCTGTGACATGGACGGACAAAAAAGTTGCGATTATTGGTGCAGGTCCTGCAGGTTTAGGGTGTGCTGATATTTTGGTACGTAATGGCGTAAAACCCGTTGTATTTGATAAACGTCCTGAAATTGGTGGCTTACTGACTTTTGGTATTCCAGAATTTAAAATGGAAAAAGATGTGATGAAACGTCGCCGTGAAATTTTCACAGGCATGGGCGTTGAATTCCGTTTAAATACTGAAATTGGCACAGACGTGACCATTGATCAGCTACTTGCAGACTACGATGCTGTGTTTATGGGTATGGGAACATACACCTACATGAAAGGTGGTTTTGCAGGTGAAGATTTAGACGGCGTTGTTGATGCGCTGGATTTCTTGATCGCCAATGTCAACCGTACTCAAGGTTGGGAAAAAGACCCATCTGAATACATCAGTGTAGAAGGTAAAAAGGTCATTGTACTGGGTGGTGGTGACACTGCGATGGACTGTAACCGTACTTCTATTCGTCAAGGTGCTGAGTCTGTAACATGTGCATATCGTCGTGACGAAGAAAACATGCCAGGTTCGCGTCGTGAAGTGAAAAACGCGAAAGAAGAAGGCGTTGAATTTAAATTCAACCGTCAACCGATCGAAATCGTCGGTGAAAATGGCAAAGTGACTGGCGTTAAAGTGGTAACGACTCAGTTGGGTGAGCCAGATAGCCGTGGTCGTCGTAGTCCTGAACCAATTCCAGGCTCTGAAGAAGTTCTTCCTGCTGATGCGGTACTTCTTGCCTTTGGTTTCCGTACTTCTCCGGCAGATTGGTTTGCAGATGTGAACATTAATTTGGATGGTTCTGGTCGTGTAGTGGCAGCAGAACAGCAAGAATTTAAATTTCAAACGTCGAATCCAAAAATCTTCGCTGGTGGCGATATGGTTCGTGGTTCTGACTTGGTAGTTACTGCAATTGCAGAAGGTCGTCAGGCTGCGGAAGGCATCTTAGATTACCTTGATGTTTAATTGAGTCTATATCGTTTTAAAACCCGCCTCGGCGGGTTTTTTATTGGGCTGACTGCGTAAAATGATACGTATGTGGTCTATTCGGATAAATCCATCTTCAGATTGTAAAACAAGACTGAAAATTGAACAATTTTGCAAATGGGCTAAGCTTTTTTGCCATGTGTGCATGGCTTTATGATGCTCATACTGGATTCTTGAATTCTAAATTAGAGATGTTCAAAATGACTGCAGTGACGACACAAAAATCATATCAAAATCGTCCCAAAGCCATTGGTATTACTGTACGTAAATTACAGTTTAATCCTAAGGCTATTCGCCGGCACTATTTTGCCAATTCACCTGTGATGTCACATTTATTGACCGCACTGTCTTCAACATTTCCAATTGGTGAGCAATTTTTTGTACATAGTGTACGTAATGTGCGAAATCAGGTGACGGATGAAAAATTGCAGGCGCAAATCGCTGCATTTATTGGTCAGGAGGCGATGCATTCTAAGGCGCATGCCGAATTTAATGATGCTTGGCGTTCAGACGATTATAACTTAGATCGTTTTCAAGCATGGTTAGCGCGCAAAGATAGCTATGTGAAAAACTTACATCCTAAAATTCAATTAGCAATTACCTGTGCCTTTGAGCATTTTACCGCGCTATTGGGGGGCTATATTCTGCGTCATCCAGAGGTGTTAAGTACTTTAGATTCAGATGCTGTAAAGCTCTGGGTTTGGCATGCGATAGAAGAGATCGAACACCGCTCAGTGGCATTTGATGTCTATCAGCATGTTTATGGCGATGACAAGATCCGCCGTATGATTATGCGTAGTGTGACTACAGGTTTTGCCAGTTTAACTTTTTATTCTGCCACTAAGCTGTTTATGCAAGACCGTAAAAAGAGTTTGCCTAAAGTAGGCGGTAATATTTTTGGCACGTATTTGTTGGCTAAAATGTTTATACAGTTAATTCCAGAATATTTATCTTATTACAAACAGAACTTTCATCCTTCTGAAATTGATTACACGGATATTGTGCAGTATTGGAAACAGCAACTTGCAGATGAATACCATGTGGAAAGCTTTCAAACGGAGCAGACGCTTATACGATATAGTTAAATGATGATGAAAGGCCCAAGAATTGGGCTTTTTTTATGTGTTTTCACTTTGTTAAAGAAATGCAACAAAACCAAAAGAAAATAGCGCTAGAATAAATTTATTTAAACAAATACAAATAAATACTCGAGGTTAATTGGGATGAATTTAATAAAAAATAGTATGTTGGCGCTGGCTTTGGCAGGTAGTTTAAGCTTAACAGGCTGTGGCTATAACACTTTGCAAGTGAAGGATGAGGCAGTCAATGCATCGTGGTCTGAGGTACAAAACCAATATCAACGTCGTGCAGATTTAGTGCCTAACTTGGTCAATGTTGTGAAGGGTTATGCAAAACATGAAGAACAAGTACTGACTGAAGTGACGCAGGCTCGTTCAAATGTTGCCGGTTTAAAAGTAGATAAAGAAGTACTTGAAAATCCTGAACTATTTAAAAAATATCAAGAAGCACAATCGCAAATGACCAGTGCGTTATCGCGTTTGATTGCAGTTTCAGAAAATTATCCAGATTTAAAAGCCAATGAACAATTTAAAGACCTACAAGTGCAATTAGAAGGAACAGAAAACCGTATTGCAGTTGCGCGTAATCGCTATATTTCAACTGTTCAGGACTATAACGGCTATGTCCGTCAATTTCCTCAAGCAATGACTGCAAAAGTGATTGGAATGAAAACAAAACCAAACTTTAGTGCTGAGCAAAGTGCTCAATCTGCACCTAAAGTGACTTTTGATTAAATTGTTGCGCTAAAGCCTGTAAGGAATGCTGATGTCTAAACGTTTGCACAACTCTAAAGCTTACTTGGGGCTGTATTTCGCTCTGTGCTTAAGTCTATTGAGTCTGAGTAGTCATAGCTGGAGTGAGACTGCTGTTGCTCAAGATGAGGCTGTGAATGAAATCGCCGTGGCCTCAAAGATCATAAAAGAGCAACAATCGGCGACAAAGACGAGTCAACCAACAGCAACGGCATCAGCTGACGCAGTAACACAGCCTGCACCTAATATTGCCAATGATATGGCAGAAGGCCAAAGTGAACGAGCTTTACCCACACTAAACACACCGATTGTGGATCAAGCAGGCTTATTAAGTGCAGCGGAAAATCAGGCCATTAGCCAGAAAGTCCTACAACTACATAAAACTGCCAAAGCACAGGTTGGTATTGTTATTGTACCGACCACGGGACAAGAAGACATTTTCTCTTATGCCATGCGAGTTGCAGATCAGTGGAAGCTTGGAACAGCCAAACAAGACAATGGTCTGTTAATGGCGATTGCTGTGAATGATCATCGCATACAAATATTGTCGGGTTATGGATTAGAAGGTGTGTTACCTGATGTGGTATTGAGTCGAATTATTCGGAATAACATCACACCCTATTTCAAGCAAAATCAGTATGCTCAAGGGATTCAAGCAGGATTAAATGAGATTGAAAAAGTCCTGAATATGGATCCAGAAGTGGCCGCTCAAGCCGCTCAAGCTTTAAAAGAGCAACAGGAGCAGGCTTTACATGAGCAACAAGCCAAAGAAAAAACCATGATGACTGCTTTGTTTATTTTAATTGCAGGCATTATTGGCTCGTATATTGTAGGTAATCGATTGAGTGCAGCAACAGCAGCTGTCGCAGGTACGGTTGCGGGGCTAGTGAATGGTGCAGGCCTAATTACTAGCTTGCTCATTGGTGGTGGTATTTTCTTTTTATTAATTACAGCATTGGCACAAGTGATTTTTCAAGCCTTCCTCTCAGGTGGTGGACGAGGCGGTGGTGGCTCTGGTGGGGGCTTTGGCGGTGGAGGTTACCGTGGAGGCGGAGGTGGTTTTGGTGGAGGAGGTGCTTCAGGCTCATGGTAACAACATCTGAAACAACAAAAATTTTAACGCAACCTAAAATTCAAGATTTGCACCAGCCAAGCTTCAAACGTTGGCTTAAGCATTTTTGCTTTTTACCTGCGACAAAACGCTATTTTGATCAACAAGATCAGCATGCGATAGCACAAGCTGTGACACGTGCAGAGCAGGGGCATGTGGGGGAAATACAAGTGGTTATTGAGGGGCATATTCCTGCACATCAAGCCTATTCACAAAATACCTATGCACGCGCACAGCAATTATTTGCAGAATTAGGCGTATGGGATACTGAGCATAATAGTGGTGTGCTGTTATATCTCAATTTATGTGAACGTAGCGTAGAGATTGTGATTGATCGTGGCATTAAAAATTTGACCGAACAAAAAGTGTGGCAAGATATTTGTGAATCCATGCTGGTTGCATTAAAGCAAGGGAATTATCGCGATTCTGTGGTGAGTGGGGTAATGGAAATAGGGAAAGTGCTTGGAAAATTTTATGCGGAAGTGGGAATAGACGAAAAAAACGAAATTTCGGATTTGCCAGTGATCTTGTAGGCATGAAATATGAGTAAGATAGTGACATTAATTGTCACTTTTAAACACAAAAAGAGACAAAGTTTTCACAAAAAAATAAATATTTTTTTAAAATGCTGTTTTTTTGAGTTTTTTTATTATAATCATTCTTGGCACACTTAGTGCTAACAATAAATTAGCTTTAAAAGCTTAATAATTAAATTATACATTTGTGGAGAATGTTATGAACGCTCAAAAAGGTTTTACCCTTATTGAATTAATGATCGTTGTTGCAATTATTGGTATTCTTGCTGCAATTGCAATTCCGCAATACCAAAATTATATCGCTAAATCTCAAGTAAGCCGTGCTGTTGCAGAATTGGGTGCAATTAAAACTGCTTTTGAAGATTGTTTAAACAATGGTAAAACTACAGCTGGTGCTTGTGATTTAGGTTATACTGGCTCTTCAATTATGAGCTTAACAGCTCCAGCATCTACAACAGCAGGTACAGCTGTAACTGCTGCTGTAACTAACACTGCTACATTGACTTCTACTGGTACAATTTCTGGTACATTTGCTGGTGCAGCTTCATCTGCGCTTACAGATGGTACGGCGGCAACAGTTACATGGACTCGTTCAGCATTGGGTTCTTGGTCTTGTGCTACGACTGCAGCAGCTAAATACAAACCTTCTTCTTGCTCATAAGTTGTAAGTCATTTAGAAAAAGCTCTCCTTGTGAGGGCTTTTTTAATATAAATAATTTGAGGGTAATAAATTGAAAATTTCCAATCGTTTACGTTTTTTTTCAATACATTTTTCAGTATCTCTTTTATTCGCCCTTTTGATTTTGTATTTTATTTTCTTTATTTGGTATCCACAGCCCATTGCTGCTGATGAAGGTGTTGGCGTAATTGCTATAATGCTGATAGCAATTGATGTGATTGTTGGGCCTCTACTTGCATTTCTAGTTTATAAGGAAGGTAAGAAAAGCTTAAAAATGGATTTAGGGATTATCCTTGTTTTACAAATTTTGGCGATGGGATATGGATTATTTAGTATTGTTTCCTCTCGGCCTGTATGGATTGTTCAGAATGGTGGTATTTTTCAGTTAGTTCGTGCAAATGCAATCTTACCAAAAGACCAAGTGCAAGCGAATAACAAATATAAGAAAAATGGCTGGCTGAGTCCTCAATGGGTAGCTGTAGATACAAATAATTCTAAATATGAATATTATGCTGAGCAAACACTTGTGCCTAATTTATATGCAGATTTAAGTGTTGCTAAGCCAAGAATTCAAAATTATGCTCAGGATTTAAAAAAATTATATGAGTTCAACCAAGCAAATGCTATTGCTATAGAGTTGAAAAAATTTCCAAAAGCCAATGCATGGATGCCTTTACGTACAACGGGTTCTGGTTTGGTTGTGTTGCTTGATCGTTCGAATGCAAAAGTTATTGGAATTGTAAACTTGAGGCCTTGGAAAGAAAGTTAAATATATGACGATAATTGTCAGATAATTTAATAAATTGATACTAATTGATTTAAAATATAAAAAGCATATAAAGAATATCTTCTTATATTTATGATTTTTATAAATAAAAATAATGGTATGAATTTTGAAAGCTTTTATTTTTGCAAAAGACTTTTACTATGAATAGAAACTTTGGTTTTACATTGATAGAAATGATGATTGTGGTTGCTATTGTTGGTGTGCTAGCTGCAATATCAATTCCTTTGTATCAGGGTTATGTAGCGAAATCCCAAATTACGACGGCTTTGGCTGAATTGAATGGGGCTAAAACTCAATATGAGCTGGTTTTAAGTGGGGCAACTGCATCGTCAACCACTGATTTTACAGTGGTGAATATGTTTTTTAGTGGCTCTCAATCTAATGTCTGTATATATGATGTTAATCCACCAGTGAGTGGTGTTGCAAATAAAGCACTCGTCTGTCAATTAAATCATGTTGCGACACCTATTGCTGGTGAGTTTGTATATTTAAATAGGGACTTAGCAGGAGCTTGGACTTGTTCAACATCACTGGGCATAGCAACAAAATTTAAACCGAGCGGTTGTAGTTAAATTTGATTGTTAAAATGGATAAAAAGCCCGCAACTGCGGGCTTTAAAATATCAAATCTGACTCTGAATATAATTTTCAACACCAACACTTTCAACTAAATCTAATTGTGTTGTTGTCCAATCCAACCATTCTTCTTCTTTCTCAAGAATTTCTTGGACTAAATCACGTGTTACATAATCCATGTGTGCTTCTGCTAAGGCAACAGCTTTTTGAATGGCTTCAATGTTTTCTTTTACTTTACGTACATCGCAGTTTAATACTTCAACTGTATGTTGGCCGATATAAAGTTTTCCTAAGTGTTGTAAGTTTGGCAAACCTTCTAGGAATAAAACACGCTCAATAATTTTGTCAGCATGCTTCATTTGGCGAATTGATTCTTTATATTCAGCTGAGCCAAGTTGCTCAATTCCCCAGTCATTAAACATACGAGAGTGTAGGAAAAACTGGTTGATTGCAGTCAAATGATGGTAGAGCACCTGATTTAACTGATTAATTACATCACGATTGCCTATCATTGCATTTGCTCCATCAATGTTGCCAAAGTAAATCGACCTAGGCACTAAAAACTGTATTAAAAAATATATTAAACAAGATGGACTTAGATGGCGAGTACTTTATTGAACAGCAAATGAAAATCGCAATCAAATACACTAAAAAGCAGACAATAAAAACCCGCTTAGAGTCAGAAGCGGGGGAGGAGGAATGGTCTGAGACCATTGGTTTTATAATTATGATTGTTGATGAAACTTAAAAACTTGGTTTAAGCAGCAATTGCGATACGGGCTGCAATTTGCGCAACTTCATCACTGATGATCATACGGGCTTCAGGAGCACAGCGACCACAACAGGTGCCTAAATCGAGCATATCGCGAACTTCACGATAGCTTTCTGCGCCATTGGCAATTGCATCTTTAATGTCTTGATCAGTAATACCACGGCACAAACAAACGTACATGAAATCAAACCAAGTGAATAAATGGGATAAGTAATATTATTGATAATTATTATTGTTTGTCAATAAAAATCATTTAAAAATGCTTTTAAGGTGATTGAGTTTTTGAATAAAAAATGTCTTTTAAGTGGAAATCTGAGTAATACTCAGATTTCCATGTGAGTCTTTTTGTTCTTTTGGAATGTGATATTTAGTGAATGGCTTAAGCAATGTTTACTAACTTATTGATTAATAATCACCACACCATCCATTTCTACTAAAGCACCCTTTGGTAGGCTTGCTACACCGAGTGCTGCGCGTGCTGGGTAGGGTTGAGCAAAGTATTCGCCCATAATTTGGTTGACCAATTGGAAGTTAGAAAGGTCAGTGAGGAAAATATTCAGCTTAGCGATATCGGCTAACGTACCACCTGCAGCTTCACATACCGCTTTTAAGTTGTCGAATACACGGCGAATTTGAGCTTCAATGCCTTCTACCAGCTCCATGCTATATGGATCTAAGCCAATTTGACCTGATAAATACAAAGTGTCGCCCACTAAAATGGCTTGTGAGTAAGTACCAATTGCAGCGGGTGCATTTTCAGTATGGATTACCTGGCGGGACATCTATTTCTCCTATTATCATCACAGACACAACATATATAAAAATGCGGTGTCAGGTTAGCTGGCAACTTTCGCAGGCTCAGCAATGGCAACAGGTTGTGCCAAACGACTGATGCGTGGGAAGCCAAAATGCATTCTTAAATTACGGATAATTTCGGCAATTTGTTTACGGTTATGTACAACAATATTCACATAGGTTTTTTCTTCATGTGAGCGGACAGTTTCTACACCTATTTTTTCTTTACGGCATAGATAGATCAGTTCTGAAATTTGCTCATCATTTAACAGCATGTTTAAGCATAAATAGGCTGTAAAACTAATGTCTTCACTGTCTTCTGTAGTCCAGTGTAAAGGCATGATATTTTCAGGATGTAAATGCTGTTCATGCAATAAATTATGACAACGTGAACGGTGCACAATCAAACCACGACGTGATAAATGCCCTTGTATTGGATCACCTAAAACCGGGTTACAGCAGTGCGCATATTTAACGTCGACACCATCTGTGCCCAAGATCAAGCGTGCAGAATTTGAAGTCTGAATAGTATCTTGAGCATATAAATGATTGGCAACCAATTGAGGCAGTAAATCACCCACGGCAATCTGTTCAAACAATTGTTCTTTATCATTTAAATGACGCCAATTCAGCACATTTTCCCAATCGGCTAATGTTAAATCACTCACAGAACGGTTAAAGAGCTTTAATGCACGATTTAAAGCTTGCTGACCAACTAAGCGTTGTTCATCTTGGTCTTGGTCACGAAGGATATTTTGTAATGCACGACGGGCTTTTTGGGTGTTAATAAAGCTCAGCCAGTCAGGATTCGGTGTTGCAAGAACATCGGTGATGATTTCAACCACTTGACCACTCAATAATGGTGTTGAAAGGGGTTTGGTTTCACCATTAATTTTTGCACCAACGGCATGGTTGCCCAAAAATAAGCTTGCTGAATAAGCAAAATCAACCGCTGTGGCACCCTGAGGGAGTTCATGCAAATGACCGTGTGGGGTGTAAACCCAAATTTTTTCTTGATGTAGATAATCGAGTAATTCACTAAATGTGGTCTTGGCGCATGCACCATCGACTAACACATTTAAATTTTGCATGGAGGCTTGGATCGCTGAACGACAAGCTTGCGGTGCATTTTCACCGAGGACCACACCAAACCGCGCCGCTTTACGCATTAGCTCTGTTTGGATGGTCAGCGATAAAATGGTCTTTTCACCTTTTAAACGCATCATCAGTGACTGGTTGCCACCTGGGAGTGGGCGACGGATATGATCGGCGTAATTAAGGACTTTAAAGCTTTCTTTGAGGATGTCAGCAAGTCGGTCACAGTCTGCGATGCTTTGTAAAATAATTTCAAAGGCATGACTATGAGTGAGCTCTTGCAGATCGATATCGTTTTTTACGAAGTGGCGAAGTAATTCAATATTATTATTTTTCTTTTTAATTCGACCTGAAATATGGTGCTGTTCAAGTAGGGTAGTGAGGTTGTTTTCCCACTTGGTTTGGTATTCGCAGCGTTTCGGTTTGGTTTGCAATAACGCTTCTTGAACATTGTTATACATATCCAAATCTAGATTCTGATAACACAAATGTTCAAGGTTATCGGCCATTTCATTCATACCGACGAGGCGTGCCATAGGCACAAAAATTTCAAAGGTCTCTTGGGCAATACGAGCACGTTTGTCGGGGCGTAAAGCACCCAGTGTGGTCATATTGTGATATCGATCTGCCAGTTTAATAATAATGACACGTGGGTCTTGTAGGGTGGCTTGCAGAATTTTACGGAAGGATGCGGCTTTATTATATTCTTTATCGCTAGAATGGCTGAGTTTGGTGACGCCGTCGACGAGTTCAGCAACAGTCAGACCAAATTTTTCAGTAATATCTTGTTTAGTAAATTCGGTATCTTCGATGACATCATGCAGTAAAGCGGCCATTAACGTTTCCGCATCAAGACGCATATGCGCCAAAATACAGCTCACCGCAATTGGGTGGAGGATGTAGGGTTCGCCACTTTTACGTGTAATGCCATCATGAGCAATATCCGCATAGTCGCAAGCTTCAAGCACGCGTTCGACTTCACTTACTGAAAGGTAAGCGTCGATAATCACATCTAACTGTTGCTTGGCTTGGCTGACCATTGGGCCTGGCATAGAACACCCTTTTACTACTGATTTACAAATGAAACGGTTAATACTTTAATGAAATGCATATTGCATGACTTGTCAATTTTTTAGTTTAAAAAAATGAAAATCTTTTTTGCTTGCTTTGCACTTCTTAAGCTTATGTTATAACTGTTCTGAGTAAAATATTAAAGAGAATCCATAAAAAAAGCCTAGTTAAAAACTAGGCTTTTAAGGTCAGGTTTATCTTATTGGAAAGAAAAACCGTCTAAGTTTAGGTTATTTGCAGAAAGTGCAAGGTCTAAACTTGAAGTTTGGTAGTCTTGTTCACGTTGTTTCAAAATGTCTTTAGAAACGTGACCCGCTGCAATTTCACGAAGAGCAACAACGGTTGGTTTGTCATTGTCCCACTCAACAGTAGGTTCGATACCTTGACGTGCCAATTGACGCGCGCGTTTGCTTGCCACTAGTACAAGCTCAAAGCGGTTGTCTACATGGTCTAAACAATCTTCAACGGTTACGCGTGCCATAAGAATTCTCGTTTGAATATAAATTTTTAACAGACTGTGCAGTATAAGGTGCTTTGTCTATAGACTCAAGTTTTAATCACTGTTCCATAGGGGTGATTAATTTCTCAATCAGTTTTTCATGGCGCATGGCTTGTTGTTTTAAAACAAGACGATTGGCAATAATAACGGACTCTAAGTCATGCAGTGCTTTATTAAAGTCATCATTAATAATGATATAGTCAAAATTAACGTATTGCTGCATATCTTCTACGGCACAGCTAAGACGATGTTCAATTACTTCAACAGAGTCTGTACCACGATTGGATAAACGTTGACGTAAATCGAACTGACTCGGAGGAAGAATAAAAATTTGTCTAGATTCAGGAAAAAGTTTACGAACCTGTTCAGCACCTTGCCAGTCAATTTCAAGTAAAACGTCATGACCTTTGGCCAATTGTTCTTTTACTGTGCGCTGTGCAGTACCGTAATAATTACCAAAAACTTCTGCATATTCAATGAAGCCGCCTTCATTCACCAAAGATAAAAAATCTTCTTTTTTTGCAAAATGGTAATGTACGCCGTCTAATTCGCCAGGACGCTGACCACGAGTGGTATGAGAAACAGAGACATGTAAATTGTTTACACGTTCAAGCAGGGCTTTAACGAGGGATGTTTTGCCCGTTCCCGAAGCAGCAGAAACGACAAACAAGAGACCCGACATGATATTTTTCCTGATATGATAAAATATCTTCTCTATTTTAGAGCAGACGCGCGCCAAACAAAATAGTCAGACGTCTATTGTTTACATTTATTTCAAGTGATACCCGTAAAATTGAGTGGGCATTGAGGATTCTATGGAAATTGTTTTAGCTAATCCACGCGGTTTCTGTGCAGGTGTTGATCGCGCCATCGCGATTGTGAACCGTGCACTGGAATGCTTTAACCCCCCAATATATGTGCGTCATGAGGTAGTACATAATAAATTTGTGGTGGACGACTTGCGTCAACGCGGTGCGATATTTGTGGATGAACTGGATGAAGTGCCAGATGACAATATCGTGATCTTCAGTGCGCATGGTGTATCTAAAGCGGTACAACAAGAAGCTGAGCGCCGTGGGCTAAAAGTTTTTGATGCGACGTGCCCTTTGGTGACCAAGGTACATATAGAAGTGACCAAGTATGCCCGTGAAGGGGTGGAAGCGATTTTGATTGGTCATGAAGGTCACCCAGAAGTTGAAGGGACGATGGGCCAATATGACACCAAAAATGGTGGTTCGATTTATTTGGTTGAAGATGAACAAGATGTTGCTGAACTAAAAGTGGTGCATCCTGAAAAAGTAGCGTTTGTAACTCAGACAACGCTTTCTATAGATGACACAGCAAAAGTGATTGATGCTCTACGTCAGAAGTTCCCTGAAATTCAGGGGCCTCGTAAAGATGATATTTGTTATGCCACTCAAAACCGCCAAGATGCCGTACGTGATCTGGCTGAGCAATGTGATGTTGTATTGGTTGTGGGTTCGCCGAACTCTTCGAACTCGAACCGATTACGTGAATTGGCCGAACGGATGGGTAAGCATGCCTATTTGGTGGACAATGCCGATCAGTTGCAGCAAGAATGGTTTAATGAGTACACAAAAATTGGTGTAACTGCAGGAGCATCTGCACCTGAAATTTTAATTAAACAAGTAATTCAGCGCTTACAAGATTGGGGAGCAAAAGCACCGCAAGAACTGGATGGTCGTGAAGAAAATATTACATTTAGTTTACCAAAAGAGTTACGTATTCCTGTAACTCAGGCATAAAGTGTTAATGACTTAACATTCTGAATTTTTTAAGAATTGACAGATAATTGCTTTTTGGCAATTATCTGTTTTTTTATGCCTTTTATCCTAATTTGTGTTTGTTTTGTAATTTAATTAGATATTATTTTTAATAGGGTAAAGTTTGGCGCGCCTTGGGGGGAGTATGCAGAAAAATAATGGATTTACGTTAATTGAGCTGATTGTGACAATTGCTGTGATAGCAATTATTGCGGGAATGGCAGCGCCATTTATGAATAATATGCTTTTAAATCAGAATCTAAATAAAAGTACGAATACTTTAATCTCGGTAATGAATGAGGCAAGAGCTCAAGCTGTATTAAATCGTCAAAATGTAGAGGTTGATCTTTCATTAAATACTGTTACCCCGAGTAGCGCTGAAAAAGAAAAAATGAGAGAAAAGCTTTTGTTTGGGTGGAGTCCTTCTGGTAAATCTGAATTAAAAACATCAGTTAGCCCTATTGTATTTGATATGACAGGAAGAGTGAGTAGTTCAATGACTGACGTAGTCATTGAAGTCTGTAACGAAAATTCCGGAGAGAAATCAAAGATAATTACGATTTCAAGAATGGGGATAATTCAACAAATTGTAGAGGGTACTTGCTAATGCATCATTACATATCAGTACAGAAAGGTTTGGGATTGATGGAGGTCCTAGTCGCGCTATTAGTGCTAGCAATAGGCGTGCTTGGATTTATTGCATTGCAATATCGTGCAATTGAGGCATCGGCTGAAAGTACCTATCGAGTAGAAGGCATGAGTTTGGCTCGTGATTTTGCCGAGCGCATTCGTGTAAATCGGGGTGCTTTGGAAAAATATAAGTCTGAAATAACAACGCCGGCTGAACAAAAAACGTCTACTAAAAACTGTTATCAGACCGCATGTGATGCAGATGAAATGGCTGATTTTGATGTTTCTGAAATTGTTAAAAAAGCACATGAAAAAGCTATGGCAGTAAATTTGATCGATTGTCAGGGGAATGATGATGGTCGTGCATGTATATATGTCGCGTGGGGGGAGACAAGCCCGACGAATGAAACGGATGCAGGGGCTGGTGGATGTACTAACTCGACTTCTTATGATCCAAGTTCAACATGCCTGATCATGGAGGTGTACTAATATGAAACTTCAACATGGTTTTACATTAATTGAGTTAATGATTGCATTAGCATTGGGTTTGATTGTTTCTGCTGCAGCAATATTGATGTTTATTACGGCTCAAAAAAGTTATGCTTTACAACAAGGTATGGCTAATTTGCAGGATAATACCACTTTTGGTTTGAATTATATTACTGACGAAATTAGATCTACTAATTTAAACAATATTAAATCCATCATAAATGACGAAACAACATATGGAGGAATAGTATTTACATCTGCTGCAAATGCACGAACTATTCCTGCAACTGATACCGTACCCAAAAAAGTATTTAGTAATTTATATCCAACATTAATAGGCGCTAATACGGCGGAATCTTTTTTGACATCTAGTGGGATTCATTCATCTAATGTCTCTTGTGCTGATGTAATAGATAATGGTTGTGAGTCGGGTGATGTGTCTAGTGATCAATTAGTTATTCAATACAAACCTCAATATGTCACAGATGATAAAGGAACAACAGTTACATCAGATGATATGTGGTTTGGGGGATACGATTGTGAAGGTAATAAAATTGAATTTTTAAAAACAGAACCTGCAAAGCGAATTATTGTACAGCGCTATTTCTTAAGGGAAGATACCGATAAAGGTACTGAACCAAATGAATCACTTTCTTTAGCTTGTGATGCAGGGTGGTATTGGGAGTCTTATAAAAATAGCGCTTCTGCAGACGTCAATCCAACAGTATTAACTGATTTTGGTGGTCAGGGTGAAATTATAATGAAACGAGTTGACCACTTTCGGGTTTTATTTGGGATTCATACGAAAAATGGTTATGAATATATTTCTCAAGAAAAATATATGGATTTAACAGAAGAGCCTAAACCGCGGATTTTATCTGTACAGTTAGGGCTATTAGGTCGTTCGACCCAAAGTGTTGGGAGTGATTCAGCTTTTAAGGATGATCAAGAATTTAAAGTTTTGGATCAGACAGTCGTTGTTAAAACGCCAAAAACTAATTCATCTTCTAAGTACGTAAGACAGGTTGTGTCGCAAACGATTGCGTTACGTAACACGTTTGGGGAGCGAGGAAAATGAAAAATCAAAATGGTGCAACCTTGATTGTTGTATTGGTACTTTTATTGGCGATAACTGTAATTGGAACATTAGCTATAAAAAATAGTGTAGTGGGTTTAAGCATTGCTACAAACAGCCAAGCTCAACAACTACTTTTACAAAATGCTGATTCAGCTTTTTTTAGTGTGGAAAAAGAAGAGAACTTAATTCAAAGTTTAACCACGAGTGGAATGTTTGGTTATATCAGTGGGGCTGAAAATAAAGATAAAGAATTAGTATTTTGTTATAGAGGTGATAAGGCGGACTTTTTTGATATTAATCGTGCCAGCATTATGCAATGGGAAGGTGGACAGTCAAAACCAACAGCAAATGCAATGGGAATGGATGGTTATTGCAGTACATCAACATCTGCTACAAGCAACTTTTTTACGAGTGGTCGTAAGGCTGTTATTACTCAAGTTGCTGTGAAATATTCAACTCAGTCTGATGCGGATCCATTTTATGGAATGCAGTTCGGTTCTGATGAAAAGGGTGTGAAGTTTGAAAAAAGTAAACCAGTGAAAGTGTTCGCTGTTTCGATTATGCCTGCGCTCAGCACAGCAGATCGCTCGAAAATTGATACTTGTTTTAATGCAAGAATGAATGAAGTTTCCATACCTGATGGTACGACAAAACCATCTAAAGTTGATCCCATCGAGGATGATCCAACTAAAAGTGTGACGGAATGTTTGTCGGGGTTAAATGTTCCATATACTTCACATGCGACTGAGTATGTGATTGCACAAGATTTTACGTGATTTGGGAGTAAGAAAAGATGAAAAAGATTGAACAGAATGCGATAAAAAAATCCTATCGTCAGAAAATTCTTGCGACCAGTATCGCAGCAATTTATACGGGTCTAGTAGCATCAAGTGTAGCGCAAGCAAGTGATATTGATATTTATCAAACTGCGAAAGAGGGCGATATTACTTTAATGTTTATGCTTGATATTTCGGGCAGTATGGGAGCGCCACAATTAATCAAATCAGCTAGTGCATGTGATTTACCATCAATAACAGAGGCTTATGGTGATGGTAGTGTACTCTCTACAAATGGAAACCCCAAATATACACGTTATTATTGCACTGCAACAAAAGATGTTTATTTCTATCGTAGTACAGGTTCTGGAAGCAGTTTAAAATATTTTAAATGTGGCACAAATGGTACAGCTACTGCAACAAACACAACTTGTTCTACAGAAATTGCTGCTTTACCAGATGATGCAAGAGATATGACGACCAGCACTTCTGGTTCTGCAACAAGTTATTATAAGAAAAAGCAGTCAGATAAGTACTACGACCGAATTACTCGTTTGAAAGATGGTATGTTTGATCTGCTGAATGGCAATGCAACTAAAGGTATCGGTGCATTAGATGATGCGAAAGTTATTGGATTATCAACATATTCTAGACCAACAGGTTTTGATAGTTCGGGTAGACCAAGTACTGCCGATAATACTCGTGGACAAGTACGTATTCCGGCCCGAGCTCTTGGTGCTGTGGTTAATGGGGTGACACAGAGACAAATTTTACTCAATGAGATTGCGACATTAGGAGCGCGGGGGGGGACGCCAACCTCACATGCCTATGCTGAAACGGCAGCATATTTATTTGGTACACGTACAGGTACTCTTACTTCGGCACTTCTTGGGCGTTCAACAACTTCAAATACAAGTAGATTTTTTGAATGTACTGACAAGACAGCAACTGGCGGGTGTAATAGCTATTCTGCTACATACACGAGTTTGCCAAGTTATGATTATAGATTATCAAGTAGTGGTTATTATTACTATTATAAAAACAATGCAGCAAATTCTGACAGCGGCAATAGTGGTTTTCCTTATTCATATACAGACACTAAGATTGCAGATGGGAGCCTATATAGTTCACCAGCATCTCTAATACAAACGGATGCAGCTAAGCAATGTAGCGGACAAGGTATCTATGTTTTAACAGATGGTGAGCCAAGTAGTAATGGCAGTGCAGAATCGCTGATGAGAGCGGCATTAGATACAAAGAGCTCCGCCTTAGCTTCATGTACTAGTTCGGAAACTAGTTGGGATTGCACACACAAGTTTGCCGGAAATTTACTTGATGCAGCTAAAAATCCGTTAGGTTTAAAAATTAAAACAGCAGTAGTTGGGTTTGGTAATAGTTTTAATAGTGTTACTTCTTTTGATAAGACTAAAACACAAGCTCAAAATATTGCTGCATTAGGTACGATTGATTGGTCGGAAGGGAAAAGTAATGTCCAAAAAGCAGCTTACTGGGGAATTATAGGAGAGGGTGGCTGGTATTCAGGGAATAGCTCGGAAGATATCGTAAACAGTGTAAACTCATTCTTGGGAGATTTAGGAGGTACAATACCTTCTGTGACAACAGGCTCACCATCTGTACCACAAGACGCTCTAAATCCATCAGTTATTCAAGATTTTGCATATTATCCTCAATTTCAACCAACCCCAGAGAAAAGTTTTCAACTTTGGGCTGGTAATTTAAAAAAATATGCTGTTATCAACGGTGTATTAAAAGATAAAAATAAAAATACAATTTTAGATGATGATGGTGCGATTAAAGATAATTATGATCTGTGGGCCGCATCAGTTGTTGAAGCAAATAAAGAAGGTGATGAGTTTACAGGAGGTAGTACTAAGTTTGCATTGCGTGGAGGGGTATTTTCTCAACTAAAATTAGGGTTTAGTGCGAGTGATAACACTAAAGAGCAACGTAAAGTATTAACAAATCGAGATGTAAACTCAGGTGTTTGGAGTGGTGGGACCAAGCTTAGAGAAGTTACTCGGGCAGATTTAACAAACAGTACCTATAAAGCCGATAATGCAAATAATAGTTATCTTATGGCTCTACTTGGTTATAGCGTAAATGATTTAAGCAACCCAACATCAACAACTTTAAATAAAGAGTTACGCCAAATTGGTGCAGTAATGCACTCATCTCCTTTATTAATTACGAATAAGGGTAAAATTGCATACGATAAAGATGTCAAGCGACTCAGTTCCGAGGGGCGTGAAGATTACATTTTATTTGGTACTACACAAGGTGTTTTACATGTCGTTAAAGCTGGAAAACAACGTTTAGAAAATGGCGATATTGTAGTTGGTGATAAAAATGGGTCGGGAAGTTCTGATGCTGGTGGTGATGAAGTATTTACATTTGTGCCAAATGAAATGATTGAAAAGCAAAAAAATGCTTTTCTAAAATATGATTCTACAAATGGTGGTGTTAATAATCTTTATTATGGTATAGATGGGCCTTGGACCGCTTATACCGAATATGTGGTAGATGATAATGGTTACTTAACCGTTGGTTCAGGAAAGGGAACGCAAAAAGGCCGACAGATGGTTTATGGTGGACTACGCATGGGCGGAAAAAGTTACTACGCGTTAGATCTGCAAAATATGAGCGATCCAAAGCTGAAGTTCCATATAGACCCAGAAAATCAAAAAGTTTTTTTCAATAATACGTCTAAGTCGTTCACCCAGCTTCAACATATGGGACAAAGTTGGTCTAAACCAGCAATTGGTTGGATTAATTGGAAGGACTCAACAGGCAAAACGACTCGTAAGCAAGTAATGTTTGTTGGTGGTGGTTATGATGCAAAAACTGGGACAACAGCATGTAATACTGGTACAGATACGGTAGCCAAGACCGTTGGATATGAGTGTGAAAAATTTGCACCTTCTACATCAGCTCCAGCAAAAGGGGCTGGAGTATATATGTTTGATGCACAAAATGGTGATCTGTTATGGTGGACAGGTGCTAATGCAACAAACAGTACCTCTGTTCCTTTAGCATCTAATGTCTCAACAATGATTAACAGTGTTGTCAGTGAAATACGGACTGTAGATCGTGATGGGGATGATCTTATTGACAACATTTATTTTGGAGATTTAGGTGGGCAAGTGTTCCGCGTAGACTTCAATAATAAAGCATCAACGTTAGGCACGATTATTAAGAATCCCGTTAGATTGCTGAACCTTAATAAAGCTAGTGGAATGAGTCCTCGTTTTTATGATATGCCTGCATTTTCACTATATAGTGATCAAGGGACGGTATTTGCTTTAATCAGCATTGGTTCAGGGAACCGAAGTAAGCCATTACAGGATTACACTGCTGGTACAGCAGATTATGAAGCAGTTTATAATATTTATGATAAAGATGTTGCTAATAAAAACTTAATGTCATTATCTACTTATAGCACCAAAGATATAATAAAAGGTGATTTAGCTGTTATCACTGATACAGATAGAAAAGATGACACAACTCTTAAGGCCCCATATGCCACCTCTAAAGGATGGTATTATGAGTATAAAAATTGCTCAGGAACTGCACCATGTTCAAATTATAAAGCTCAAAGTGAAAAAGTATTTGGAACTCCTATCGCAATGAATTACGTACTTTACGTAACAACTTTTGATGGTTCCCGTCCGGGTATTTCGGGTGATTGTGGTGCTGGTGTAAAAGGTCAAAGTTACTTGTCACGAATTTGTTTGCCTTATGGTCAATGTGATAAAACAAAATTTGGTACTGAATGGTATGGCAAAGATGAAATTGGTGTAGGTATTCATACAGGTACAGTGGTCAGTGTTGATGACGGGTCTGGTAGTGGAACTGGCGGTGGAAATGGTGGTGGAAATGGTGGTGGAACTGGCGGTAGTGAAAACAATTATTGTTTAAGTACTGGGACTCGAACTATTTATAATGGTATGGGTGGTAATCCAGGTGAAGCGAGTAGGATTTGTTTAATTCCTCAGCGTTGGTATGCCAAGTTACAATAGGTGGGCTGTATGTATAACAAAAATACGTTATTGGCTCAAAAAGGTTTTACTTTAATTGAGTTGATGGTTGTCGTTGTCATCATTGCAATACTTGCAGCTATTGCTATTCCTAGTTATCAAGCTTATGCAAGAAAATCTTTAGCATCGCAAGCACAACAAACGATGAAACAAATCGCTGTTGATTTGGAGAAGCATAAAACGCGTAATTTTAATTATTTAAATTTTAATGCTTCATCCAATTTGTTGGTTGTACCTAATGGTGCGACGGGCACTGATATTAAATATAATATTAGTGTTCGAGATGGAGCGAATACAGCAAATACTTTAAGTAATTCATCTTCTACCGGGCAAAGTTGGGCAATTATGGCTACATCAACTGATGAAAAAAATAATAGTTATGTAGTAACGAGTACTGGTATACAGTGTTTTAAGCAAGGGAAGACAATAGATTTTGATTGTTCCGGAGCAGAGTCATGGTAAGAAAAAATGGCTTTACACTTGTTGAATTGATGATTGTTGTTGCGATAGTTGGAATTCTTGCAGCATTTGCATATCCCTCATATCTTCAATATGTGAAAAAAACTAAACGTACTGATATGCAAGCAAATATGTTGCAAGTCGCTGCACAAATTCAGCGCTTTAAAATTGCTAATTTTAAGGTAACAGGCGCAACTATGACTGATATTGGTATTAAGACTACATACCCGATACAGGGTAATCCTTTGTATATGTTAGAACTGCAATGGCTTGATGATAGTGGAGTTATTGATACATCCTCACCCTTAGGTTCAGAAAGGTGGTTATTAGTTGCTACACCAATTGCAACTTCAACTCAGCACCTTGATGGGCATATTGCACTAAATTATAAAGGTGAGCGGTGTTGGACTGTTGGTACAGATAATTCTAGTACTGCTTGTACTCCATCTGCCACCTCAAACTGGGACGGCAAATAACCTCAAATTCAAAATTGTGGATAAACACTTTTTGATCTTTCATTCAGGGCAAATTTCACGTAAAATATTGCCCTCTATGAAAGGGGTTTGAAATGTATCGATGGTCGGTACAGGGATAATCCGTAAAAACTATAAGGTTCTATCATGGTTGTTATTCGTCTTGCACGCGGTGGTGCTAAAAAACGTCCGTTCTATCAAATCATTGTGACTGATAGCCGTAATGCACGTGACGGTCGTTTCATCGAACGTATCGGTTTCTTCAACCCTACAGCTCAAGGTAAAGCAGAAAAACTTCGTTTAGATGCTGACCGTTTTGCTCACTGGGTTTCACAAGGTGCTCAACCTTCAGAACGTGTTGCTTCTTTAGCTGCTGAAGCTAAGAAAGCTGCAGCTACTGCTTAATTAGTAGTAGGTTACCCATGACACCAACACAGAATGTTCCCGAAGATCGTATTCAGATTGGACAGCTACGTTCAGCATATGGATTAAATGGGTGGCTCTGGGTCTATTCCAATACAGAACCTATGAGCAATATTTTTGACTACCTTCCTTGGTACATTGAGACCAAAGCAGGTTGGCAAACAGTAGATGTAAAACGTTGGAAACCACATGGCAAAGGCTTGGTTGTTTCGCTAAAAGGTGTGAGTGATCGTACCGCGGCAGATAACTTGGTTGGTGCAAATATCTGGATCTCTAAATCGCAACTGCCGCAAGCAGGCGTGGACGAGTACTACTGGTCAGATTTGAAGGGCTTAACAGTGTTAGGTCTGGGAGAAGATGAGCAAGAAGTCAATCTCGGTCAAATCCACGAATTGTTTGAAACAGGTGCTAACGACGTGATGGTAGTTCGCGCTACTGCTGACAGCGTCGATAGCGAAGAGCGAATGATTCCATGGCATAAAGATGTGGTACAGCGTGTTGATCTCGAAGCTGGTCGTATCTACGTAAATTGGGGCGTAGATTATTAATCCTTTAAGGATTGACGCAGCAGGAAAATAGAGGAGTCTGCGATGTTTTTTGCAGTCATTACGCTTTTTCCTGAAATGTTTGAAGCGATTACAGCCTACGGTATTAGCGGGCGCGCAGCAAAACGTG
Organism: Acinetobacter sp. YH12142; assembly: GCF_013418435.1. Classification (NCBI taxonomy): domain Bacteria; kingdom Pseudomonadati; phylum Pseudomonadota; class Gammaproteobacteria; order Moraxellales; family Moraxellaceae; genus Acinetobacter; species Acinetobacter sp. YH12142. The sequence continues at coordinate 67,492 of NZ_VPCB01000007.1, read as the reverse complement.
ACATTGTGCAAGTTCATTGTATCAATCCACGCGAATTTGCTGAGGGCAACTACAAAAGAGTGGATGAGCGTCCATTTGGTGGTGGTCCAGGTATGGTGATGATGGCTGAGCCATTAGCGAAAGCAATTCATCGTGCCAAAGAGCTTGCCAAGCAAGCGGGTGCTGTTCATGTCCCTGTGGTGTATATGTCGCCACAAGGAAAGACCTTAAATGAACCTGCGGTACAAGATTTCGTCAAATATGATGGATTGATTGTATTGTGTGGTCGTTATGAAGGAGTAGATGAGCGTTTGATCCAACAATATGTTGATCAGGAATGGTCAATAGGCGATTACGTTTTATCTGGTGGTGAACTCCCTGCGATGGTTTTATTGGATAGCGTGATTCGGAGACTTCCGGGTGCAATGTCTGATGAACAATCACATGTGCAAGACTCATTTGTGGATGGTCTTTTAGATTGCCCACAATATACCAAGCCAGACCATTTTGAAGGTTTAGATGTTCCTGAAGTATTAAAATCGGGACATCATGCCAATATTGAGAAATGGCGGTTTTTGCAGCGATATCAGCGCACTTTAGAACGCCGACCTGAGTTGGTTGAAAAAGTTGAATTGACCAAGCAGCAAAAGAAATGGCTAAAAGATTCCAAGGTTTAAATTTTTTAAATCTTATATTAGGCTCTTTATGCATTGAAGCGGTCAAGCATAAAGGGAAAGTCAATCGGGTCTATGCGCTTTAGCCTCTAGCCCCAGCGATGATTAGACCTCTTCTAACTCGCATAATCGGAGATACCCCATGAGCGGTAAACATCCTTTAGTACAAGCTGTTGAAAATGCACAGTTGAAACAAGACATCCCTGCTTTTGCTCCTGGTGACACAGTAGTTGTTCAAGTTAAAGTAAAAGAAGGTGAGCGTGAACGTCTTCAGGCATTTGAAGGTGTTGTAATTGCTAAGAAAAACCGTGGTTTGAACTCTGCGTTCACAGTACGTAAAATTTCTAGCGGTTTCGGTGTTGAGCGTGTATTCCAAACTCACTCACCAATCGTTGCTGGTATCGAAGTGAAACGTCGTGGTGACGTTCGTCGTGCTAAACTTTACTACCTACGTGAATTGTCTGGTAAAGCTGCACGTATTCGTGAAAAATTACCAGCTCGTAAAGCAAAATAATTTGTTTTACAACGCTGTAAAAAAATGCGCCTTTAGGCGCATTTTTTTATGCATGAAAGAAAGTTATAAAACTTCAAGTTTCAAACGGTTGGCATGTTGACGGTAGACTGAAACAGGGTCTGGTGCAAATAGTCCTTTCAAGCCCAATACTTGATTGACTTCATCGAAATGGTTCCACTTATAATTATCACGGACGGTTTTACCCAATTTACTGCTACATTGGCTCACTAAGCCGTCGTTCGGTTGTCCGCTAAATGCAATTGGCTCCATTGCAGTAAAGATCGTATCTGGATCAAGTAAGTTGGTGGTGTTAGATATACCTGTCCATGAATAGAAGCTAATGCCATTGGCAACACTTGAGCCATCAGCACATTTGGTTGCAGGCATACCGAGTGGAAATTTTGCGTTAAAGGCTTTCACACCCGGTTGAGACATACTGTAGATCGAAGCTTTAAAATTTGAAGGGAGGTTAGACTGCTGGGCGAAGTTAATCACTGGGGTCATTAAGGCATCCATAACAGTCGCTAATACGCCATTTAAAATCGGGACACTCTGTACTAAATCTGCCACAGGTGAACCGTCATTGGTTCCTGCGACCGTACTGACAGAGGCAACCAAATCAGGTCGTACACCCGCAATATATCGAGCCGTAGGGCCACCATGTGAGTGACCAATTAAATTCACTTTAGGTTTGCCAGTAATCGCAACCACTTGTTCAACTTGGTCTAACAGTTGTTCACCGCGAACTTCAATGGACTCCAACGGGGAGATTTGTGTAGCAAAGGCCGTAGCCTTATGGCTTGCTAAATCAGGGAGAACTTGATACCAATAATCTAGACCAAAAACGGCACCGCCTAAGCGATTAAAACCAAACATCCCGTGTACAAACACTAGGGGGTATTTGGTTTCAGCATAATTGTCGATGACTTTTTTAGTGGTCGCTTGCTGTATACCCAATGCAGCATGCGTTTGGGTCACTGCCATACTTGCAAGGAGCGTGGCACAGAGCAATTTTTCATTCCTTTCTTTTTGTTTTGGTTTTCAAACTTTGATTCAGTTTAGTTTGGAAATAGACAAAATTGCCTATCTGACAATTTTTATTGTCATTAAGGATTATAAAAAAGGAAAGAAAAATGTGAGAACTAATCGATAGAATGAAAGATATTTTGTACATTGATTAATGAAAATATCATTAAACCCTGAATTTACAGGGTTTAATGTATAGCTTTACTAAATTATAAACCTTGAAGTTTTAAACGATTGGCATGTTGACGATAAACATCGACAGGATCTGGTGCGAACAACGCTTTGAGACCAAGCACTTGGTTGATTTCATCTAAATGGTTCCAGTTGTAGTTATCACGAATGGTTTTACCAAATTTGGCACTACAGCGTGATACGAGGCCATCATTGTCTTTTCCGCCATCGATCAGTAATGCGGTCACTTTTAGTGCTGAGTCTAAATCTAAAATATTGGTGATTTGGCCCACACCTGTAAATGAATAGTTATAAATGCCTTTCTCAACGCTATTGCCATCAGCGCAATTGGATTTAGGCAAGCCCAGAGGGAATGCGGCGTTATACTTTGCAGAACCCGCTAGCGTTAAACTTGAACCACCTGCCAATGCGTCATGAGGATAAGTCGTTGGATCTAGACCTTGCGCCCAAACAATGGCTTTAGAGACAAAATTCACAGCTCCGACTAAGGGTGCTTCGACAGCGGTGCCTTCAGCTTTTAAAATTAAGTCTGCAACAGGGGAGCCTTGATGAGGTCCTGCAACACTGGTTAATGAAGCAACTACATCTGGGCGAACACCGGCAACATAACGAATTGTTGGCCCACCATGGCTATGTCCAATCAAATTCACCTTATCCGCACCAGTGAGTGCTCGGATTTCAAGGACTTGTTGTAGAAGCTGTTCGCCACGTACTTCGGTGGAGTTAAACGGCGATACGCGCGTTGCCCAGACATTTGCACCATTGCGGGCAAGATCAGGCAGGATTTGATACCAATAGTCGAGTCCAAATGAGTCCGTACCGACGGTAATGAAACCACCCATACCATGGTTAAATACGATTGGATATTTGGTCTTTGCATAGCTAGAACTAGCTTTGGCGGTGACTTGGGTTGCTTGCGATGCAGATACATTACCGATGAATGTAGCTGCAATTAAACCTGCTAAAAATGGTCCGTATTTCATGAGCGATCCTCAATGTATTATTGTTTTATGACAATATTTATTGTCACTTCTAATAAAGCAATAAAGATCACCTGTTGCAAATTGAAAAAGATTAACTGCGCCGCTAAATGTAACAAAATAAAAGATCAAGAACTTCAGATTGATAAAAGTAAATAAGAGGGCCGAAGCCCCCTTAGTGAATTGAAACGTCAACGATAAAAATTAAAGTCCTTGCAGTTTTAAACGGTTAGCATGTTGACGGTACAGTGCCACAGGATCTTGTGCAAATAGACCCGTTAAGCCGAACATCATATTGGCTAAATCGGTATGGTTAAGTTTGTAGCTGTCGTTAATGACTTTACCGATATAAGCACTACAACGTGCAACCATACCGTCATTGTCTTTATTACCATAAGACAATGGCCCGAGTTGCATCAGGATCGTGTCGATATCAAGTAGGTTCGTGGTTTGCGCAACACCGGTCCATGAATAGTATTGAATGCCTTTGCTGTCGACTTGCTTTAAGTTCTTACTGCAATTTTCTGAAGACGCCAAAACACCGTCAGCTACAGCAGATTTTGCAACCGTACTGTTAAATGTAGCAGAACCTGTTTGTGATAGTGATTTCATTGAAGCATCGAAATCAATTTCAAGCTCTGGTTTTGCCTGACCTAAAGCAATCAGTGGGCCGACAATATAATCACCTAAAATATTGAAGGCAGTACGAGAAAGTGAGTTGCCTTGAATATCATCCGCTACTTTAGAGCCGTGATAGGTCCCTGCAACACCTGTAATAGACGCAATGTACTGTGGTTTTGTTTGAGCCACATACAATACAGTTGGACCACCATGAGAGTGACCGATTAAGTTAAGTTTTGGCTTCCCTGTAATAGCCAAAACATCTTCAACTTGTGCAATTAACTGCTCGCCACGATGTGCTGTGGTGTTTGCAGGAGATAATTGCGCGGCGAATACGGTTGAGCCATTTCGTGCCATATCTGGCAAGATTTGGTACCAATAATCTAGTCCGATGGTGTCAGTGCCGATACGTGACCAACCGAGCCAACCATGCACCATTAAAATTGGATATTTGGTTTTTGCGTAGTCAGATTTTGCCGTTTCCTTCACCTGGAGGGCGCTAGGCGCAGCTTGAGTGCTTGCCGATATACTCATCGCTAAGCCTGCAACTGCAGCTACAGAGGCCATCTTGGCCGTGTTTACTAAAGATCGCATAAATGTTCCTTGATCTGATGTTGTTTTTATTACTTTTTAATAATGAAAATACTCTCTGTTTTTAAGCAACATCTTTGTGATTGGCCAGGCCATATCTTTGATTTTAGAGAGTTTGAATAGACAAAGATGCCTTGTCATTTTTTCATGCTCGGTTTGAAATTCCATGTCATTTTAGGACATGGGCTGCATTCAGATGACATGCATATTTATATACATTTGTCTTTTATTTTTGCTATTTATTTTAGTTGTTATGATTTAATAACTTATTGAATTAGCTTGTTTAATACTTACAAATAAAAACATTGTAAACAAAAAAGGACGTCCAAAGACGTCCTTTTCAGTGCTGAAAGGGAACCAACTTTTGAGGTTACAGACCCTGTAATTTTAAACGATTGGCATGTTGGCGGTAGAGCGCAACTGGGTCAGGTGAAAATAGGCTGCGTAGGCCAAAGACCATATTCACTTCATCTAAGTGGTTGTGATTGTAGTCGTCGCGGATCACTTGTCCGATGTGGGTGCTACAGCGTCCAACCAAACCGTCATTGTCACGATTTCCATAGGCCAAAGGGGCAAGCTGACTAATCACTGTATCTAATACATCTAATACATTCGTGGTTTGTGCTGTACCTGTCCATGAGTAGTAATACACACCATTGTCGACTTTGGCACCCGACTGATTGCAGTTCGTCGCTAGTGCTGCGGTTGGAAATTTTGCATTAAATTCAGCCGAACCTTTTTCACTGATTGCGGTAAGTGATGCATCAACACTGTTAGGTAGACTCGAGTTGCCTTCAGCCCAAGTAATAATCGGTGCTAAGAGTTGATCGCCGAGTACCCCAAAGACTGAATTAATGGTTTTATTTGCTTGGATTTTATCTGCGACTAGAGAGCCGCGATAAGTGCCTGCAACACCAGTCACTGATGCTACATACTCAGGTTTGATCGCTGCAATATAACGCGTTGTTGGCCCACCATGTGAATGACCAATGAGGTTCACTTTAGGTTGACCCGTCAGGGCAAGGACTTCTTCGACTTGGCTCAGGAGCTGTTCACCACGAACTTCTGTAGACTCTAGCGGAGAAACTTGGGCAGCAAAGGTATTTGCCCCGTTGCGGGCTAAATCCGGCAAAATTTGATAAAAATAATCCATGCCAAAGCTGTCAAAACCAATGCGAGTAAACCCGAACATGCCATGAGTAAATACAATCGGATATTTGGTCTTGGCATAGCTTGCCGAGCTATTGGCGGTGACATGTTGGAGTCCAGCCGCAGCTTGGGATTGTGTGCTGGCGATCGCTGCTGATGCAGCCATAATTGCGCATAAAAGAGCTTGTGGTTTTTTCATCATTTCATCCTGAAATTGAGGTTGTTTTTAAATTGTTATTTGTACTTATTCTGCGAAAGGTAATTTTCCACCTTGATCATGCACAGATTCAAAGGTACTGACGCGGAGCTGATCTTCCTTCGATTTAAAATGTTGATTACGGAGTTGCTGTACTGCTTGTTGTTTCGCACTGTCACTCATATTGCTTTTCACAATGCTGTCACGCTCTGTGAGGTATTGATTTACGCTAGATTTCCAAGAGCTGCGCTGGCTGTCTAGATTTTCAAGGCGCTGAGTAGCTTCTGGACCCACTAAATTTAACCGCATTTGATGGATTTCTTCGCTTGAACCACCACGGGCTTTAATGTCTGCTGTGAGCTTGCGTAAATCTTCAAGTTTATTGATTTGTTCCAGATTTTCTTTCCAATCTTCTGGGAGTTCATCAAACAGGTCTTTTAGTTTTTTGGCTTTTTCCGATTCAGACAATTTTTTGTCATTCACCACTTCCATACGTTTTAGGGTGTATTCGTGATAGGTATTTTCCTTGCCAAATAAACCTTCAATTTCATAATCAGAAAAGAACTGTTTTCTTAAATTTTGTGTGCTGTTGTAGATCGAGCGATAATATTGTGGTGATTCTTTGTCGTCGCTTGGTGGCTGTAAATGACCTAATTGTTCACGATATTTCATATAACGATCCCACAAATCATAAATTTGGGACAGCGCAGGTTCTTTATGACCTTGTGCAATGTAGGCTTTAAAATCCTTTTTAATTTGATCTATCGACTTTTCACCATACTGAGTAATGAAATATTCAAAGCAATTCCGTGTTTGTTCATTCACGATCAAACGGTTTGAACCATCCATACTGATTTGACAGTTTACTTCTGTGTCTTGTTGACTTGGACTGAGCAGCGAAGAACCGCTTGTTGCTTGAGCCGTAGCGGTTTCGCCCTGAGCTAAAGGCGTATTTTGTTGTTGAATCGATTGATCTGAAGGATCATTTTGTGATGCTTTTGGCGCAAGCCAATATATGAATGCAGCAACTGCGATAACGACCAAGGCAATGATGAGCCAAAGTTTATTTTTTTGCATATCCCAATGCACCTTTATTCCGTTTTTAATTGTTTTAGAGTTCTAAATGCGAACTCAATATGACATAAAATGCAGATAAAAACATAGAAGAGTTGTAAACGTTAGATGTGGGTTGTTACCATTGCGCTGTTCCTGTATTAGCCAAATTTTGACATGAAAAAAGCCTCTCCTAAGATCCAACGTCGTCCTGTACATGGTGTATTTCTTTTGAATAAGCCATTAGGTATTAGCTCGAATGCAGCCTTACAGAAGGTGCGTTGGTTGTTTCGTGCACAAAAAGCAGGACATACTGGTGCGCTTGATCCGCTGGCTTCAGGTTTATTGCCGATTTGTTTGGGTGAAGCAACAAAGTTTTCGCATTTTTTATTGGATTCGACTAAACGTTATAAAACCACCGTCTTTTTAGGACACAGTACCACGACGGGTGATGTGGAAGGTGAAATACTATTAGAGCAAGCTGTTCCAACATTGACTGAAGAAAATATTCAAAATGTCTTGGCGCAATTTGTAGGGGATATTCAACAAATTCCACCGATGTATTCTGCGCTGAAAAAAGAAGGTCGCCCGCTGTACGAGTTGGCGCGTAAAGGCATAGAAATAGAGCGTGAAGCACGTCCAATTTCGATTTATGCCATCGAGTTATTATCATTTAATGAGAATAGTATTACACTCGACATCACCTGTTCCAAAGGCACATATATTCGTGTTTTAGGCGAAGATATTGCCAAAGCATTGGGTACTTTTGGACATTTAACCTATCTACACCGTATTCAAACGGGTCATTTTGATCTTAACCCAAGCTTTACCATTGAATATTTAGAGAGTCTGTCCGAAGCTGAGCGTGAAGCATTATTGCTGCCGGTGTATTCACCTGTCGATCATTTCTGCAAAGTGCAAGCGCCGGAAGGTCGAGCTGAATATTTTAGTCGTGGAATGGAAAGTAATATTGAGCATGCTGCGGAAGCGCAGGTTTTGGTATTTGATGGGGAACGTTGCTTAGGTCTAGCGGAAATTACCGATCGTAAGCGCTTAGTACCAAAACGTGTATTAAATCTTGAATAGTCATCAACAGCCACTGAAGCCAAATTATGGAAATTGAAATCATCTTAAGCCTCTTATTTTTTGCATTTTTTGCCGGTGCAATTGATGCAGCAGTGGGGGGCGGAGGATTAATTCAAATTCCAGCCATTATGAATGCCATGCCGCACTTATCTCCTGCGACGGTGTTTGGCACCAATAAGTTGTCTTCGATCTTTGGTACGGTTTCAGCGTCCTATTCCTTTTTACGCCAAGTTAAACTACGTTGGAAATTACTTGCGGTCATTGCAAGCTGTGCATTTGTTGCCTCCTTTGTGGGCGCAGCTTGTGTATCGATGATTCCAAAAGAAGTCTTACGGCCTTTTGTTTTGGTCATGTTGATCGTGATTGCGATCTATACCTTTGCCAAAAAACAATTTGGTCAGGTGCATGTACGCCAAGAACTGACCCCTAAAATTCTCGGTCTTGCCGCTTTTGGTAGTCTGGTAATTGGTTTTTATGACGGCATTTTTGGGCCAGGCACGGGCAGTTTCTTTATCTTCTTTTTTATTCGTTATCTACAAGCAGACTTTTTGCATGCCTCTGCCTTGTCTAAAGTGGCCAACTTAACCACCAATTTGGCTGCACTGAGTTTTTTTGCGCCCACTGGCCATGTGTTATTTGCTATAGGCTTAATGATGGCTGTAGCAAATATTTTAGGCTCGATCGTTGGTGTACGTGCGGCGATTAAATACGGCAGTGGCTTTATTCGAATTCTATTTTTGATTTTGGTGAGTATTTTGATTGTACGGCTAGGGTATCAAACCTTTACGGGACAAGCTTAAAACAAAACTTAACAGAGCTGCGCTGTATTCTGATGCGGATATGTTTAGTATAAAAATGAAGCACTTTATTTTGCTGAATTAAAAAAAATACTCAGCTATCGCTAAGCATCAGAGGACATCATCAGAATGAATATTTTTGAAGCTTTACGTCAAAGTCATGAACAACAAAGAGCGCTTGCAGAACAATTAGTACAAACTTCTGGTGATAGTCCAGAACGTCGCGATCTGTTTGACCGACTTAAAAATGAATTATTCGCGCATGCTGTCGGAGAAGACCGATATTTTTATATTCCTTTAATGATGACCGACTCGGGGCTGAACATTACCCGTCATGCCTTGGCTGAACATCATGAAATGGACGAACTTTTAGAGCAGTTGACTGAGACTGAATTTAGCAATCCGGGCTGGCTGGCCATTGCCAAAAAACTTTCAGAAACAGTGCATCATCATTTACAGGAAGAGGAGCACGGTTTCTTTCAACAAGCCGGTAAAATATTGGATGATAAGCAAAAAGAAGCTTTGGCTAAACAATATTTAGCCGAGTATAAAAAATATAAAAAAGCGGATAAAGACAGCCTGACTGGTTAAGTCCTTATAGAATCTAGATCTTTTCGAACCTTGTATTTAAAAGCCTTGTATTTAAAAGCTTAGATGTAAGAGCGCTTAGACAATTTGTTGAAAAATGGCGGCAATCTCGCCATTTTTTATTTAACTATTTGGCCTTTAAAAATTTAGCTGGCTGTTTCTGATTTAGAGGAACGCATCGTCACCCCGACTGAGGCGAGCATAATGCACACCAGTGCGATCCATTGCCACATACCGATACGTTCTCCCAATAAAACCATACCCGTAATGGCTGCCAAAGCAGGCGAGATACTCGACAATGTGCCATAACTCAGCTTACTTAGAATCTTCAATGCTTTGAGGTCTAGGGCGTAAGGAATCGCTGTGGCTAAAATGGCAATCAACAAGGCTTTAGGCCAATATTGTGTGTCCATTAAAGCTGCTGCGTTGTTATAGAGGCCGATAGGTAATAAGGTCAATGCCGATAAACTAATGGCAATGGTCAGTGCATGCATGCCAATATTTTGGTGTACCACTTTTTGCCCGAAATAAATATAAAAGGCCCAACAGAGTCCGGCAGCCAAGGCACAAGCCGCACCAATCAGTGAGAAATTACCGCTTTGAGCTTGTCCCCAAGGCACCATCAGCGCAATCCCTAAGATCGCCAAAAACACCCAGATGTAGTCGCTACGATTTTTTATCGACAGCAGCGCCAAACCTAGAGGCCCAATAAACTCGAGTCCAACGGCAATGCCTTGAGGGAGTTTGCCTAGAGACATATAGAACAAGACATTCATTAGGCACAGGGCGGCGCTATAGCAGAGTAGATCGCGCCATTTTAAAAAGGACAGCCGTTTTAAAATGTGCCAAGAGCGAAACATCAAACAAATAATAATTGAGGCAAAACACAGCCTTAAAATGGTCACGCTCAGCGGGTCTAGTACCAAAAACAGTTGTTTGGCAAATGAAGCACTGATCTGATAGGAGATCATGGAGAGCACCATGAAAACAACAGCGAGAAGTTGTGAATTTGGCATGCGGCACACAGTTGTTGGGCGGTGTTGAGCCCTATTTTTGAATCAGTACAGTATAGCGGTTAATGCTGACAGTTGAATGATTTTTAACATTTGATCAAATCATGATGGATTCTGAATTTAAAATTCTATGGCTCGGCTGATGTAAGAGCAGGACTGAGCACGTCATGATTCAATTTGAATTCAAAAAATTGAGTCTGAGATTCATGTAGTTCATCCATTGTCATGGGAACATATTTTGAATTTAAATGGCTTTGGCTTTTTGCGTGGTATAGGTACACCCAATCGAGGCACAGATAATGACAGCAAGGGCTAACCACTGGGTCCAAAGTAATTGTTCATTTAAAAAACAAAACCAGAGAGTGCTGCAATTGCAGGTTCTAGGCTCATAAGCGTTCCGAAACTGAGCGCCGTTAAATTGCGGAGTGCAATCATTTCTAAGCTAAAGGGGATTGCACTGGCCAAGGTGGCTAAAGCAAGAAAATAGAGGAGACTCATCGGTTCAAAGGCATGCGCAGGAATCCCTACAAATAATGCAATCGGCATAAGCATACACATGCCGACAAACATACCTAAACAAACTGTATGGTTGCCTGAAACGCCAGAAGGTTTCTGACCTGCCACGATATAGAGTGCCCAGCAGGCACCTGCACCAAGGGCGAGGGCAATGCCAACGGGATCAAGTCGTTGTGCAGCTTGGTCAAAAGGAAAAAGTAGGATAAGGCCTAAAATAGCCAGTCCGACCCAAATAAAGTCAAATTTTCTGCGTGCAGCAAATAGTGCGACACTGAGCGGGCCAATAAATTCAAAAGAGACGGCAATGCCGAGCGGGAGACGATCAATCGACAAGTAAAATAATACATTCATCCCTGCTAAGGCACAGCCATAGCTCAGAATAGACGACCATTTCACTTGTTTAAAATTGATCTGCCAAACTTTAAAAATAATCGCCAAGATCAAAGCGCCTAGCATTAAACGCATGCCCGAAACGGTCAGTATGGGAAATTGACCGAAAAGATATTTGGCAAATGAACCGCTGCTTTGCATGCTGATCATGGCAATAAGCAAGATCAGCGGTGCTTGGACAGCCGGTGCAACTTTAAAATTTGGCATAAACTAAATTTGTTTCGATGACTCGAAGAGCGGGAGAGTGGCACTAGCCAGATTTTAAAAGTTTATTACAATAAAAAAACCACAGCCCGAAGGCTGTGGCTTCAGTGTCTAAGGTGATTAGAACAATACGCGAACTCGGATCGTACCTTCAACTTCGTGAAGTGTATCCAATGCTTCTTTAGAAGCAGTTGCGTCAACGTCCATCACAAGATAACCCACATCACCTTTAGTCATTAAAGACTGACCAGAGATGTTGATACCGTGTTCAGCAAACAAGTTGTTGATTTTTGAAAGAACGCCCGGCACGTTTTTGTGAATGTGAAGTAAACGGTGTTTACCTTCAGTCAACGGTAACGCGATTTCTGGGAAGTTCACTGCAGATAAAGTCATACCTTTATCAGAGTAAGCAACGAATTTTTCAGCAACTTCAAGACCGATGTTCGCTTGCGCTTCCATTGTTGAACCACCCACGTGAGGAGTCAAAATCACGTTGTCTAAGCCACGAAGTGGAGAAACGAATTCTTCACCGTTTGCTTTTGGTTCTTTAGGGAATACGTCTACAGCCGCACCAGCAATATGACCAGATTTGATTGCATCAGCAAGATCTTCAATGATGACACATGTACCACGTGCAGCATTGAGGAAGATTGCGCCTTCTTTCATTTGAGCAAATTGGTCTTTGCCGAAGAAGTTGCGAGTTGATGGAACGTCTGGAACGTGTAGAGATACGACGTCTGCATTGGCAAGAAGTTCACCCATAGAACCGACTTGACGTGCATTACCCATCGGAAGCTTAGTCACTGCATCGTAATAAATTACGTGCATACCTAAACTTTCAGCAAGTACAGAAAGTTGCGAGCCAATCGAACCGTAACCAACAATACCTAAAGTTTTACCACGAGTTTCAAATGAACCGACTGCAGACTTGTTCCAACCACCACGGTGAGTTGAAGCAGATTTTGCAGGAACACCACGAAGTAATAGAATCGCTTCAGCAAGTACTAGTTCAGCAACTGAACGCGTATTTGAGTATGGTGCGTTAAATACAGGAATACCGCGAATCATTGCAGCATTTAAGTTCACTTGGTTTGTACCGATACAGAAACAACCCACAGCAATCAGTTTGTTCGCCGCTTCAAAAACTTCTTCAGTTAATTGAGTACGTGAACGAATACCAATGAAGTGAGCATCTTTAACCGCTTCTTTCAACGCTTCACCCTCAAGCGCAGTTTTACGGTAGTCAATGTTGGTGTATCCAGCAGCATTTAGAGTGTCGATTGCGTTTTGGTGAACGCCTTCTAACAACAAGAAACGAATTTTATCTTTAGGTAAAGAAAGATGTTGGCTCATTACGGCTCCGCTACAAAGGCCAAATTTAGTGCGCATATAATAGCATAGGAAGTCGCCTGATATACATTTCCTTTATGACCGACGTCATGGCTATTTTGGCGAATGATGAGTCAATATTTTTTAGATTTGGTCTAATTAACTTGGTCATATTCCTCGTGACATTTTGAAATCACGTTTTTCTTTGGGTTTTGTCAAAAAAAGCCCAGTTATAGCTTATAATGGTGCCGCTCAAAATCATCATGACCAATTCCCTGACATTTTGATGCGCTCTGTTTCAGGCTTTTTCCCTTGAAATATGCGTTACCGCAGTTTTGACTGAATGAAGTCTGGACCTTTAAAAAAACTTGTTTACTTCTTGCAAGGTCTGAAAACGATGAATGCTCCAGTCGCTTTAACCCCAGAGTTATTGACCCAATTGACCGCTATTGTTGGCGAAAGCCGAATTAAAACCGATGCGGATAGTCTCCAAAATTGGGGTCGTGACCATACTAAGCACTTCGATCCAAACCCGTCGGTCGTCGTTTTCCCTTCAAGCACAGAACAAGTTCAACAAATTGTAAAACTTGCGAACCAATTTAATGTTGCGATCACACCAAGTGGCGGTCGTACAGGTTTGTCTGCGGGTGCTGTGGCTGCTAACGGTGAAATCGTGGTGAGCATGGACAAGATGAACCAAATCTTGGAATTCTTCCCAGCTGACCGTATGGTACGCGTACAAGCAGGCGTGGTGACTGAACAACTTCAGAACTATGCTGAAGAACAGGGCATGTACTACCCAGTTGATTTTGCATCTTCAGGTTCATCTCAAATTGGCGGCAACATTGGTACCAACGCCGGTGGTATTAAAGTTATCAAATACGGCATGACACGTAACTGGGTGTTGGGCATGACCGTGGTTACAGGTAAAGGTGACATCCTGCGCTTGAACAAAGGCATGATCAAAAACGCGACTGGTTATGCGCTTCAACACTTATTTATTGGTGGTGAAGGTACTTTGGGCCTCGTGACTGAAGCTGAAATCAAACTTGAACGCCAACCCCATGACTTACAAGTATTGGTTCTCGGTGTGCCTGATTTTGATGCGATTATGCCTGTTCTACATGCCTTCCAAAAGAAAATTGACCTGACTGCATTTGAGTTCTTTGGTGAACTTGCGATGCAAAAAGTATTGGACAATGGCCATGTACAACGTCCGTTTGAAACACCATGTCCATTCTATGTATTACTTGAGTTTGAAGCACCATTTGAACCGATCATGGATGCGGCAATGGAAATCTTTGAACATTGCATGGAACAAGGCTGGGTACTGGATGGCGTGATGAGCCAAAGCTTAGACCAAGTACACAGCTTATGGCGTTTACGTGAAGACATTTCAGAGTCAATCGCACCGTTCACACCATACAAAAATGACATCTCAGTTCTGATTACACATGTGCCTGCATTTATTAAAGAAATTGATGCAATTGTGGAAGCGAACTACCCAGACTTTGAAATTTGCTGGTTCGGTCATATTGGTGACGGTAACTTGCACTTAAATATTTTGAAACCTGCGGATTTAAGTAAAGATGAATTCTTTGCAAAATGCCAAGTGGTGAACAAATACGTATTTGAAACTGTGAAAAAATATGACGGTTCAATTTCTGCAGAACATGGCGTGGGTATGACCAAAAAACCTTACCTCGATTACACACGTTCAGCAGAAGAAATCGAATATATGAAAGCATTGAAAAAAGTATTCGATCCAAATGCAATTATGAACCCAGGTAAATTGTTCGATCTTTAATATTTAAAGACGTACTAGAACGCATCTTCGGATGCGTTTTTTTATGGCTATAGCACGACTTTTTAGCCGCCTATGGATGAGAAACAGCACATTGATTTTGTGGAATGGACTACTTCTTTTACATTGCTTAAATAGTGTTTTGGACAAATGTTCGGCATGATAGGTCTGAATAATAAATTTGAGTTGCTTCTATGTATCGTTTAATTGCTGTGTCTGCATTGTGTGTGGGGATGTTGGCGGGTTGTGCGACAACGCAGAAAATTGTGTCTAAAGTCGGTTCGTCTGCTACGCCACTCGATCAGGTATTAAAAGAACGTCCTGATTTACGTAAAGAGCTGTCGACTGTGGAAATTCGTCAGTATTTTAACCGTGTCGAGTCGCCAAATGCGGGGCAGGTGAAAGTGACGGAAACGGGTTTGATGGATGATTCGGTGAAATCGGTTCGTACCATTTATAGTTTTAGATTGGTGGATGGTGACTGGGAGCGTGTAAATACGCAAAAGGAATATCAGTGCCAGCGTGGTAAAAATACCAAGACTTTCCAATCGGCGAAGTGTCCTTAAATTATAAAAAGTTAAGGTCTAAATTTCTTATTAAATATTCAGCATGACGGGGTCCTTTCATTTTAAATTCGATGATTGGAGCTCGTATCTACTTTTGTTTCGGCAAAAGTAGCAAAACCATCTTTCATCCGCAAAACTCGTCAAATACCATCTTCAATTGTGTAGGTCGCAGAAACTTTACATATTGAATGTGTCCTGACTCGGACAGTTGCGGATGAGTTTCCGCGTATCTTAATTTTCATCCTAAACATAGAATATTCAATCCTAAAAATTTTCTCGTGAGTTCGTATAGTTTTTAATAATATAAAACCGAATTCAAATCATGATCAGATTTCAAATTTATGATGAAAACCCTCGCTTTTATTCACGTCAATGATTCAGGCTCACCTGTCGGTGACTTTGCTCCAGTGACTTCAGTTTTTTCCCATTATGAGTTGGGCAATACCGTTTCGCCATTTTTATTGCTCGACCATTTAGGGCCTGGGGTGCTGAAACCAACTCAACTGAAAAAAGGTGTGCTGGAACACCCACATCGAGGCTTTGAAACCGTCACATTGGTGTTTAAAGGTGAACTTGAACATCATGATACGACTGGCGGCGGTGGTGTCATTTGTGAGGGCGATGTACAGTGGATGACTGCTGCTTCAGGCATTCAACACGAAGAAGTCTTTAGCCAAGCCTTTGCACAGCAGGGCGGAGCATTTGAAATATTGCAACTTTGGGTCAATCTGCCTGCCAAAGATAAAATGAATCCTGCACGTTATCAGAGCTTAGCCAAAGCCAGTATTCCTGTAGTGGATTTAGCAGATAATGCAGGTTATGTACGGATCATTGCAGGGCATTATTTAACAGCCCACGGCCCCGCAGAAACACATACACCTATACAAGTATTTGATGTCTTTGTCAGAGCAAATCAAAGCATCACCCTGCCTGCACAGGAAGGGGACACCACGCTTGTGTATTTACGCTCAGGCAAACTGAAATTTAATGAAACGGATGAACTATTAAATGCACAGCATATGGCAGTTATGTCGAGCCAAGGTGAAAATGTCGAATTGACGGCAGTTGAAGATAGCCACATGTTGTATTTATCGGCACAGCCTTTAAATGAGCCCATCTATGGGCGAGGTTATTTTGTGATGAATCATTTTGCAGAAGTCATGCAAGCCTATGAGGACCTAAAACAGGGTCGCTTTATCCAAAAAGCAGACAATGAAAAACCATAAAAGCGCTAGTATAAAAAGACCAATACAACGCCAACAAACACTGTTAAAATAGTCGAACTCAAACCGACAGATTGGTTCGTTGAAGTTCATTTTATCTCTATCTAGCGTCTTGTGAATACGACGCACATATGGCGGATACGCCGCAAATTCATTTTTAAAATTAATATTACAGTGCTCGTCATTGGGCTGAAGTGTCTCTCCCTATTTGTCATTTCAAGCTCGACAGCACACATTTGATATGTAGATAACAATGCAAAACGTACAAACCACAAAATTAAGTCGTGCCACCTTAATGTTTCCCTTGGCACTGGTTTTATTTGAATTTTCTGTCTATATCGGCAACGACTTAGTCCAACCCGCCATGCTTGCGATTACTCAAGAGTTTGGTGTGAGTAGTGCATGGGCACCCTCGTCGATGTCATTTTACTTATTGGGAGGTGCTTGTGTCGCCGCGATATTAGGGCCATTGTCAGATCGATTAGGCCGTAAAAAAGTCCTGTTGGGTGGTGTGGCATTCTTTAGCTTATGCTGTTTAGCGATATTGCTTACGCATAATATCGAAAGCTTTTTAACGTTGCGTTTTTTACAAGGTTTTGGTTTATCGGTCATTTCTGCCGTGGGCTATGCTGCTGTACAGGAAACTTTTGAAGAGCGAGATGCCATCAAAGTCATGGCGATCATGGCGAATATTTCACTACTGGCGCCACTGATCGGCCCTGTCCTCGGTGCCTTTATGATTGATCACGTGTCATGGCATTGGGGCTTTATAGGAATCGCATTTCTATCTTTTCTGAGTTGGTTTGGTTTAAAAGCCAAGATGCCGACACAGCACATCAGCATCCCCAAGCAACCGGTGGGTTATATTATCGATGACTTTAAACAGGTGTTAAAAAACAAACGCTTTTTGGCGCTGACACTGGGTCTACCGATGGTGGCTATGCCACTGATGCTGTGGATTGCGCTATCTCCGGTCATATTGGTGGAGCAACTAGGACTGAGTAGCATGCAATACGGCATGGCACAGTTTCCCGTTTTGGGCGGTCTGATCCTCGGTAATATTGTCCTGATTAAAATCATCGACAAACTGCCTCTAGGTCAGTCTGTGATGATCGGGCTACCGCTGATGTTACTCGGGACGAGCCTCGTGGTGATTGGGACGATGACTGAAAGTTATTTTCTGACATTGCTCATTCTTGGCATGAGTTTGGTCAGTTTTGGTGAAGGGATTAGCTTTTCTGTTCTCTATCGATTTGCCTTAATGTCGTCTGAAATGTCGAAGGGCACAGTGGCTGCGGCAGTGTCTGTGATCATGATGCTGACGTTCTTTGCCGTGATCGAAATCGTGCGCGTGCTGTATGAGAACTTTGGACTTTGGGCCTATAGTTTGGCGGGTTTTATACTCATTATCTTGTGGTTCAGCCTACCACGCTTGGTGGTGCGAGATATTATGCGACAACGTCAATTGTCGGGTGAATTTTAAATTCGAGTTCATGCCATCATAGAAAAAGCCCAGTGCTGTGTAGAACAACATTGGGCTTTTTTATTTGTTGTATACAGTCTTAATTTGATGTTGCAGGTTGTTCTGCATTTTTTAATTTGCGATCGAAAATGAACGGACCAAAAGGCAAAATCGATGCAATTAAGCCCATTAGAAATACACTGAGTGACCATTTTTGTTTTTCACAGACCACAAATAGCACCACCAAGAAGGCAATAAACAAGACGCCATGTCCCATACCGACGTATTTGACCAATATTGGATTATCCATCAGGTACTTCATTGGCATAGCAATGAACAACAATAATAAAAAGGAGATGCCTTCGAGTAGGCCCACAAAGCGTAAGGTCTTGATATTCATGCGAAGTCTAAATTCAAAGTGATTTCAGCCTTGAGTGTACCTGAAAGCACAGCAGGAACGAAGCGTTCATGTTGAAATAATTGATTCGCATATTGAATCTAAGTGAATGTTTTTAAAGTTAATTCTGAGTCATCTGCTCGGATTAATCTTCTAGATCCGCTAAGGAGTCTTCAATTGAACCCTGATCAAATTCATAGTTACAGCCGAATAAAATCATCGGGCTTTTTCCGGTCATTTCAGACAGGCTCAGTTTGTGATTAATGGCATGCAGATCATCCGTTTCAACTTCCGTGCGTAGGATTTTTTCACCACGGAAAAACGGCATATTGGCAAACATCGGATGCTGTTCAATGCCATACTTTTGGGCAAGTTTTTTCACATCGGCTTGGCGATAGATTGCGAATACTGCATTGGAAGACAGGCCAATTTCTTGGGTCGGCATGCCAAAAAACTCTACAGCCTGCTTATTTTTATAGATATAAATAAACGGTTGATGTGGATCATCATGGCGTTTCCAACCCAATTGTCCCAGAGCCTTTTCATAATCGAGTAAAGTGTCATGGTAGGTGTCGTAATCGGCCTGACATTCCAGAATACGCTTTAAATCTTGTGCTGTCGGTGCTGCAAATACAGAAGAGGCAGCTAAACATGAGGTCGCCACAATCGTGGTTAATATGAGGCGTTTAAGACCGAAACTAAGCATTTTCATCAAGAGTCCCATATGATTTTATTTAATTTCCGCCTGAATTAGCTGTGTTCTGAGCTGAATCAGTTCGGCTAATGTTTCTAATAATAAACTGATCTGCTTGAGCACCAGTTGTAGGTGATTAGACCGCATTTCTTCAGTGCTGAGTGTTTGAATTTCGAAAAGTTTTTGCTGAATTTTCTCAGGATTGAGCGGTTTTTGCTGAATTAAGACCTCGTCTAAGGTGCTTTGACACCATTGCAGTAGTTCAAGGACTTGTTGGTCTTGTACTTGTTCACGGTGGCTCCCCAGTGCAGAAATATAACTGAGCTGGCTATGGCTATAGACCAAATAGCGAAAAGCATGTTGAATCAAAGTTTGGTCGGGTTCAGGCTCGGTACTTAAACTTGAAATCATGCTCGATAGTTCAGTCTGAGCATTATGGGCTGAACGACGAGCACGCCGATAAGCAATGCTATTGGTTTTCCCATGGAGATATTGCTCAACTACGGCATCAAAATAATGCAAGGTCGCAGCAGAGCTTTTTTGAATGGTCTTGGAAATATTGCGAAAGTCCCAATCTGGCCAGATGACATTGACCGCGAACCATGCAATAAAACAGCCGAGTAGGGTATCAACAATACGCGGTAAAATGACCGCATAACCTGCGCCTTTTAAATTAAAAATCAGCAAGACCATTAAGGTTGCCATGAGGGTCGCCATGGCATATTTTTTGGCACTCAGATAGAAAAAGCACACGCCAAAAATAATCGTCAGTAGCAATTGACCTTCGACACTCGGCACAAAATACAAAATAGGAATGCCAAGTAAGACCCCTAATATGGTTCCCAAAGTCCGCATTTTTAAACGACTTTTGGTCGCAAAATAACGCATCTGACAGACAAATAAACTGGTCAATAAAATCCAGTAGCCATTTTTGGCAAAGGGCAGTAGCGAAATGGCATAGCCCATAGCAAAGACAAAGGCGATGCGAACGGCATGGCGAAACAAGGCAGACTCGGGACTTAAATGCTGTTTCAGTTTGAGCCATAAATCATGCCAGCCGTGAATGTCGTCGTCGAGTAAATTGAGGTTATCAATATGCTGCTGATAAGCTTGTTGCTGTGAATGATCTAAATCCTGCACATGCGAAAAACGGTCTTGCACACTGTCCAAATTACTCAAGATCAGCTGTAGGTTTTTCACTTCTATGTTTTGCGGATTATTGGCCATCCACTCCTGCAAAGAGGCATGCAAATGTGCCAGTGCTTGCGCAGTAATGGGATCAGGCTGATAGGGCTGCCGATGCAAAATACAGTAGGCCAACTGTTGGCAAGCCTGCGCTTGTAATCGAATATTTTTTTGAAAACGAAAAATTAAATCGGTACGGCTAAAATTCTGATGAATTTGTTCGTAGTGTAAATAATTCGCACTGGCCTGTTCGTGAATATCTTGTGCCAAGAAATATAAATTCAGCCAGTAGATGGTATTTTTATTGGCTCTTGAGGCTTTTAAACGGGTGAGTAAAGAAGCTTTGGTCGTGTTTAAACTCGGGATGACATCACTGTTTTTGAGCGATAATTCATACAGTAAGTGTTCCACATTGTTGACATTATCTGGGTCAAATAAGCGTGCTTTTGCATTCAGTACTTCGGCGATTTGTAAAAAACAACGCGAGAGATTGTCCTGTACAGGTAGGGTAGGTTTAATCAGGTAAAAGAGAATTGAGGTCAGGCCATACCATAAGGCCCCTAGAACAAAGCAGCTGGGTTGAAAATACCAGGTGTCATATTCGCCCAAGCCGAACATGGTGTAAATCGACAGTAAAATCGTGCCAAAAGAAATCGTGGCATAGCGTTGCCCCAAAGCTCCTAATAAAATAAATCCTGCACTAGACAGTGAAAGATACAATATAAACAGCAGCTTATAGGGATAGAGAAAATCTAAAATACTACTGACACTAAAGAAGAGTACGCAGACATAGAGCAAATTACGCAGTCGGATGCTGAGTCGGTCGTCAAAGTCCGTGAGCGCGGTGGCAATCGCACCTAAGGTGACGGGAACAATAACACTATGAAAACCGAGAAAATATAATCCGAGCGTGGTGCCACTCAAAACAATACAAATTTGCAGGCAATACATAATGATTGCACTGGATTGAAACTGTTGAAACCAAGAGAGTCGCGTGTTCACAGAGTTATGAAGTATTCGAATGATTTTGTAAATTAGACTGAGCTTTTTTCTGTGAACTGTCAATTTTTATTCAATAGAAAAGCGGACTTAAAGTCCGCTTGTTCAAATCTATATGCAAGGTCGATTATTGAATCACACCACAGGCAATACGGTCACCGCCACCGCCTAGAGGTTTAGGGTCGTCAGAGTAATTATCACCACCGGCATGGACCATGATGGCTAAGCCTTGTACATCCGCCAATTTCAAACGCGGTGCAATTAAATTCACTTTTGCTGTGCCATCGGTTTGAACTTGAAGGATCGGTAAGTCACCCATGTGACCGGTTAACGGTGTACCGTGGTGAGGTGCCGCTTTAGGGTTAAAGTGACCACCCGCAGCGAGTGCAGCACCCGCTTTTCCATCTTTTTCAGCAGGGGCACAAGAACCTTTTTCATGAATATGGAAACCGTGTGGACCCGGAGGAAGCTGGGTTAAATTGGTATGAATAACCAAGCCAGCAGGGCTATCAACCATGTTAATTTGACCGATGCTTTGACCAATACCTTGAGCAGTCACGGCATTGACCGTCACGGTTTTTGCATTCAGACCTGTTGAAGTCGAGGTACTCGCACAGCCTGTAAACATCAGGGCACTGACCGCAGCAAGCGCGCCGAATTTAAATAGTGAAGACATGTTTGGCATCCTGTCTGTTTTTATGGAGTCTCAACCATTGAAACAGATGCGGATACAGGATGACAGATAATTTAAGTATTTGATTGTAATATTTGTTTAATGAA
This sequence comes from Acinetobacter sp. YH12142, assembly GCF_013418435.1. Classification (NCBI taxonomy): domain Bacteria; kingdom Pseudomonadati; phylum Pseudomonadota; class Gammaproteobacteria; order Moraxellales; family Moraxellaceae; genus Acinetobacter; species Acinetobacter sp. YH12142. The sequence goes on along the minus strand of NZ_VPCB01000007.1, from coordinate 45,484 downwards.
TTCAAGCCTGAATTAAGGTTGTTCAGGCTTATCATCCATATTGTCTAAGTTATGTGCCAATGTTGCTTTGGGCATCATGACGGGTTCAATTTGGGTTTCATGCAACCATTCACGCCAAATCGCCAAGAGTACCGCCAAGATCACTGGACCGATAAATAAACCGACAAGACCGAAACTGGCGATCCCACCCAAAACACCAAACATGATTAATAAGAATGGAATCTGCGTTGCCCCTGAAATTACTAAAGGACGAATCACGTTATCGGCCGTACTCACGATACAAACACCCCAAGCCATGACGCCAATGGCTTCAATGGTTTGACCTTGTGAAAATAACCACAACGATACAGCGGTATATGAAATCGGTGGGCCAAAAGGAATCAGTGCCAACATGAAGGTAATGATGGTTAATAACATTGGGTTAGGCACATCGGCGACAAAATAGCTAACACCGGCAAGTAAAGCTTGGGCAATGGCGGTAAGACCGATGCCATACACTACGGCACGTGTAGTATCCGAAATAGTGGCAAGATAATGATGAATACGTGGCCCGATCACCATTTCGAGGGCTTTACTGACCTGACTTAAAATGGTTTGACCATCACGATAGAAGAAAAATAAAGACATCACGGCAAAACACAGCTTAAAGATATTTTTACTGACTTCGCCGACCAGAACTTTACCGTAGTTCAAATGCCCCTGAATCCAAATTTGTACCGATTGAATAATACTGTTTGGATCATTGTTCAGTTCATGCAGGGTACGACTGACTTCTTTACCAATAAACGGCAGTTGGCGAATAAAATCAGGCACATTGACATGACCAGAGAAAACTTGCTTTTGTAATTCAAAATACAAGTTACGGCCTTCATGTTGTAACAAGAAGATTGCAAAAATCACCGGCAGACCCACCACGAGTACCACCAGTAAGATCATCAGCGCCGCACTTAGATTTGCACGATTGCCACAAAAACGATGTACTGATTGATACAGCGGCCATGTCATATAAGCAATAATCGCAGCCCAAACGACGGGCACAATAAAGTATTTGAGTACGCTAAAGCTCAAAAAAATCAGGATAAAAAATAATCCGAACAATAAGACTTTTTGTAATGTAGGTGCGAACGTTGGCAATGCGTGCTCTGATTTTTTCATCATGTTGTGTTCAATCTTAACCGAAAAAAAAGCTCCCGAAAACGAGAGCTTGTTAACTTATGGTGAATATCTTTCAGGCTAGATCCTTGCAAGATTGGCCTTTATATCAGCGAAATGTGGAATGATGGGTTAAAACCACTCGGCTTCGTCTTCAATAATGGCATTGAGCACAGGTTGCCATTGTTGTTGCATACCGAGGTACAATTTTTGCGTTTTGTCAAAAACTGAAAGACCTTGCATGGCAAGTTGACCATAAGCGGTACGTTCAGAAATCCAAGCAACGGGCTGTTGTTCAACTTTATTGAAAAAATCTTGAATTTCTTTGGAATGAGCAGAATTGGGTTTAACACGATTGGCCAGTAATAAGATTTGGACTTTACCTTTACGAATCCGTTTAATTTCTTGCAAATGCTTTAAAAAACGACGGGTCGAGTCGATGTCAAAGAAAGATGGTTGTAGCGGGGTAATGATGGCATGGGCTTCACTGACCAACTGATCTGCATGTTCACCCGATAACGCACCCGGTGCATCGATAATTAGATATTCAATCCCTTTTGGTACATCACCAATCGACTTTTCATGACGCCAATCTAGGCTCTGAATCAGGGCGGCAGTCTCTGGGCGCTGTTTGAGCCATTGACGTGCAGACTTTTGATTGTCAGCATCTGCCAAGGCCACTTTATAACCTTTTTGCGCAAGTGCAGAGGCTAAACTGATTGCTGTGATGGTTTTGCCACAACCACCTTTTTGATTGGCAATTAATATCGTTTTCATCGACCTAAATAGATTTTATTCTGCTCATCCCTAGCATATCATTGTTTAATGCGGGGAATATGACAAAGAACCAAAGTCTAAGTTTTTTCTATACGCCTCGCTGTAATATATTAAAAAGATTAGGAATTTTAAATGTCTGTCTGGATGGCCATGCTCATTGGCGCGTGTATTGGGATTGTACTGACCACCTTAATTTTAAGTGGCAGTCGCAATGGAAGGATTAAGGCAGAATACGAGCAATATATTGCAGAACTAGAATTGGAACATCAGCAGGCCTTGGCCCATGCACAAAAACGCAGTGTAAATACCAGTCGTGCTGTTTTAAAAGGCAAAATGGCCGAACAAATGGCGCCGATCATGCCTGAATTTCAGTATCTACCTAGCGATGCAAAGTTTCTCGGTGACCCGATCGATTATGTGGTTTTTGATGGCTACACTGACTTTCGTGATGGCGATGGACTCGCTGAAGACATCGAAGTGGTGCTGATTGATATTAAAAGTGGTGGGGCACGTTTGACCAAAGGGCAACAAGCGATTGCTCAAGCCATTGCCGAAGGGCGAGTACGTTTTGAAACCATCCGAATTGATTTTGAGCATATTTAAGCTCGCGTGACTCAGCCTCAGAACCGTCGAAAAGTAATAAGGACAGAATATCCACATGGAAAAACTCTTAGCGACTGCAGCCGTTTTTGCGCTCATGCTGTGGATATGGTCTGAATATTTTCGTGCCATTCCACATTTAGAGCAGACTGGTGTGCTGAAAAATTTTCAGGTCACAGCGACTCAGGCATTTTCCGGTGAATATTTGCTGTTGGATAAACGCTACTACAGTGCCAGTAGTCGTACATTACATCCGGCAGCACCGACCGTGGTGGGTGGCTTTCAAGACTTGGCCTATGTTAGCAATATTGATCTGCTACTGAGTTCAGGCGCAAATGATTTCCAGTCTTTAAAATATCATCTTGAATGGTCGCAGCAGAACCGCTGTTTTAACGTACAAGCGAAAGACTTGCCCTCGACACAAATTGAACAGCTCAAGTCCGAATTGCAAAATGTCAGTGTGATTGCTCAATCCGAAGACGTCGCAAATCGTATTCGCCGTTTAAAATCAGGGGATCGTGTGGAGATTTTGGGTGAATGGGTGGATGTGCATTCCACCAAAACAGGGAAGTCGTATAGCACCTTTAATGTGTTGAATAAAAAGCCCTGTCATATCCTAAAAATTAATGCCATTCGATTAATCAAAGACTAGGTATTTTTATTTAGATTTGATTGTGCTTAAACATGGCCTTGGACGCTTTAACTCAACTTCCGTGCGCGGGCGAGCAACATGCGCTGACCAATTTTTGGAATGCCTTCAGCATCAAAATACTGCGTTTCAAAACATTCAAACTGGGCATCTTCAAGCAACTTTTGCATATGACGATCCAGATGACAGCCATCCGCGACTTTCTTTTGAATGGGCGTCAGTAGGTGTTGTAACTGCTTAATTTTCCCATTTTCATTGTGTTGTACATGCTCAACCAAATGAAATGTCCCTGTTGGTTTAAGGACGCGGTAGATTTCTTCAAGCGCAGTTTCAATATCGGCAATGCTGCATAAGGTCCATGTACTCACGACATGATCTAGACTTTCATCTGCAAAGGGTAATTTTTCAGCACCGGCTAAAATATGCTGTACCTCAAAGGGCGCGGCATGTACACGTTCAGCAGCTAAATGAAAAATATCGGGATTGGGCTCAAGGGCAAAAACCGTATCGACATTTTGATAAAACGCTAAATTCAAACCTGTACCAAAGCCAATTTCGAGTACTTCACCAGATACGGCTAACAGGAGTTCGCGTCGTTTATCCATCAAGCTTGGTACTTGCATGACTTGATTTAAAAGATGCGGAAAAATGTGTTGTTGATAAAATTTATAAATCATAGCGAGTATTGTTGTTGGCTTTTTTTAAAGTGTAAATCATGTCTTTTTAATTTTAAATCATGTGGTAGGGCGTGGATATGGACCAATTGACTGAATAACAGCATTTTGTTACCAAGTTCATAAGGTTTATGCAGACTGTGTGCGTAATATAGAGTTACAACTAGTGAAAACGACATTCATCACGCTCAACCTACGGGATTTTAAGCTCATGTTCAGGTTGGGGCATTATGTATAGATGAAGTCGGCTCAATTGCAGAATTAAAATTGAGTAATGTGAAGTATTACAGGGTAAGAGGATAACGCGATGATCAAGCGAATTGCATTAAGTACTGTGCTTGCAGGCTTTTTATTGAATGTCGGTGTCCAAGCGTCTTCAGATTATAATATTGCCAAAGGCTTAGCACCTGTTGCCAAAGGCCAGTCAATTTCTACCTTGAAAGAATTTAAAGGTGATTTCCGAATTTTAGGTTCAAAAACCTATCAAACAGATAAACAAGCAAAATTTTCTCCGATCGATTATGCGGTCAGTTGGGGTTTATTTGCAGAGCCAGAAATAGCTCGTACGATTTCAGTCAATCAATATGACCGTTTCTTAAATTGGAAAATGGATCGCGTTCCTGTACCGCAAAAGCAAGCCATGATGATGGTGTCGAATATGCACATCATTCCTGCAAACCCGCAAATTGCGAAACAAATTACTCAAGTAAAACGTGGTGATCTTGTGCGTTTAAAAGGGGATTTGGTTGAGGTGAAAGACAAAGATTTGGTTTGGACTTCATCTTTGACCCCAACAGATACGGGTGATGGGGCTTGTGAGGTTTTTCGTGTCAGTTCGATTCAGTGGATTGAAAAAGTTAAAGGCTAAACTTCGATTGCATCGAGATCGTATTTGAAATCGGTGTGCATTAGATTCAAGGTAAAATAATTTGATGATGAAAATGACGATAAAGAAAAAGTTTATTTTGAGTCTAATGATGGCGAGTAGTTTGGCGCTTGGTGGATGTACCAGTATGAGTTCAACTGTAGATGGGAAAACCCATGTATTTACTGAACAGCAAAGTTGTCCGACCTTGCTTGAGATGGATCGTGGACAGACTTTGGAAGTGCTGTTAAACGAAAATCCAAGTACTGGGTATGTATGGTCTTTGGCTGAGCAACCGAAACTTTTTAAAGTTGAAGAAGTGTTTCAGTCAGCTCAACAACAAGCTGCTGCGGATACGACACCAGTGCTTGGTGCCGGTGGTCAAAAAACTTATCGTTTTACCGCAACGACTGCGGGTGAAGAATTACTACATTTGAAGCATGCACGAGCTTGGGAAAAAACCGCGATGGCTGAATGGACTTGCAGAGTTCGAGTGTCTTGATTTGAACTGATGACCAACGATAAAAAAAGCCAGTATTTGTACTGGCTTTTTTATTGCAGACGAACTGATTTAGAACGTCTACCTAGGCATTATTTCGCGCTGAGCGCTTGACCGTCAAATTGAATACCTTCCCAACCATTTTGCATAAATTGGCGAATGTTTTGGTGGTCAGTTGCGTCTGGTGTTGCCAATACAGCAGCATAATGTTCAGCAAAAAGACTTAAGGTTTCAGCTTGGTTTAGACCATTCAATTGGGCAAAAGAAAATACTTTGGCACTGCCTTGGTTTTCAGTTGCTGCATTGGCTTGTTTGCCATTGGTAAAAGCGGTTGCTGTGTGGTTATAACGCGCTTCAATAAATGCAATCACATCTGAAAATTTCGCAGTCCCTGCTTGAAGTTGATCTAATAATTCCTGAGCCATAATGTCCTCTTTCAATAAAAAATACCGCAAAGTGTTGCAGACTATAGCAAGCTTTGGCCCAAACATTTAACACTATTTGCGTAAATTAAATGCGTGTATATTGAAGGGCGACCTTAGGCAGTCTGTTGCCTAAATTGTAGATACCAATGATGTTGAAGTAGGACAACTATGAACTGGCTTTTGGTCGCATGTGGCGGCGCAATTGGGGCAACACTTCGCTATGCAGCAGGACTGTTATTGGCCAAGCCAACCGTGCTCTTTCCATGGGCAACATGGTGGGTGAATATTTTAGGTTGCTTTTGTGCAGGTGTGTTTTTTGCATTTAGCCAAAAATATCCCGTTCTACAAAATGAAGCACGCTTATTGCTTATGGTTGGGATCTTAGGTGGCTTTACCACATTTTCAAGTTTCGGCTTAGAAACCTTCCAACTGCTTAGACAAGGGCAAAGTGGGCTGGCATTTAGTTATGCCATTTCCAGTGTGGTGATTGGCGTCATCGTATTGGGACTGGGATATTACTTATTTCAGTCGATTTTAAAAATAGATGTTTAAAACAACGCTTGAAATCCACAAAATTTCAGACATAAAAAAAAGAAGCTCAGGCTGGAGGAGGGGAACCCTGAACTTCTTTAATGTTTTAATTTTAAAAGAAAAAACTTAATCTAAACTGAACTTATTGTGAGCGTTTGAAACGCGCAAAGCGTTTATTAAAGTTCGCAATACGTCCTTCATTATTTACTTGACGTTGTTCACCTGTATAAAAAGGATGTGATGCACTTGAAATATCGAGTGTCACATAGGGATAAGTTTTGCCTTCAAACTCTTTGGTTTGATTGGTGCTTAAGGTACTGCCAATGACAAAAAAGGTATTGGCATTGGTGTCATGAAAGAGCACTTCACGGTATTCGGGATGGATGTTGGCACGCATTCTTCTGTTCCTTAAATTTATTGATTAAAGAAATGTTATAACATAACAATTAAAAATGCAAATATTGCCCGAAATTCATCGGGCAATCATCAGCGCTTTACGCTCCCTTAAGCGCTAGGTGGGACCAACTCATCAAAGAGATCATTGAGATTGTCATTCACTTTCAAATGAATCAAATTCCAATAATGTCCTGAAACAGTCCGGTTCACCATCAGTGTGTCTGGCGACGGTTTAAACACATCCCAATATTTAAGAGAAGGCTTAATTAATTCTACCCCGTCATGGTGCGCGGAGTTTTCAGCAAAGTCATATTGTGTGGTCAGCGGACGCATCAGCACTTCCAGCCATTGTTCATACAACTCCGCAGGGAATTTACCGAGTTCATTGAGTGAATGTAAGGCATCGAGTTGCTGTTCCATCAGTGGAATATCGTGCTTGCGTGCAGCATTGATCAATTGCTTAAAGTGCGACACGATTTCAGGAGACAGGGTTTTCACACCGCCGTAGTCATATACGATGACTGAACCATCTTCACGAAAGGCGAAGTTGCCCGGATGTGGGTCACAGTGGAAACGTTTAAGGAAGAAAATTTCACGGCCAATGGCACGGAATAACCGTCTTCCCAAGGCATTTCGTGTTTCTTGTGACCATGTGCTGGCAGTTTCTATACTGTCGCCAAGCTCTAGACTTAGAGTCAAAATATGACGTGAAGAATAATCCTTATAGACCTGTGGAATAATGATTTTGTCATCCAGCGCACTATGAAACGCACGCGCAACATCTAAGTTTTGTGCTTCAATTTCATAGTTTAGTTCATTATCCAAACTGTCCTGAATTTCACGAAATAGCTTGTCTTGTAACTTCCGATCAATTTTCAATACGCCCATCAGACGAAGTGCAAGCCGAACTTGTTTTAAGTCACTGTCACAGGCTTCTTCGACACCCGGATATTGGACTTTCACTACAACCTGCTGACCATTAGGTAACACGGCTTTATGCACCTGCCCAATGGATGCAGCGGCAAAAGGTTGTTCTTCAAAACTTTTAAAAATTTGCGCGAGGGGTTTGCCGAGTTCTTGTTCTACTTGGGCCTTAATTTCAGCAAAAGGCATGGCTGGCGCTTGGCGTTGTAATTTACTAATGGCTTTTGCGACTTCAGGTGGAAAAATGTCTTTGTACTGCGAGGCAATTTGTCCGACTTTCATCACCGCACCTTTCATTTCACCCAAAGTGTCTGCAATTTGCAGACCGATGTCCTGAAAAAGTTTACTGCGAGATGCATTTTTCTGTTCTTCATCGGCAGTGATATTGCGGATGGAATTGGAAACGGTTTTAGTAGCAATGCTTGCCGTCATACTGGCAAGTTTCATAAAGCGACGACCCGGTGTGCTAGCCGTTTTTGCCATGTGATGTTCCTCAAGATCATCATTTATTATCTAATACCGATCATAGGCGACAAAACACAAACTGCCTACTTTAAATTGTTAAGACTTTATTTCCATTGATAAAATGATGGGCAAAAATGTAAATACTGAAAATAATTCAGGCAAATTTAAGCCACGTGCTGAATGGTTTAAAATATCGCGTCGCTAGAAGAGAACTGAACGATGAAAGTGTATCGCTATTTAACCGGTAAAGATGATGTCAATTTCTGTGCCCGTGTGACCAAAGCTTTAAATGAAGGCTATGAATTGTATGGATCACCGACCATGAGTTTTAATGGGACAGATGTGATTGTCGGGCAGGCGATCGTGAAAGACGTAGAGGACGACAGCCAAGTGCCACAAGGTTTAAAAAATGCCATCGAGGCGCTTAATTAGTTGGCTTTTGCTGCTTCGCTAGATTCAGTTTTTTCCAGTTCTAAATGTGGACCGAGATATTTACTGCATTGGTTATGGTGTAAATTTTCATTCAATGTGATGAGGTTTTGCGTCACGATAAAATCCTGATCGTCCGCAGAGGCAAACTTTTGATTGGCCTTGATGAAGTCCTGATAGGTATACGCCATACCAGACTGCTGACAACTTAATTTTAAACGTGCGGTATATGAGTCTGCTTGTTGTTCATGATAAAAGCGAAAGGCTGTCCAAAGTGCTTGATTGATGTAATCAAATTCGGGTTGTGATTGGACTTTGATGGGTGCGTGATACAAAGGAAATTCATGTCGGTTGATCGTTTGTTCAGCCTGTAGTGACATGGAAAAGCCTAAGCTCAGACAGAGACTGATCGAGCGAAATACATGGGACATGTTTATTTTCCTCTTCTTCGTGCTTTTTATTTATGGTGTTGCTATGCAGTGAGTTAATTTGAATTAATCTTCTGCATAGCGTAGCCGTATTTTTAAATAACTTTTTATATGATATTTTAGGGCTTATCCCGCTTGTGCTAAACGTTTATTCATCATAAATAAACGTGTAAGTAGCAGTATACATGCGACAGTCAGACCCACAATTAGGCCAATCCAAACGCCTGCAGCACCAGTCGTGGTGAAGCGTGCAAGATAGATTCCCACAGGGAAGGCAATGATCCAATACGCGATCATGGTGATCCACATTGGTCCTTTGGTGTCTTGCATACCGCGTAAGCACCCTGCGGCACTGACTTGCCATGCGTCCATCAACTGATAGGCAATCGCGAACAAGACCAAATACACGGCAAGCTGAGTTACATCATAGTCATTAGTATACAGTGACACAATTTCATTACGTAAAAGCCAAAGCAACAGCATAGTAATCAGGGCAAATACCGTTCCTGTCAACATCCCAACTTTTTGGACTTTTCGCATCGCTAGCCAGTTCTTTTCCCCATAATAGGTACCAACTCGAATGGTCAGCGCAATCGCCAGTGACATGGGAATCATAAACAATTGCGAGGTAATCGAAATGGCGACTTGATGCGCTGCAATGGTAACTTCGCCTAAGGGACTCAAAACAATAGCGGCTGTACTAAAAATACTGACTTCAAAGAAAATGGCCAGGCCAATGGGAAAGCCAAGTTTTAAGATACGTTTGATCCATTCACTGTTCATTTTTTCAAAAGCAGCGAAAGGTTGGGTTTTTTGATAGGCCGATCCTTTGAAAACGTACATCGCCAAAGCAAAGAACATTAACCATTGCAAAATCGCGGTGGCAAATCCACATCCAGCAGAACCCAGTTCAGGGACTGGGCCTAAACCATACATAAAAATAAAGTTCAGTGGAATTAACACCAATAAGGCCAGCAGACTCAGCACAGTGACTGGACGTGGATGCCCCAATGCTTCTGAGTAACCACGTAAAGCTGCGTACATGGTGACAGCAGGCATACCTAAACTAATGGCGTGTAAGAATAAGCTCGCCTTCGGAAGTAATACTTCAGGGACACCCAATAACGGTAAAAGCAGCGGCATAGCTTGTAAGACTAATGCGGCAATGATCCCTAAAAATAATGCAACCCACAAAGACTGACGGGCGATGGTGGCAATTTTTTCAGGCGTCCGAGCACCATTGGCTTCGGCCACCAATGGGGTGGTGGCAATCATAATGCCGCTGAACAGCAGCATGACTGGTATCCATAAGCCGACCCCGACCGCAATGGCTGCAAGGTCATTAGCGGACATGTGTCCAGCCATGATGGTATCAATGAGACCAAATCCCGCTTGCGCAAACTGCGTGATCAATATCGGGATCATTAAATGAAACAGTTGTTTTAATTCATACTTGCTGCTTGTTACAGCCGTGACAGTAGACACAGAATGTACTCATTTCTTGTGAGGTGCTTAGGAATGAGGTCTTAGCGTTGGAAAGTGAGAAGCACACCAATAAAAATCACCACGCCACCCAATAAGCGTTGCCAGTTAATCGGGGTTTTTTCAGTGCCGAGCAAGCCAAAATGGTCAATTACCATCGACATTAAGATCTGTCCAAAAATAATCAGACCGGAGAGGGATAAAAAACCCAGTTTCGGTGCGGTATAAATACTGATACTGATGGCATAAACACCCAAACATCCCCCCAGCCATAAATACCAAGGGATTTGAGCAAAACTTGCAAAGTCCGGTTTTTCGGCCGATTGAAAAAACACCATAAAGGCGAGGACTATTGTACCAACCAAAAAAGAAAAAAGGGCAGCTTGCAGCGGTGAATATAAATATTCACGCAATTGGCTGTTGATCGCTGTTTGAATGGTCATGGCGATACCAACACCCATCGCGAGCGGCAGTAAGTACAATAAATGGCTGCTTATTTTCATCTTCTAATCATCTAATTCTTCTTTAATTTTATTAGTCTACTGTATTGTGGATGAGTTTTCATAAGCGCTCTGATGCAGTCATGTTAAAATGCGCTTACTTCTTTTGTTCCTTTTGAGCATTTTCCTTGGCTGAATTAAATCCTGCAGTTGTTCCGTTATCTTTATACATTCACATGCCGTGGTGTGTGCGCAAATGTCCATACTGTGACTTTAATTCGCATGCGGTGCCGAATGGTGAATTGTCTTTAGACTTAGAACAAGAATATTTACAGGCGTTGGTTGAAGACTTTAAAACGCAACTCGATTTTACTCAGGGTCGCTTGATTCATAGTGTATTTATTGGTGGGGGTACACCATCGCTCATTTCATCCAAAGGCTATCAATGGTTATTTGCTCAACTCAAAGCATTAGTGCCATTTGAAGCGGGCTGTGAAATTACCTTAGAAGCCAATCCGGGCACGGTTGAGCACGATCCTTTTGCCGGTTATTTAGAGGCAGGGATCAATCGTTTATCCATTGGGGTGCAAAGTTTTAATACTGAGCAGCTGAAAAAACTGGGGCGGATTCACTCGAATGATGATGCGATTTCTGCCATTCAGCATGCAAAAGAGGCGGGTTTTGAACGGGTAAATGTCGACTTGATGCATGGCCTGCCTGAACAAACCATTGAGCAAGCGCTTTTGGATTTGAAATTGGCTGTGGAAAATGGCGCAACGCATGTGTCGTGGTATCAGTTGACCATTGAACCCAATACGGTTTTCTTCCGCACAAAACCGATTTTACCTGTCGATGATGTGCTTGAAGATATTCAAGAACAGGGCGAAGCCTATTTAACAGCGCAAGGCTTTATCAATTATGAAGTATCTGCATGGCGTAAAGAAAAGCCGTCGGCACATAATTTAAATTATTGGCAGTTTGGCGATTATTTGGCGATTGGCGCAGGCGCACATGGCAAAGTGACCATGCCAGACGGGGTGTATCGTTTCCAAAAAACCCGATTGCCGAAAGACTATTTAGCCAAAGTACCTGCTGAACATCTTCAGTTTAAGCGCATCGAAGCAGCCGACATGCCTTTTGAATTTATGATGAATGCACTTCGTTTAAATCATGGGGTGGAAGCCAAGCTATATAGCGAGCGTACAGGGGAAAGTTTAGAGCCGATTGCCGAGTTATTGAACTCATTACGTGAACGTAAATTGATGGTCAGTGATCCAACACTTTTGTCTTGTACCGAGCAGGGACATATCTTTTTAAATTCAGTATTGGAAGAATTCCTGTAATGAAAGCTATGTCAAACTTGTTTTAAAATTTGAGCGACAAGTAATTTTTCATATTCCGAATGTAATTTGCAGAATGTGTATGAAATTATTCAGTTGATAATTGAATTTACATGGCATAAAGGAACTTCAGAAAATGAAATATATTTTAACTGCGACGTTATTAACTATAGCTTTGGTGGGTTGCACCAATAAAAAAGCACCATCAGAACAAAATGTTGCAACAGAGGCAACGACCGCAACTGCACAAACAAACGATGTTGCAGTATCTCAAGATGAGCAAGTGATTCACTTTACAGGGCCACAAGATCTTAGCCTTGAGTTAAAAACCAAAGATAATTTTGAAACCGCACAATTGACTGATAATTCTGATCGTGTGTATGAATTGAAACGAGGAGTTTCAGGAAGTGGTGTACGACTTGCCAACGACCAAGGTGTTTCAATTCACTTTAAGAACTTTAATGGTGTGAATGAAGGCACTGTTGAGTTGGTAAAAGATAAACCCATAGAGATTAAAGAATTTATTGCTGATAAAGCAAAGTAAATATTAAAAAAGACCGCATGAGCGGTCTTTTTTTAATTTAGCTTAACGATGTTTCGGTGGCATTGGCGGTAATTTATGCTGCGAAACAGGTTTGTGTTGATTGCCTTTAAAAGCTACTGCCTTATGATTTTGTTTGGCAAATTTTGCATGAGCTTGTTGATGCTCTTTTTTCACCATTTGCTGCCCAGCAGGTTTGTGATGTGTTGCTTTAGGCGGTACAGGTTTTTTATCGAAGTGTGCAGCAGGTAGCGGATTTTTATGATCGAATGCAGGCGCTGCCATTGCAGACATTGTCGCAGTTGTTGCAATCAGACCAATCATCAATGAAGACATCAATTTTTTCATGGTTACGCTCTCTATGAATCAATGAAGTCATCATAGGGGGAGGCTGTGGAGAAGATATGAAGTTGTATGAGATACAAATGTAAAGCTAAAATTATGGAGTAAAATTCACTTTAAGTATTTAATATTTATTAAATAAAATTATATTTTGGCGATAAAGTATTCTATTTTGGTTGAAAAATACAACAATATTTCTCCATATAAAGTTCATCGTTATACATTGTTGTTACCTCATGAAGAAATTAAGAATGCTGTTCGTTATCCCGATGAATCAAACTTAAAAGAGTAGACATAAAAAAAGACCACCGAAGCGGTCTTTTTGATCTTTCAGCGATTGAAAAACTTAGTAATCAAAACTGAAGTGTTCAGGAGCCAAAGAAGTCATGGTCTTCGATGGGTTAACCATTGCTTCAGCGTGACCTTGTGAGCGTGGTAATAGACGTTCAAAGTAGAAGTCAGCCACTTTGATTTTTGCTTTATAGAACTCAGGAACTTCTGCACCATTGCCTTCTGCTAATTTTTCAGAAGCTACGGCAGCTTGTTGTGCCCAGAAATAAGCCATCATCACGTAGCCAGAGAACATTAAGAAATCGACAGAAGCAGAAGATACGATGTCACGGTCTTTACGTGCTGCAAGCATGATACGAACCGTTAATGCATTCCACTGTGCGCAAAGCTTCGTTAAGTCCCACGCAAAACGACGCATGTATTTGTTACGTGCATGTTGACCACAGAACTTCAAGATTTCAGCTGTGTAGTCACGAATCACTTTACCTTTAGAGGTCAGCAGAACTTTACGACCAATCAAGTCTAGTGCTTGAACACCGGTTGTGCCTTCGTAGAGAGTAGAGATACGTGAGTCACGAACAATTTGTTCCATGCCCCATTCTTTAATATAACCATGACCTCCGTATACTTGCATACCATGGTTTGCAGCTTCATAACCCATTTCGGTTAAGAAACCTTTGAGAATCGGGGTGTAGAAGCCTAAGTGGTCATCATGTGCTTCAAACGCTGCTGTATCACCGCGGGTTAAAGCATCAGTCATTTTGTCCGCAATTTGAGCTGCATAGTAAATCATTGAACGGCCGCCTTCAGCGATCGCTTTTTGAGTTAAAAGCATACGACGTACGTCTGCATGGTGAATAATCACATCGGCTACTTTTTCAGGATCTTTTTTACCTGAAAGTGCGCGCATAGACATACGTTCTTTGGCATATGGAAGAGCGCCTTGGAATGCCAATTCAGCATGTGCAATACCTTGGATCGCTGTACCAATACGTGCAGTGTTCATGAAGGTGAACATTGCGTGTAGGCCTTTGTGTTTTTCACCGATCAAGTAACCAATCGCATTGTCAAAGTTCAACACAGCTGTTGCTGAAGCACGGATCCCCATTTTGTGTTCAATCGAACCACAAGTCACAGGGTTGCGTTCGCCCACTGAACCGTCTGCATTCACAAGGAATTTTGGAACGATGAACAATGAAATGCCTTTGGTGCCCGCAGGTGCATCTGGAAGACGAGCAAGTACGATATGCACGATGTTATCTGTTAAATCATGCTCACCCGCAGAGATGAAGATTTTTGTACCAGAAATTGCATAGCTACCGTCAGCTTGAGGTTCCGCTTTGGTTTTTACCTGACCTAAGTCGGTACCGCATTGAGGTTCAGTTAAGCACATGGTGCCTGACCAAGTTCCAGCAACAAGGTTCGGTAAATATTGGTTTTTCTGTTCTTCTGAACCAAATTGTAGAATGGTGTTGATACAACCTACGCTGAGACCCGGATACATTTGGAATGACCAGTTTGCTGTACCCATCATTTCAGATTTGATGAGATTCAACGACTGTGGCAAGTTTTGACCGCCAAATTCTTCAGGGAAAGACAGACCTTGCCAGCCACCCTGTACAAATTGGTCATAGGCTTCTTTAAACCCTTTTGGTGTTTTCACATCACCATTTTCAAAATGACAGCCTTCTTCATCACCCGTTTGGTTCAAAGGCGAAAGGATGTTTTCACAAAAATCCGCTGCACCTTCTAAAATCATGTCGACAGTGTCTGCATCAGCAGCTTCACCATTAGACAAAGTTTTGTAATGTGCTGGGTAATCGAGCACTTCATTCATTAAGAAACGAATATCGTGTAAAGGCGCTTTATATGCAGGCATAGTCTTAATCCTAATATCTAAATTTTTTTGGATTATCTGTATTGATGATTTGATTATTCATAATTTCATCAAAAAAACATTGATGAATACGCCCTTAAAAAATGTCAGAAAGGCGAATTGTAATATTTAACCAACATGTGAAAAATAAACTTCTGATAGACTGGGTGTTGATCTTTTGATCATTTTTTTCTTTTAATAAATCATAAAGAACTTAGGTCTTTCGTACAATTATGCGATTAAAATATATAACACTTTGTTTACTGGGTTTGAGCATTACTGGGTGTGCTCAACATGTCATAAAAACCAATTCAACGGAGCAGTCTCTCGGGCAACAAGCCACTCAAGGCTTAAACGCAATGTTTGAAAATGCCAGTTATGACATGAAAGGGCAATTTTCAATTCAAACCGATATTCAGTTCGATGAAAAAAAGCCTGAAACCAAGTCAAAACCTGCAACTAGTACACAGCCAGAGCTGGAACCTAAACTTAAAAAACAACTTGATCAGTTGATTAAAACCCAAAATATTCCATTTAGCCAAAAAGAAAAGAAACAGCTCTATCAAGCCATTGCCAATGAATCGATCCCACCATCAGCGCGCTATAGCGATGAAGAGGATGGCGTTTCTCCGCAATCTAAAATTGCTCAATCACTGCTGAATGTATTGAATGATTTACAGTTTAGCTATAGCGGTTCAGTACATTTTAGAGAAAAACTTGCTGCCTTAACCTTGCAATTGAGTTATCAAAAACCGACCTTGCAGGTGAATGCACAGTTGCCGATGATCATTGATTTTAATCAACATAAATTTTATACCAACTACTTTGCGTTCATGCCGTTTATGGTAAATCGCGAAAGCCAAAGCAGCTTGGCTTATGTGGATTTTTCAAAACATAAAGAGACGATTGCTCAGTACGATTTGAAAAAATTTGCTGACTATTTAAAACAGATGAATGCTTTGCCCTATGTCTTGGCAGAGCCGAATCAAGTGCAAAATATTGCTTTAACACGTGATGAAAAAAATGCAGGGCTGACTAAAAAAATCCGCTATGTGGGTGATCTCGATGCGCTTTACACCCAGCTTGAACTTTTTGATTTTGTGAACGCCAACTATTACACCACGCAAATCAAAGGTCAGCGCAATAGTGACGCCGAGCAAGATGACTCTGTGGACGCTGCTGTGCATCTTAGTGCTTCCGAAGAGGCGATGGCTGCGGCTGAAGCGGCGGGAGGGACTGCAGTAGCGGCAGCAGTTGAGGATGAAGACGATGATGCGGCTTATGCATCTGTAGAACGTGTGAATGAGCTGCTCAATGCGAAAATGCATGGCCTGATGTATCACCAACATGAAACGGAAGAAGAACAAACGTCTTCTGCAGCTGAATCTGCTGAGTACGCGATCGATACTGCAAGTGCATATGCGGAGGCGACCGCGGGTGATGACGAAGAAACCTATAGTTCGGATACTGAAGTAACCGAAGCTTATGCGGCTTCCGAAGAAGATGACGAAACAGCGAATTTATCTGAGGAAGTCTGTCAGGCCTTGATGAACACCAAACAGGTGCCGATTGGTAAAGTCACACTGTGTCAGGATTATCAAGATGTTCGGGTGATACCGCTGCAAACAGATTCTGTACCATCGGCTTCTGCTGCGGACGCATCCAATACAGATTCAGAGATTTCGGATGCTGTTGAGCAGTTAAAACCAGTATTCCAGCAATATCAAAGTGAACAACTTATCGATGTAAAACAATTTCAGCAATTATGGCAAAAGCATCAAGCTGAAATTGCGCAGGTGCTGAATGCACAGGATAAATCATCTTCGAATGTTGTGATGGATGTAGGCTTAGATCACAAAGGCCGCGTCCAAGTAATGGACTATCAATTGGCCTTTAATGAGCCACGTTTAGGTCAATTAAAGCTGAAAAGTAGCAACCAAATCTTGAATTATGGCAATGCGACTAAAATTGATCGCCAAGCCATGAAACAGGCAAAATCCATTGAGGAAGTCAGTAAAGATTCACTCTTTGAAAATATGTTGAAAGGTCTGCTTGCACCAATCACGGGAAATGATCCTCTGCTTGTTGAAGCAGAAACTGCATCGGTCGATGATGTCCGTGCTGCAAATGAAGAAATCGAACTTCCTGAATATCTAAGTATTGTAGCTTTGCAAAGTTATAAGCGCCATCAATCTGAAGTGAAAGCCTATCAAGCGGCATTTGTCGTGGCATTTGCTAACTATCGCGCTCAGTATGTGCGTTATTACTCAGTCAATGATTTGAATGAAATTGCTGAAGTTTATGCATATCGATTTGTTGATGGGTTAAAAGAACCAACAGGCAATGCGCTGAAACGTTTAAATCAATTACGTGATAAGCATGCTTTACATCGCTATCAAGACTTTGATGACTTAGGTTCTTCGGTCAATCATTATGTACAGTCGGGGATTGGTGAGTACAAAGCTCAGGTTGAGTGGAAACAATTGCAAAAAACCTATAAGACTGATCAGGCGATTTTTGCACATTTATATCAACAAAACTTTTTAGCCAGTTATGAACTGGAAGGAACTGAAAAAGCACATTTGGTGAAAGCATCAAAAATCTATGCGCAAGCCTTTGCTGATGATATCAAAGGAAAATTATCAGAAGCGTCATTACAAGGCCTAACAGCAGAACACGAAGAGTTGTTCAGC
The DNA here is from genome assembly GCF_013418435.1 of Acinetobacter sp. YH12142. NCBI lineage: Bacteria > Pseudomonadati > Pseudomonadota > Gammaproteobacteria > Moraxellales > Moraxellaceae > Acinetobacter > Acinetobacter sp. YH12142. The sequence continues at coordinate 27,665 of NZ_VPCB01000007.1, read as the reverse complement.
CAATCGGCTTATTATGAAACCTATAAGGCCATTCAAAAACACAAGAACTAAGTTGGATCAAAAAAAGAACCTCAATCGAGGTTCTTTTTTTAGGTGTTTAGCCTGCTCAGAAAGTGAATTGAGCAAATCATTTTGAATTATAGAAAGTCTTTTAGATCAGGTTTAATGCCATTCCAAATGGAAAAAGATTCAATCGCTTGACCAACCAACATGCCAAAACCTTCTGAGGTCGGAACATGGCGTGCTTTGGCTTGATCCAAAAACGTCGACGGTTTGCCATAGGCCATTTCATAGGCGTGCGTGAATTGTAAAGCTTCAGGCAAAATCAGTGCATCACCCGTTAAGCTGGCCGATGTGGCATTAATCACCAGATCAAATTGACCTGCTAAGTCAGTGAGTGCAATGGCTGCAAGTTCGGCATTCGGTACGGCAGTTTTTAAGTCAGCGACCAATTGTTCAGCACGCGCTAAAGTACGATTGGCAATGACGATTTTTTTGGCCCCAGCTTGTACCAGTGGGTAAATCACGCCACGTGTCGCACCGCCTGCACCAATGATCAATATATCGGTCTGTTCTAAATTCCAATCTAAGGCACGGATGGCATCGACTAGGCCTTGTCCATCGGTATTATCGCCATGGAGTGTGCCATCTTGCATCCATAGTGTATTGACCGCACCTGCAATTTTGGCACGTTCAGTAAGGACGGCACATTGTGCATAGGCTTGTTCTTTAAACGGAACAGTGACATTCATACCGATGCCACCTTCGGCAAAGAAGGATTCGACACTGTGCTGAAAACCATCGAGTGGCGCAAGTCGTTTGCTGTACTGAATGTCGAGGCCTGTTTTTTCAGCGAAGGCATGATGAAGTTCAGGTGAGCGTGATTGTTCAATCGGGTTGCCAATCACGGCAAATTGTTTGCTCATTGCACAGCGTCCATGTAGATGTGAAAGAGCAGACAATATACGCCAAAACCGAGGATGGCTAAAGTTCGGGCAGTCTTAAAATCGTGAAATAAAGGCGGAAAATTAAGGATTACAAATATCTAGGACGCTTTGAATCAAGATGCTCGCTGCACTGATGACTAAACCAATGAGGGCCACGACCATGAAGCCAATAGCCAAATTATCATTCAAAGACGTTTCGGAAAAAATATTGGTACTGATAGCGCTAATCAGCACAACAGCAAAGCTCCAAAACACCAATGCAGTAAGACTGACTGCTTTTTTATTGAGTGTTTGATGTGTCATGTGCGTTGTACTCCGTACAAGAAAATTACAGCCATAAGTTTATTGACACATTGTGCAATGACATAGCTTAAAGCTGTTTAAAAGATGTGTCATTGTTGAGCAATCTGATTACAAAGTAAATGCTTAAAAAATTTATTTATGCATCAAGATATTACATACAAATGAATACTCTAATCATCAGGCAATAAAAAGCCCCTGACGGACAGGGGGTGAATACATGTTTATCAGTTTATTTCAGCGTATTCAGCCAATCTTGCGGTTTTAAATAAAAGTCGGTGAGCTTTTTCTCGGCAGAATGTTCTTCCCATTCAGGACGATACGACCAGCCCGCCAAAGGTGGCATACTCACTAAAATCGACTCAATACGTCCACCAGTTTGCAAGCCAAATAAGGTGCCGCGGTCATAGACAAGGTTATATTCAACGTAACGACCACGACGGTAAAGTTGGAAGTCTCGTTGTGCTTCGGTATAGGCTTTGTCTTGGTTTCTTTGGAAGATCGGTAAAATCGCCTCTAAATAACCATTACCCACGGCCTGCATATATTTGAAACAGGTTTCAAAGTCCCATTGGTTGAGGTCGTCAAAGAATAAACCACCCACACCACGTTGTTCATCACGGTGTTTTAGATAGAAATAGTCATCACACCATTTTTTATGTTCATCATAGAGCGTATCGCTAAATGGGGCACAGAGATCATGGGCAGTTTGATGCCAAGACAAGACATCTTCATCATTTGGATAAAATGGAGTGAGGTCAAAACCACCGCCAAACCACCAAATCGGATCTTGGCCTTCTTTTTCGGCAACAAATAAACGCACATTGGCATGTGAGGTTGGGACGTTGGGGTTTTTCGGGTGAATTACCAATGACACGCCCATGGCTTGCGCTTTTGCACCTGCAATAGCGGGATGGCGTTCAGTCGCTGAGGCAGGTAATTTTGAAATGTTGATGTGCGAGAACATCACACCACCTTTTTCAATCACCGTCCCATTTTGTAGAACACGTGAGCGACCACCACCACCTTCAGGGCGCTCCCAGTCATCGATCGCAAATTCGGCACTTCCGCCACCAGCACGTTCTTGCTGTTCCAATGCGGCACAAATCCGTGCCTGTAAATCGCGAAGGAATTCATCTACACGTTGAATATCGGCTGAAGTTGGATTCTGCATGGTGACCTTTATTAAAATAATTTAAAGATAAGTGTCATCAAAGCATAAATTACGTGAAAACTTAAGGCATTTTTCCCGATACTCAGCATCGGCTCTTTGCTTTAAATCTAGAAATCTAGTGATTAAACCAAAAGTTCCTGCGTAGTGAGCAGAAGTACTCAGGCCAAAATTGGGGCTATTCCGACAAATTTGCTAGGTTGAATTCACTTCTGAAGCTCAGCACAATAATCATAAGGTAGATTTAAATTGAATCTCATTGATTGAAATGGTGCATCGATGTCTCAGCAGGCGAGTTCTTTAATTCAAAAATATAATGTACCAGGTCCACGCTATACCAGTTATCCAACCGTGCCGTATTGGGAGGAAGCTGAGTTTTCATTGCAACAGTGGACACAGGGCTTGAAGCGTTCATTTGATGAGAGCAATCACCTCGAAGGCATCAGTCTGTACATTCATCTGCCATTTTGTGAAAGCTTATGTACGTTTTGTGGTTGCCATAAAAAAGTTACGAAAAAACATGAGATGGAGCTGCCTTATATTCAGGCGGTGCTGAAAGAATGGGACTTATATTGTCAGCTCTTGGTCGACCGGCCAATAATTAAAGAAATTCATTTGGGCGGGGGAACGCCTACTTTCTTTTCTCCTGAGCATCTCACCCAGTTGATTCAAGGGATTTTAGCGCAGGCAGATATTGCTGATGCACATGAATTTAGTTTTGAAGGGCATCCGAACAATACCACACGTGAGCATTTACAAGCCTTGTACGAAGTTGGGTTTCGACGCGTGAGCTATGGGGTGCAGGATTATAATGAAAAAGTGCAAAAAGCCATCCACCGTATTCAGCCCTTTGCACATGTTGAACAAGTAACACAGTGGGCACGTGATATTGGCTATACCTCTATTTCACATGATTTGGTTTTTGGTCTGCCATTTCAGGATTTAAACGATGTGTTGCATACCATTGAACAGACCACTCGTTTGATGCCAGATCGTCTAGCCTTTTATAGCTATGCACATGTGCCGTGGATTAAGGGCAATGGTCAGCGTGGTTTTAAAGATGCTGATGTCCCGAAAGATGATTTAAAGCGCCAATGCTATGAAGAGGGTAAAAAAAAGTTACTAGCGCATGGCTATCATGAAATTGGGATGGATCATTTTGCATTAACCCAAGATCCGATGTATCAAGCTTTTCAGCAGGGCAGTTTGCACCGTAATTTTATGGGCTATACCGCATCGAAAACCCAAGTAATGATTGGTCTAGGCTTATCTTCGATCAGTGACAGTTGGTACAGCTTTGCACAAAATGAAAAGAAAATTGAAGACTATTATGCACGTTTAGAAGCGAATGAAATTCCAGTTTATCGGGGGCATGTGCTGACAGATGAAGACTTAATCATCCGTAAACATATTCTCAATTTGATGTGTAGTTTCCAAACTTCTTGGGCAGGTCCAGAAATGCAATTTACTGAGCTTGATGACGTATTAGCGCAATTGGCTGAAATGCAAGAAGATGGCTTGCTCGAGATTTTTGATCAGCACATTCAGGTGCGTGACGCAGGCAAGCCTTTTGTTCGCAATATCTGCATGGCTTTTGATTTAAGATTAAAACGTCGTGTTCCTGAAAATCGTATTTTTTCGATGACGATTTGAATTTTCCCTAACCCCTCTTTAATAAAGAGGGGGAAGCCTCCCTTTTGTAAAGGGAGGTTTGGAGGGATTAATTTATGGAGAATTTAAAGGATTTTTAAAAATCGTCCTTTTGATACATATGCGACATACGATCATGTTTGGTTTTTAAATATTGTTCGTTAAAGGGATTTAAACCCACAGTCAGCGGAACACGATCAACGACATTCACGCCTTGCGCTTGGAGCGCTTCAATTTTTAATGGGTTATTGGTAATGAGACGCACAGCCGTAATATTGAGATGATTCAACATGATAGGGCACATATCATAACGACGTGCATCGGCAGGAAGATCCAATAATAAATTGGCATCCACTGTGTCATGGCCTTGGTCTTGTAGGGCATAAGCACGGATTTTATTGGTTAAACCAATACCACGACCTTCTTGGCGTAAATATAAAATCACCCCTTGGCCCGCTTCATTAATTAATTTTTGGGTGGCTTGAAGTTGTGGGCCGCAGTCACATTTAAGTGAAGCGAAGGCATCACCAGTCAGGCATTCGGAGTGGATACGTACTAAAACAGGTTCAGTGGGAGCTTGTTCTAGTCCTTTAGAGAGTGCGACATGTTCTTCACCGGTTTCAGGATCCTGAAAAACCGTAATATTGAATTCACCAAAAGCGGTCGGTAATCTTGACGTTGCGACAAATTCTATAGGCACTGCTTAACCCGTTTATTCGATTATAAATTGGCTAAAGTATAGCGTAATGCTTGGACATTGGTAGAATTGCAACGACGAATTTATGCAGAACATTTTCTTTTTTGTATAAAGCGAACGATAATAGTTGATAAATAGGAAGATTATTCAGGATAATCTGACTCATTCAAAATCTCCCCAACGAGATCATTGCTAAAAATTACATCGCTACAAGTTTGGCTGATTGTAAGGTGATACAATTCGACGATATGATCGAGTTACCCATTTAGACCGAGCTTAGGAATTTGCCAGGCTTTAGAAGGCTTTGCCACATTATGCTGTATAAAGAAATACCATTTCAACGCCCTGTAACACCGTTGCTGGATACGATTAACCATCCTCAACAACTTCGTTTACTCGAGCGCAGCCAATTAGAGCAAGTGGCGGATGAGTTACGTCAATTTATTTTGTATGCGGCCGGACAAAGTGGTGGGCATTTTGGTGCCAATCTTGGGGTGATCGAATTAACCGTGGCATTACATTACTGTTTTGAAACGCCACGTGATCGTCTGATTTGGGATGTGGGTCATCAAGCCTATCCGCATAAAGCCTTGACCGGTCGTCGTGAACAATTAGTGACGATTCGTGCCAAAGATGGTTTGGCTGCGTTTCCTGCCCGTGAAGAATCTGAATTTGACACCTTTGGCGTAGGCCATTCATCAACAGCGATTTCTGCTGGTCTTGGGATGTCATTGGCACGTCGCTTCAAGCAAGATCCCTGTCATGTGGTTGCAATCGTGGGTGATGGCGCGATGACAGCGGGCATGGCTTTTGAAGCCATGAACGATGCGGTGGCACACAATGCTGACCTCATGGTGGTATTGAACGACAACGATATGTCGATCTCATGCAGTACTGGTGGTTTTGCTAAGCATTTGGCTGCGATTTGGGAAAGTGGTCAATCGGTGAATATTTCTGAAAATGGCGAAGCCTATATTCAACCTCATCCTGAATGGGCGTATAACTCACGCCTACATTGTGCTGCGACCGATGCTGCAGACAACCTATTTAAAGCCATTGGCTTTGACTACTTTGGTCCTTTTGATGGGCACGATGTTGAACAATTGACACATGTGTTTGAAGCCTTAAAAAAACGCAGAGGCCCACGTTTAGTGCATGTCTATACCAAAAAAGGTAAAGGCTTTGCACCTGCCGAAGCAGATCAAATCAAATACCATGCCATCAGTAAAGTGAATGCACCTGCTGCAGTGGCAACTGCACCGAAATATTCAGATGTTTTTGGTCAGTGGTTATGTGATGAAGCTGCACAGGATGATCGTTTATTGGCGATTACTCCTGCGATGTGTGAAGGCTCAGGCATGGTGCAATTTGCCAAGCAGTTCCCTGAGCGTTTCTTTGATGTTGCCATTGCAGAACAACATGCGGTGACTTTGGCTGCGGGTATGGCCTGTGAAGGGGTAAAACCGGTTGTTGCAATCTATTCAACCTTCTTACAACGTGGTTATGACCAGCTGATTCATGACGTCGCTTTGCAAAATCTTGATGTGACATTTGGTATCGACCGTGCAGGTTTGGTTGGTGAAGATGGCCCAACGCATGCCGGTGCATATGATTATGCCTTTATGCGTACCGTGCCAAACATGGTGATCATGGCGCCGAAAGACGAAAATGAATGTCGTCAAATGTTGCATACGGCTTATTTGTATAAAGGCCCAGCGGCGGTACGTTACCCACGTGGTAATGGACTGGGTGTTGAGATTCAGCAAGAGATGATTGAGCTTGAAATTGGCCGTGGTGAAATTGTTGCAAACTTCAATGATCAGCAAGATGACACCATTTCTATACTGGCTTTTGGTAGTCGTGTTCAAGCGGCACTAGAGGCAGGGCAGGCTTTAGCGACAAAGCTAGATGTGGCTGTACGTGTGATTAATATGCGCTTCGTGAAGCCATTAGATACACAGTTGATCGATCAAATCGCAGCAAGTACGCAACTATTTGTGACAGTTGAAGAGCATGCAGTCATGGCGGGTGCGGGCAGTGCAGTAAATGAATATTTAGCCCAAGCAGGCGTGGTTAAGCCTGTGCTGAATTTAGGTTTGGCTGACGAGTTCATGCATCAAGCAACACATGCTCAAATGTTGCATCAGGCTGGACTGGATGCTGAAGGCATTGGCGCTTCAGTGACACAGAGCTGGCTAAAACATAAGCAAACAGTGGTTTGTTGAATTTCTAATTTTTAGAAACATTTTTTCCCTAAAAGCCCTTATATTTGATAAGATATAAGGGCTTTTATGCATTATTCTTTATCAGTATCTTCAAATTTGTAGTGGGTGTTCAATGGAACCTATGGTGGTTATGGCTGCGCGTGCGGCTCAATTAGTTGGTCAAGAGCTTTTAAAAGCGCATCAAAATCGTCATAAACTCGATCTACAAGTCGAAGAAAAAGGAATTGATGGTCCAGTAACGCGTGTAGACCGTTATTTGGAACAATTGACTATCGATACCCTACGTAAAAGCTATAAAAATCACAGTTTCCTAGGCGAAGAGTTTGGTCTTCAAGAAGGCAAAGGTCACGACGCTGATTGGTGTTGGATCATCGACCCACTTGATGGCACATTAAACTTCGTTAATGGTGTTCCACATTTCTGTATCTCTATTGCAGTTCAACATAAAGGTGTAACTCAACACGGTGTTATTTATGACCCTGTGAAAGATGAGTTGTTCTCTGCAAGCCGTGGTCGCGGTGCGATGATGAATCAACGTCGTATTCGTGTAAATGTAAAAGACAGCTTAGAAAACACTTTCCTTTCAGTGGGTCATGCGTATCGTAAAATTCGTAATGGCGAAGTGGTTTCTTATGCGAAAAACCATTTCAACTCATTGTTAAATGTGACTGAAGCCGGTGCTCAATACCGTCGTTCAGGTTCTGCTGCTCTTGATCTAGCATATGTTGCTGCCGGTCGTTTCGATGGTTATTTCGAACTTGGTTTGAAACCTTGGGACATCGCTGCGGGTGAACTTATTGTGAAAGAAGCGGGTGGTACTGTGGTTGATGCTCGTGGTGGTAACGACTCAATGGACAATGGTCAAGTACTTGCATGTTCTATGAAAATGCTTAAACCGCTTATGCAAGCTGTTGTTCCAGCTTGGGGTGAAGCTGCTAAATAATAGAACGCTTAGTTCGAGTTTATTGACAGAATAATGAAATAAAGCCCTCTTTATGAGGGCTTTATTTTTGTCTAATCGGTCAAAAATAATGGCTTAAACACCTATAATTTAAAGCTTCTTACAAAAAATATTCTGAAGTTGACTAAAACAGGTGACATTTAAAAACTTTCTGCTATAATCCCCGCACGCACTAAATTTCGTTCATTACCTGAACATTCTCTTCTATCATTGTGTATGCGCGTTCCGGTCCAAAGAGAGGACGATATTTCGCGCCCCACCCAATCGCTAAGCGATTCCTTCAGGTTGCGGCTGTAATCATGTGTGCGTTATACGCATCGTCGTTCTCGGATCGCCGCTGATTCTATATTTTCAGCGTCTTTTGCTGTGCCGCTTTTTGCCGATGTCCATCTGAATTTATATTTTTAATGGAGCACCCATTTTTGGGGTGAAATACTCTATGAGCAAAACTTTTGCTGATTTTCCTTTACATGAGTCGTTACAACTAGCATTACAAGGTCTAGGTTTTACTACTCCGACTCCAGTGCAAGAACAATCAATTCCAGCTGCATTAGAAGGTAAAGACCTTCTTGTATCAAGCCAAACTGGTTCTGGTAAAACTGCTGCATTCTTACTCCCAACTGTGAATGCTTTGGCTGGTCAAGACACATTGATGTCTTTTAAAGAGCGCATGAAAGCGGTAACTGCACCGTCTATTCTTGTACTTTGCCCTACACGTGAATTGGCTCAACAGGTTAGCCAAGACGCAATTGCTTTAGTACGTCACATGAAAGGTGTTCGTATTGCTGCAATCATGGGTGGTATGCCTTTCGGTAAACAAATCCAACAGCTTAAAGGTGCACAAGTTGTCGTAGCGACTCCAGGTCGTTTACTTGACTTGGTGAACCGTCGTCAAATTAAATTAGACAACGTTGATGCGTTAATCGTTGACGAAGCTGACCGTATGCTTGACTTAGGTTTCTCTGAAGACCTAGAAGCGATCAGCGACTTGGCTGCTAACCGTAAACAAACATTAATGTTCTCTGCAACATTTGCGCCGCGTATCATTACACTTGCAGAACGCATGATGAATGATCCACAGCGTATTGCGATTGAAACTGGTCACTCTACAAATACTGACATTACTCAGACACTTCACTGGACTGACGGTTTCGAACACAAGAAAAAACTTTTGACTCACTGGTTATCTGATGAGTCTGTAGATCAAGCAGTTGTATTCGCATCTACTCAAGAAGATACAGATATGTTGGCTGAAGAACTTGCAGAAGCAGGTCACTCAGTTGTCGCTCTTCACGGTGCAATGCCACAAACTGTACGTAACCGTCGTTTACGTAGCATTCGTGAAGGTCGTGCAAAAATCTTAGTTGCGACTGACGTTGCTGCACGTGGTCTAGACGTACCAACTATTTCTCACGTAATTAACTTCGGTCTTCCAATGAAGAACGAAGACTATGTACACCGTATTGGTCGTACAGGTCGTGCGGGCCGTACTGGTAGCGCGATTACTTTAGCGACTTACCGTGAACGCGGTAAAATCCGTGCTTTAGAAGACTTCTTAGATGCACGTTTAAATGTATCTGAAATTGAAGGTCTTGAGCCATCTCCACCTCCTGCACGTGGTAGCCGTGATGGCGGTCGTGGTCGTCGTGATGGCGGTCGCGGTGGTCGTGGTGGTTTCGGTGGCGGTCGTCGTTTTGAAGGTGAGTCAAACTTCAAACGTCGTGAAGGCAACCGTGATGGCGAACGTCGTTCATTCGGTGGCGAAGATCGTCCACGTCGCGAATACAACAACGATCGTCCACGTCGTGAAGGCGGTTTCGAAGATCGTCCACGTCGCGAATTTAACAACGATCGTCCACGTCGTGAAGGCGGTTTCGAAGATCGTCCACGTCGCGAATTTAACAACGATCGTCCACGTCGTGAAGGCGGTTTTGAAGATCGTCCACGTCGCGAATTTAACAGCGATCGTCCACGTCGTGAAGGTGGTTTTGACCGTCGTTCTAACGATGACAACCGTGGTAACCGTGTAGATTACAAACCAGCTCGTGAAGGTTATGGCGATCGTCCAAAACGTTCATTTGGTGAAGATCGTCCACGTCGTGAATTCAACGGTGACCGTCCTCAACGTTCATTTGGTGAAGATCGTCCAAAACGTTTCGGCGATGACCGTCCAAAACGTTTCGGTGATGATAAACCACGTGGCGAACGCACTTTCGGTGAAGACCGTCCACGTCGTAAATTCAATGACTAATTGAATTTCGAAAGAAATATCGAAAAAACCGGTGGAAAGACCGGTTTTTTTTATGGATTTAAATTAGCTTTTTAATCAGAAAAATGTATACTTGATCAAACTTTATGTGTTTAATGATAATTAATATGAACGGAAACGCGTTGGCAAATATGCGTACAGTGATGATCGAGGTACTTATGCCTTATATCGGTTTGACACTCTTATTGTGTAATATCGTTTACTATATATACAATTATTTTAACTAAATTCTTCTATTGGGTTGAAAGCAGCCTCTATAAAATCGCATTAATAATAAAAAACAATTTACCTGATGGAATGCAGGGATATGCGCTCATGCAATGGTAACATTTTAAACTTCAATCCTTTATAGTATGCATGCTGAAAAAAATGCAGGAAAATCCTCAGCTATGAATAATCAAACGTCTTCTCAGACTCAGGCACTGATCGAAGTGAAAAACCTGAGTTTTAAGCGAGGAGAGCGCGTCATTTATGACAATGTCAGTTTAAAAATTCGTCGTGGTCAGATCACTGCAATTATGGGTCCATCTGGTACAGGTAAAACGACTTTACTCCGTTTAATTGGTGGTCAATTGACTCCCGATAATGGAGAAGTGTTGCTTGATGGGCAGGACATTGCACAGATGTCACGTCAGGAACTCTTCGCTGCGCGTGCGCGTATGGGGATGCTGTTTCAGAGCGGCGCATTATTTACCGATATGTCGGTATATGAAAACGTAGCCTTTCCAATTCGTGCGCATACCAAGTTGCCAGAGCATTTGATCGCTGAAATTGTTGCGTTGAAATTAGAGTCTGTTGGTTTACGTGGTGCAGAAAAAATGATGCCCTCTGAACTTTCAGGTGGTATGAATCGTCGTGTGGCTTTGGCCCGTGCAATTGCACTCGATCCTGAGCTGATCATGTATGACGAACCCTTTGCAGGGCAAGACCCGATTGTGATGGGGGTTTTAACCCGCTTGATTCGTTCGCTACGTGAAGCTTTAGATCTAACCACGATTATTGTTTCGCATGATGTGGCTGAAACATTATCAATTGCAGATTACATCTATGTGGTGGCTGAAGGGAAAGTGCAGGGCGAGGGAACACCTGAGCAGTTAAAAGCACATGCTTCGCCTTTTGTGAAGCAGTTCTTGACGGGTTCGGTAGAAGGTCCGGTCGATTATCAATTCAGTCATCAGCCCTATTTAAATCATGAGGTTCGTTCATGAATGCTATTGCCGCATTAGGTAGACGCGTCATTGAACGTGTTCGAGGAATCGGCGTAGCAACCATTATGTTGCTGCAGATTCTTTTTTCCATGCCGACTTTACTTGGCGTGAAATTGTTTATTTATCAGATGTACCGTGTTGGTGTGCTTTCATTACTAATTATTGTGGTATCTGGCTTATTTATTGGCTCGGTACTGGGTTTGCAGATGTATAGCATTCTGTCGACCTTTGGTAGTGAAGCGATGCTCGGCACCGCAGTTGCGCTGACTTTATTGCGTGAACTTGCACCTGTGGTTGCGGCTTTACTCTTTGCTGGTCGTGCAGGTTCTGCTTTGACGGCTGAAATTGGTTTGATGAAAGCCACTGAGCAGTTGTCGAGTATGGAAATGATCGGGGTCGATCCATTAAAACGTGTGATCTCGCCACGACTTTGGGCCGGTATTTTTAGCTTGCCAATGTTGTCGGTGATTTTCGCTGCGGTCGGCATCATGGGCGGTAAATTGGTGGGTGTTGATTTTCTAGGTGCAGATGAAGGCTCTTATTGGAGTGGCATTGAGAACAGTGTGCAATTCTTTAAAGACGTCTTTAATGGCACCATCATCAAAAGTTTTGTTTTTGCATTAATTTGTACTTGGATTGCGGTCTATCAGGGCTATGCCTGTGTCCCAACTTCAGAAGGTATTGCAACGTCGACCACACGTACTGTCGTGTATTCTTCGTTGTGTGTTTTAGGATCAGATTTCGTGTTGACTGCGGTCATGTTCGGAGGTATTTAATGAAATCACGTACGAGTGAACTGGCCGTCGGTTTTTTTGTCATTCTTTTTGCTATCGCTATTTTCTTCTTGGCGATGCGTGTGAGTGGTTTGGTCGGCAATAACATCGAAGACAGTTATGAATTGACCGCGACATTTGAAAATGTAAACGGGATTAAACCCCGTGCCAAAGTCACCTTAAGCGGTGTCAAAGTCGGTCAAGTGGAGTCGTTGAAACTCGATCCTGTGACGCGCTTAGTGACAGCACATCTGATTATGGATGGCTCATTAACCTCTTATAACGCAGAACAATTAAAAGAAGTGCAAAAGAATGCACTCGAAGAACTGCGTTACACATCAGATTATGAAGCAGCAACACCTGCGAAACAAAAAGAAATGGAACAGCAACTGATTGCTAACATGAAATCCATCACCAATATCGATGAAGATGCTTACATTATGGTGGCAACCAATGGTTTATTGGGTGAGAAATATTTGAAAATTGTACCGGGTGGTGGTGTCAACTTCTTAAAACGTGGTGACCAAATTGGTAATACCCAAGGTACGATGGAAATCGAAGATTTGGTGTCTAAATTTGTGACCGGTGGTGCAGGGAACAAATCTGACAGCACAGCAGATACTGAACAAAAAACAGAAGCTGCTGACACAACAACGGCAGAAGAACCTGCATTTGTTGAATAATTTTTAGGAGAAATTAAGTGAACACATTGTTAAAACATACGCTTACAGCAAGTATCTTATCAACTATGATGGCAGGTACAGCTTTTGCTGCTCCAAGCGAAGCACCACCTGCATTTGTAAAAAAAGTGGCTGATGGCCTCATTACACGTTTAAAAGCAGACCACGCAAAACTACAAAATAACCCTGCGGCTGTGAAAACGATTGTTCGTCAAAACTTAGACCCGTATATCGATTCACAAGCGTTCACACGTATCGTGATGGGTACGTATGCCACTAATCAATATAGCTCAGCGGCTCAACGTGCACAGTTTGAACGTAACTTCCGTGCAACGCTGATCGAAAATTATGGTTCAGCTTTTGCCAAGTTTAGTAACCAAACGTATAGCATGCGTCCATATAAAGCGTCGAACAGTAAGAACCCTGTTGTAACGATTGATTTCCATAACAACGGTGAAAAAATTCCAGTTTCTTTCCAGTTGGCGGATAAAGGTTCACAATGGAAAATCCGTAATATCAACGTTTCGGGTATCGACCTAGGCTTACAATTCCGTAATCAGTTTGCGGCAACTGTAAAACGTAATGGCGGTAACATTGATAAAGCAATTGCGAACTTCAAACCTGATGCTGATGCAGCATTGGACAAGAAAAAATAAGATAGGTGATGTGTGATTAAACTTCATCAACAAGAATTGATGGTTTCAGGCAAAATCGATTACAACAATGCCGAATTGTATTATCAAGACGGCTTGAAGTTGATTCAACAACAGCAAGCTTTTCCCTTGGTGGTCAATCTTGCTGAGCTTGGGCATGGCAGTACTTTGGCTTTAGCTGTTTTGGTCCGTTGGTTACGTCAAACGCCAAAAGCGCAAGGTTTGCAGTTTAAAGCAGTCCCTGAAAAAATGATGAAGATTATTCAAGCCTGTCATCTTGAGCATGACTTGCAGTTGATCTAAATAAAAAAAGCACCGTAAGGTGCTTTTTTTATTGCAGTGCGATAAGAAGTTCTCACAAGTCTACGCAATAGGAACGGATTAAATCCATTTCTTCCAGCGGAAGTACATCAATGGGCCAATAAAGAATGCCACGATGATTAAGCTGACCACGATAAAACTGGTTGTACCATGTGCGAAGGGCAGTACATCGGTGTTCATCCCATAGACGCTAGCCACTAACATCGGTGGCGCAAGCATACTTGGTAAAATCGAGAATCGACGAATCGTATCATTCTGTTCGGTGTTAATGAACCCTGAGGTGGTATCCAGTAAGAATCGAACCTTTTGGAACAAGAAGGCATCATGCTCAACAAGAGAGCGTACGTCTTCACTGAGCTCTCGGATGTCGGCATCATAAATATGACTGCCCAATGCGCGAGGACGTGACAGGAAGGTGAGAACACGACGTAAGTCGATCAGACAGAGCTGAGCTTTCCCGAGCATATCTTCTAAATGCGCAAGTCGGGTAATCATGTCATCTAAGTCTAAAATCATCTCACGATGACGGTTATTCAGCACTTCTGTGGAATACTTTTCTAAGTCCTTGTGGATATCTTCCAAGATATCCGCAAGCTCATCGAGTTTGGCTTCTAAAAGACCCAATAAAATCCAAGTTGGATCTTTATAGTCAATTTCATAATCATTGCGACGCGCGCGGGCACGAAAGGCACGGAAAGCCACCAGCTTTTCACCCCGTAAAGTGAATAAGCGCTCTTTATGCAAAATAAAGGCAACCGTTTGTACGGTAGCTAAGGTGCTGGCATTTTCTTCGGGTTCGCCATCGACCTGAAAATTTTTATTTTTCGTTAAAAAATAGGTGCTGATGTGCAAAATACCGTCGTCATCACGGTAGAATCGTGCACTCGACGAAATATCTTCTAATGATTTTAATGTAGGTAAATTTTGATCATAGGCATCCATAATCCATTGCTGCTCTTCCTGAGACGGGGCAATGAGATCGAGCCAGACTAAATCCTGATGTAAATCGAAGTCACCATTGATGGTGACATCTTCCAGGCTACCGCGCTCTGTGGCGTAAAAGGCTTCAAGCATGTTGTCTTTTCCCCTTGCGCAGTAAGTTAAAAATGAATGGGTGTATTTTAGACAAGGATTTGCTGAAAAACACTGTTCTAATGCTTATTTTATGAAAAAATCTGTTTAAAGTTGATTTTTCCAGCATAGCGTTCCTGATCTGATGGTGATTATAAATGAAATCTATCGCAATTTTCTGTGGTTCCGCCCTTGGTAACAATCCTGCCTATTTACAGGTGGCTGAAAAAGTCGGTCGTCATTTGGCGGCACAAGGTATCACACTGGTCTATGGTGGTGGTCGTTCAGGTTTGATGGGGGTTGTGGCAGATAGTGCTTTGCGTGCAGGCGGGCAAGTCATTGGGGTGATTCCAAAAGTCTTGGTCGATAAAGAATTGGCACATCCAGATTTAACCGAATTGCATGTGGTAGAAAATATGCAACAACGGAAAACCAAAATGTCTGAACTCTCGGATGGTTTTGTGGCGATTCCAGGTGGAGCAGGGACTTTAGAGGAAATTTTTGAGCAGTGGACGTGGGCTCAATTGGGCATTCATTTAAAGCCATGTGCCTTTCTCAATGTAGATGGTTTTTATGACGATTTATTGAATTTTCTAAAAACAACTGCAGAAAAAGGCTTTACCCATCCGCGTTTTATCGAAGGCTTAATTACAGAAGATAATATTGAAACGATTGTTGAAAAGTTTCAACATTTCACTGCGCCAGAGCCGAAATGGGGCATGGTTGAACGTACAGCCTTTATCACCGATTTGGAACAAGATTGATGAAAACTATCACTGTTGCCGCAGCCATTATTCTAAATGAACAGCATGAACTTTTAGTGGTTCGTAAAAAACACACGGCATTCTTTATGCAAGTGGGTGGCAAGTTAGAACCCAATGAAGCCCCTGAAATCACCATGCTACGTGAAATTCAGGAAGAAATTGGCTGCGCTGCGCAGATTGAACAATTCATTGGTCGTTTTGAAACGGCCGCTGCGAACGAAGCCGATCATCTACTGGTGAGTTATGTCTATCTGGTCCAGTTGCAAGGTGAACCGAAAATTGATGCAGAAATTGCAGCAATGCAATGGGTCAGCTTGGATGATACACAAACAAAACTCGCACCGTTAACACGTGAGGTGGTG
Source organism: Acinetobacter sp. YH12142 (assembly GCF_013418435.1). Lineage (NCBI taxonomy): Bacteria > Pseudomonadati > Pseudomonadota > Gammaproteobacteria > Moraxellales > Moraxellaceae > Acinetobacter > Acinetobacter sp. YH12142. The sequence goes on along the minus strand of NZ_VPCB01000007.1, from coordinate 11,613 downwards.
ATTCCTTGGGTGAAGCAGCAGGCACAATCTCTTGCTGTAAGCTAAACCGCTTAGCTTGCTCAGTTTCTTTATAGTGGTTGATGTTTGAAACTAAGGCTGTGCCGCAGCAATGCATGCGGCATATACCTGCGTGCAATGTAGCTGATGTAACAGCGTACTTAATGCATGGATTGAACTCCCCGTGGTCACCACATCATCGATGATGAGGACTTTACGGAAACGGCGTTTTTCGGTTGGGTCGATAATAAATTGCTGTTCGATATTTTCTAGGCGTTCTAGCCGACTTAAACCTTTTTGAGCGTGCTGTGCTTGACGAATCACTGGTTGCCAAACAGGGATCCGCAATTGTTTTGCCATCATCTGTGCAATGAGTAGCATTTGGTTATACCCACGGTCTTTGAGGCGTTCTACTGAAATAGGCATGGGGACGATGGCTTGAACCCTAGCTAAGCGCAAGCTTAAAAGGCTCTGTGCCAGTAAATTTTGATAGTGCAATTGTTGCTCATACTTATAGCTTTGAATGATGCGATCTATTGGGAAATCATAGAGAAAGGCACAAGAGATGCTGTGTTCATGGCGATCAACCGCTTGTTTAAACCAAGGCAATTGTGCCCAGCAGTCGGTACAAAGCGAATGATGTTGTTGTCGATCGATACCGCAGAGCAGGCAAGGGGAAACGCTCTGTATTCCTTTTTGGATGAAGTGTTGGATAGATTGGAGCATGTTTTTATTCTAATCATTCTTTTTTGAGTATTTTGCACAGTTCGTGGTGAAGTGCAATCACAACACCACAGCAACCTGTTCGACAAGCTTATTGGTTCAAGCCAATCTGTATTTTTAGGATAATCAATCCATCATCCTAATTTTATACATAGGCGTACCGAGGAGCTTCAGGCAGCCATCGTTTTAAAAGCGCTCGAGCCTGTGCAGGATAGTCATTCAGGACTTGTTGAGCCACATAGTGAGCCTGATTGAGTAAATGGTCATCTCGCTCTAATTTTGCTACACGAAAGCCCATATCGCCCGTTTGTTTAGTGCCGAGGAGTTCACCGGGGCCGCGAATTTCCAAATCTTTTTCAGCAATAATAAAGCCGTCATTGGTCTCGCGCATAATGCGTAAACGCTCTTGCCCATTTTGCGACAAGGGATTTTTATACAGCAAGGCACAGAAACTGGCTTTGGCACCACGCCCTACACGACCACGTAGCTGATGTAGTTGTGAAAGCCCTAGGCGTTCTGCATTTTCAATCACCATGATCGAGGCATTCGGGACGTCAACACCGACTTCAATGACGGTGGTTGCAATCAGTAATTGCAATTCATTATTTTTAAATTGCTGCATCACTGCTTGCTTTTCATCGGCCTTCATTTTGCCATGAACCAGACCAATATTGAGGTCTGGAAAGCGTTCTTTAATTTCATTAAAAGTCGCTTCAGCGGCCTGAGCATCTAAGGTTTCGGATTGTTCTACTAGGGTGCAGACCCAATAGGCTTGTTTGCCTTCAGCACAATTGCTGGCAATCCGCTGTAGCACTTCTTCACGACGGTCAAGTGGAATGGTGACCGTTTGAATTGGTGTACGACCGGGTGGCAGTTCATCAATGACGGAGGTGTCTAAGTCGCCATAAGCCGACATGGCCAAGGTACGAGGAATAGGGGTTGCCGTCATCACCAGTTGATGTGGTGTCATGCCATTGAGACCTTTGTTCCGAAGTGCCAAACGCTGATCGACACCAAAACGGTGTTGCTCATCAATAATCACTAAACCCAATTTGGCAAATTGAACATTGTCTTGAAATAAAGCATGTGTGCCGACCACTAAATGGGCTGAACCATCTTGAATGCTTTGTTCTGCCGCAGCTCGAGCTTTGCCTTTTTGTTTGCCTGAAAGCCAAGACACGGTCAGTCCCATAGGCTCAAACCATTTTTTGAAATTTAGATAATGTTGTTCGGCCAAAATTTCTGTCGGCGCCATCATGGCCACTTGCCAACCTTCCTCGAGCGCATGACAGGCTGCCACACCTGCAACTAAGGTTTTACCTGCACCCACATCACCTTGTACGAGTCGCAGCATAGGTTTGTTCTTTTTCAGATCGACCGCAATTTCTTTGGATACGCGTTTTTGTGCGCCGGTCATTTCAAACGGTAGTGTACTTAAAAGTTGTTTGGTGAAGTTCTTACTTGCAGAGAAAGACGGTGCTTCGATTTGTTGAATATAAGCACGGCGGCTGAGCAAACTGACCTGATGGGCAACCAATTCTTCGAAAATTAAACGTTGCTGTGCAGGATGAGAACCTTGGCTGAGTTGCAACATATTGGCATCGACAGGGGGATGATGAATATAGTCCAAAGCCTGTTTTAGTGCATAGCCATTGGTGAATTTTTCTGGCAATAGTTCAGGTAAGTCATCACTATATATCTGTAGTGCTTGTTTGACGTATTCACGTAGTTTGGGCTGTGTTAAGCCTTCGGTTGCAGGGTAAATCGCAGTGAGTTGGGTTTGTGGTAATGGCGTGTGTTCAGTGATCACCTGTAGTTCAGGATGATACATTTCTAAGCCACGAGCACCAACACGGACTTCACCAAAAATCCGTAAACGATTTCCCGGTTTTACCCGATCAGTAATGCCTTTGTAGATATGGTAAAAACGTAAAGTGACTTTGCCACAATCGTCATCCAAAAGGGCGGCCATCGATTTACGCTTACCGGGTGGGAAGTCGATATTTTTGACCGTGCCTTCTAGTAAATAACTGCGGCCCACGGTTAATTGGTTCATGGGGATGATCGTGCTACGATCTTCATAGTCGCGTGGCAGATGAAACAAAAGATCATCTGTCGTGAAAATATTTAGTTTTTCAAGTAAAGCAGCGGCGGCATTGCCAACCCCTTGCAATTGATGGACGGCAGCCATGTCCCCTCAACTTCGGTTTATATGATCTAAATGGATCAGTTCTGAGAATAGGTCGTTTGATGCATATTCTATTTATCGGTTATGGTAAAACATCGCAACGTGTTGCTAAACAATTATTTCAGCAAGGTCACCAAATTACCACAGTGAGTCGTAGTGCGAAAGAGGATGATTTTGCAGAACATTTAATCCAAGATGTTCACCAACTGGATTTGTCGCAGGTTCAACCGATTGATGTAGTCTATGTTCTTTTGGCTCCTGCACGTCATGCTCAACTCAATGCTGTGGATGCTTACCGACACACTTATGTCGATTCTGTACAGCCGATTGTTCAAGCATTAGCACATCATCCAATACAACGTTTAATCGTGGTGTCTTCCACTCGTGTCTATGGTGAACATGCGGGGGAGCGGATTGATGATGACACTGTGCCACATCCGATCGATGAGCAGGGCATGTTGTTACTGGAAATGGAGCATCGCTACACACAAGCATTTCCTAACGAATGCGTGATCGTACGTCCCTCTGGGATTTATGGCACATCGACAACACGAATGCAGAAACTGGCAGAAACGACTCATCACTATCCCAATATCCATTGGTCAAATCGAATACATATCGATGATTTGGCAAAATTTCTGTGTCATCTACTTCACGTGGAACATCATGAAAAATCATATATTTGTACTAATAACCAACCTCAACCTTTGCATGAGCGAATCTTGGAATTGCAAAGAGCTATGCATTTACCCGAATTGGTTTTAGAGAGTGAAGTAGAAACAGGTAAAAAAATTTATGCAATGCGGATGATGGAGAGTGGTTTTAAGTTAGCGCACGATTGATTGTGATGTGTAGCGTAAAATTGGTGTGACGTATAAAATTCAGTGTAGCTTGGTGAGTATTAAAAGAAATTCTATAAATGAATGAAATAGGTCTTTTACAACATGTATTGTTTAAATTTTCGAATGGATCTCAAAGGATAAAATTTAAATAATGACAAAATCATTTGCTGAACTTACTCAGAATTTACCCCATAGACCGATTTTGGAAAAAGCTTTGAGTTATTTTGAGAATTTACCAAAGATCGCGATTGATTGTGGTTGTGGTGCAGGAAATGAATCATCATTTCTACTCCGTCATCATTTTAAAGTATATGCATTTGATCCGTCTGTTGACGCTAAAAATATCTGTCTAAGTAAATTTAAAGACAATAAGAATTTTTTATTTTCTAATCAGGCCTTTGAAGACTATAGCTTTCCTAAAGCTAGTTTAATTATTGCTTTATTCAGTTTATTTTTTTGTTCTACGGATTCGCTTGAAAGTGTTTTTAAAGAAAATGCAGGAATCCTTAAGTGAGCAAGGCATCTTACTCATACAACTGTTAGGGAAAGATGATGATTGGGTAAATAATTTTTCTGAAAAATTTATAGGTTTTGAACAGGAAGAGCTTAAACAATTGTTTGATGCGGACTTTGATATTATTTATATCGATGAATTTAAAGGCAATAAACCGCTAGCCAATGGAACTCCAAAATTTTGGAATGTACATACCTTAATTTTAAAAAAGAAAATATTAAATACTTTTGTATAGTCCAAAAAAAAAGAGACAAGCTCTTTACAACTTGTCCCTGATTTTGCTCATCTTCTTCCGCTTTTATGGCGAAAAAATCAGAACTGTTTATTTCTTCTTACGTTTCAGGCGCTTTTTGGCTTGTTCCGCAGCAACTTTATCCAGAGCTTCTTTTAACTCTTCATCACTAAAGGTTGTAATGTGTTGCAACATTTGGAGTGTCACATCATCCAAAACGAGGTTGGCATATTGCGCAACATTTTGGAAATTTTCATCAAACACAATGGCGTTGTTTTCATTGGTACTGATATAACCTTGTTGCGTTAAGACTTTAATAAAGCTTTGGAACAAGGCCTTATCAAAGAACTCTGGCGAGTTAAATTCATACAACACAGACAGACGTTGACCAACCAAGTGGCTGAGTTCTTCAACCTGACGGGTTGAGATGTTGCCTGAACCACGTTGTGTGATTAAAGCCAAAGTCATGTAGTAACGCTCTAGACTTTGCATCACAGGTGCAGCCAAGACCACTAACTGATTGTGCTGCTCTGAGTTAGGCGCAGGGGAGATCAGGTTGCCTTCTGCATCTTCAGAAATTAGCTTGGCTTTGATCAGTACTTCAGCATACGCACAGATCTGATCTTTAAGTTCTTCATCATTCCATTTAAGGAATAACTCAGCTTTTAAGAACGGATACAGTGTACGAATGACATTAATTAAATCACCACGGCGAATAGAACCATTATGTTCAACCAAAGCGGCAATGAGTGATGGCAAAATAAATGCGTGCAGGATGTTGTTACGGAAGTAGGTTAACAGCACAGCTTGATTATCAGCAATGGCAATAATATCGCCAAGGACATGATGAACACGTTTAATCAGCTTGAGTTTTAAACCATAAGCAATGATTTCTTTACCTGACAGCGGTGTTACTTGCATGCGCTCATCGTAAGGTAAGGCAGTTAAAAGATCGCGATAGGTATCTAACTGCTTAATGCAAATCTCTTCATCTAAAGTATGTTTAGATGTAGCCAATAAAATCAGTGAAAGCAATGAAACTGGGTTCACCACTGCTGCACGGTTAATATTTTCTAAAATCACGTGTGCAGAGCTGTTAATGGCATCCGAAACCTCTGGTGGAATTGGATCGTCATTTTTCTCGATTTTGATGTTGCTTGCATTATGCTGTTTCAACATATCATCAAGGAAAACCGGCTCACCAAAGTTCAAATGCACTTTACCGAAAATACGTTCGATCTTACGCAGAGTTTTCATAATCCCAATGATCGATTCGCCTTCTTTCGGCTTACCATTCATTTCGCCAACGTAGGTCGCACCTTCCATTAAACGCTCATAACCAATATAGGTCGGTAAGAACACGATTGGTTTGGCTGGATTACGTAAATGACCATGGACAGTCATGGCGAGCATGCCGGTCTTCGGTGGTAATAAACGACCAGTACGTGAACGCCCACCTTCGATGAAGTATTCAAGCGGTGTATTACGCGCCAAAATACTGTAGAGGTATTCTTTAAATACGGTGGTGTAGAGACCATTGCCACGGAATGAACGACGAATAAAGAACGCACCGCCGCCACGTAAAATTTGCCCGACAAATGGCATGTTTAAGTTATCGCCCGCAGCAATGTACGGCACCATTAAGCCACGTTTATAGATCACATATGACAATAATAAATAGTCGATATGGCTACGATGACATGGGGTGTAAATGATCTCGTAGTCTTTGGCTAGTTCACGAACGGTACTGAAGTTATGCACTTCGACGCCATCATAAAGCTGTGTCCACAGACGAGTCAGGGCTAAGTCAGCAAAACGTACTGTTGATGCAGAATAGTCAGAAACGATTTCATTTAAATAACCAATCGCACGACGTTCAGCTTCAACCATACTGATTTTACTGCGAATGCTTTCACGACGAATCGCATCTTGCACATCCGTAGATTTGATCAGTCCGTGCATCACATTACGACGGTCGGATAAATCCGGACCCAAAACCACTTCACGCTGCGCATCTAAATAATCATTCAGTGTGCTGACAATATAAGTCGCAGGTGACAAGTTTGGATGTGTAGTTTTGGCATATTCAACCAAACGACGCAAAGACTGTGGCTCATGGAATTCGAGGTACGATTGACGACCGTGCAAACCAATATTCACCAACTGCTTCACTTTGCTTGGTGTAGACCATGTATCGGTAAATAATAATTTAAACCAAGAGTCTTCTTTATCGGGTTCACGGCCCCACAGCACGGTTACAGGAACGAGCTCAACATCCGCATCAGGATTTTTTTCCAAAACCTCAATTAAACGTAATAAACGAGGTGGAAAGGCATGTGGCGGTGGATTGAGTAAGTTGTCTTCATCATGATGTTGTAAAAACACCACAGAGGCTTTTTCTGTTTGCGTACCCACAGTCATTGGGTCGAGTGCAGGGTGTAGCTTTAAACGACGGGTTTCACCATCGACAATTAAAGCATTACTCCGTGAATGATTTTGCAGAACGTAGCAGGTAATTTTCGTTGTCTGTACGCCGGTATCTGTATCGGTTTCAGTCACTACAGGTTCTACAGGGACTTCACCTAAAACATGCGGTGTTACCACAAGGTCAAGCAGTTTACTCGAAAGCTTTCGATACATCTGACCAAAGCCGCTCTTGGACATACAAACTCCTACTTTTCATGACCAAACCACAGAGATTCTGAGGGGAATCTATTCTGCGTAATTGTACTTAAAAACTGTATGTCATTTTCTGACAAATTGCATAGATATTGTAAGATTTTATCGTTAAAAAACGTATTTTTAGCAGTTATATTGCATCAGCAAGGTGACAGATCAGTCAGCGAATCTTTAGGGTTTTAGTCTGGATTTATGGCAAAATGGAAAATATATTTAAACATCTGTTGATGTTGCCTGCGTTAGCTTAATCCCGAATGATAGATAGGTTTGTTATGAATGCCTTAACACAAGAGTTGGTTGATTTACTCAGCCTTGAAAAATTAGAAGAAAATATTTTTCGTGGGCAAAGCCGAAATTTGGTCGGGAAACGTGTCTTTGGTGGACAGGTTTTAGGTCAGGCGCTCCGTGCGGCATCTTATACGACAGATCGACCAGCTCATTCCTTACATGCCTATTTCTTATTCGGCGGTGATATCAATGCACCGATCATTTATGAAGTGGATCGTATTCGCGATGGACGCAGTTTTGTGAGTCGTCAGGTGCGTGCGATTCAACATGGTAAAACGATTTTTATGTGTATGGTGTCATTTGCAGAGCAAGAAGACGGGTTGAACTATCAAGTTGCAGGGCCAGAATATCCAGCCGTGGAAGATTTAAAATCTGAAGCTGAGCTGAAACGAATGATGGTGGAATTTGTCCCTGAAAACGTCCGTGCATCTTTTATGCGCGACCGTCATGTGGAAATTCGCCCGATTGATCCGCAAAACCCGTACCAACCGCAGCCTGCTGCGCCATCGTATGCACACTATATTCGTACCCATGACAAAATTGCTGCTGACGTTGATGACATCTCTTTACATCAGGCTATTGCGGCATTCTATTCAGACTTTACGCTGATGACGACTGCACTACGTCCACATGGTTTAAGTTATTTATCACCAAGTTTGCAGTGTGCGAGTATTGACCATGCCATGTATTTCCATAAGCCATTCCGTGTGGATGAATGGATGCTTTATGACATGGATGCCACGGTCAGTGCTAGTTCACGTGGTCTAAATTTCGGTCGTATGTGGCAAAACGGTGAGTTGGTCTGTAGTACGACACAAGAAGGCTTGATCCGTTTACGCGAAATTGAAACCCAATAAGCTTTAAGCACTATGTGTTAAGTCGTACATGGTGAATACTGAAAAAACCGATCTTCTGATTCGGTTTTTTATCTCCGTCAATTTGGGGTTATGCAACTACTCACGGAATCGAGTTATCTAGTTAGGGGTACTGTACAAGTTGAATGGAGCTGAATTCATGCTTTGCAGAAATGCAGCAGTACATGTGACAAAAAATTCCTCGATTCCCAATGGGTCGCATGGCATAGTGCCTGAATAAAGGATGATAAATGCAAGGCACAATGAGCTTAAATACGCAGATTTTAATTGCCGCAATATTGGGTGTGGCATTTGGGTTTTTATTAATTCAGTTTCCAGAGACGCAGTTTTTATCCGCCAGCCTGTATGGCTTGGGGATTGCCAGTAGTATTTTTATTGGTTTGCTGAAAATGATCTTGGTTCCCCTGATCTTTAGTTCGATTGTGGTGGGGGTATCGAATTTACAAGCGGGTGGTCAGCTGAGTCGAACGTGGAAAATTACCTTAGCGTGCTGTGTCACTACCACAACTTTGGCACTGATCTTGGGTCTAGCATGCGCGCATATTTTTAAAGTCGGGCAGGGCGTGGACATCGTCATGTTCCAAGATGTAATGCAACAGCATCAGAGTCCTGACACCCTCACAGCAGGTTCATTCTTTACCAATTTTATTCAAAATACACTGATCAATCCGTTTAAAGCCTTTAGTGATGGCAATGTACTCGCTGTCGTGGTGTTTTCACTATTTCTCGGTGTGGCCTTGGTCAAAGGCGGTGAAAAGTTCCGAAGCGTGAGAAAGCTCAGTCAGCAATTTTTTGACATCATGATGATGATCATTGGCTGGGTGATGAAGCTTGCACCGATTGGTATTTTCGCATTATTGGCTAAATTGATTGCTACAGAAGATATTTCGGTGTTGAGTCGCCTCGCCGAGTTTGCTGCGGTGGTCACAGGGACGACGATTTTCCATGGGGCAGTGGTGTTACCTCTGCTGCTATGGATTTTTGGGAAAATGAGCCCACTGACATTTTTTAGAGGAACACGAGCTGCCTTAATCACTGCTTTTGCAACCAGTTCAAGTTCAGCAACGATGCCACTGTCGATGAAATGTGCGCAGGAAAATTTAGGCGTACGTCCTCAAACAGCAGGTTTTGTGATTCCATTGGGCACACAGTTAAATATGGATGGTACAGCGTTGTATGAAGCTGCTGCTGCGTTATTTATTGCTAACTTGATGGGCTTAGATTTAACCTTGGGTCAGCAGTTAATTGTCTGTGCAACCGCCATGATTGCGTCACTCGGCGCACCGGGCATTCCAAGTGCTGGAATGGTGACGATGATTATGGTTTTACAATCGGTTGGGCTTCCTGCAGAAGCCATTGCGATATTGCTGCCGATCGATCGTCTATTGGATACGGTACGGACTGTGGTGAACGTACAGGGCGATATGATGATTAGTGTGGTGGTGGATCGTCATACGCGAGATGTAGATGAACCAGCGTTGTCGAATTAAATAGATAAAGCACTAAAATGTGGGTTGTAGACGATCTCCCACAGATGCCCATCTAAGTCTTGAAAATAGCCTGCATAACCACCGTAAAACGTGGGCTGTGCGGGCTTAATTGGTTTTGCACCAGCGCGTTGGGCTTGTTGCATAATTTGATCGACGGCTGCGGTACTGTTGACGTTATGTCCGAGAGACATTTGAGTTGGACAAAACGCAGATGTACTGATTCCAGTGTCATGACTAAGGCTATCTTGCGGCCAGAGTGCAAGCTTTAAACCGTGTTGTAAATCAAAAAATGCCACAGCGCCATGTTCAAATTCAGTCCCAATAATCCCAGCGCTATTTAGACCTAGACCCTCCTGATAAAACGCGAATGCAGCGTGTAAATCTTTCACGGCCAGTGTAATGACGGAGATGTGAGCGTGCATGGAGATGCTCCTGAACGATGTATTTTTATTTTAGGATGAGACTGAGTATAAATACATTTTAAAGAGAATAGGGAACTCGGAATAACTGTACTTTAAACCTCGAACTTATGAGCCTATCCATCTTGAGTTTGTTGATTGCTCAATAAAAAATGGAGCGTAATGGATGTGAGCACAAAAAAAGCAGGGCGAACCCTGCTTAATACAGATTTTAAATGGTGTTTAAGCAACTTTCAGTGCGGCACGTTTTGCAGCAGGAGAGTTGTCGAGATAGGCAATCGCATCTTCAGTTTTTGCTTCATGTACAGGATCGTACCAAGGCATTAAATACCCCAATTGCTGCGACACCAACCAAAGCGGATGTGGCAATAAGCGATTGTCTTTTTGCGCGATACGCGCCCATTCACGCCAAATCCACTGTTTATATACGGCAGGTTTAATCGATGCATAGCGCGAGTCTTGCTGCATGATATGTGCTGCACCATCGACCCATAGACCAAGTACGGCTGCAATTACGATCACACTTTGATAATAGCGAGAAATATAGCCCCCACCGAGATGACGATACAAATCAAAAGCCACGGTACGATGTTCTATTTCCTCTGCACCATGCCATTTTACTAGATCGAGCATATTCGGATCAGCACCTAGTCGTTCCCACTCTTTGTTGTATAAAGCATATTTGCCTAGTACACAGGTCATGTGCTCAACTGTTGCAATCACCCCTAAACGAAAGAGATCCCATTAATGATCCAAGGCTTTGGGTACGTTGAGCCCTAAAGGTTGGTCCGCAAGCAGTTTGCCAAAGAGAAAGTCCATGATTTCAAGGTTGCGTTGAATACTGATATTGCGCTGAGATAGATATTCTTTATTGGCAGAGTTATGCGCCTGAGCATGCATGGCTTCTTGGCGGATAAATGCTTTAACGTCCTCTGCTAGTTTTTCATCTCTAATTTGTGGCAATACTTTGTTATACAGACGGCAAAACCAAAACTCACCTGCCGGTAAGATCATATTAATTTCATTAATAAAATAGCTGACAAAAGCTTGGTTGGGTACCCAGTCAACTTGAGTATCTTGCCACTCAAATTTCACTTTACGTGGCTTAATTTTATATTCGATTGATGATCCAAGTTTTGTGTTTCTCAAGCGGGAGAGTAATTTCATGACCTATCCTTGTTTTTATGTGATCGAGTACACATCTGATGTATTCAGTATCCAAAAAAAATCCTGCATTGTGATTAGGGTGTGTTGACATTTACAGCCGATAAATTGAGCTAAAGAGGCAACCATATAAATATACAAGCTAAAGCAACAGCGCTTTGATAGTTACGTTTTAGCTTATCGTATCTTGTGGCAATTCCTC
>NZ_VPCB01000005.1:0-3818 GCF_013418435.1 Acinetobacter sp. YH12142 | reverse complement strand
GAAACCAATAAATAACTAAGGAAAAATAAAGTGAGCATCATCAACAAAACGATGATCGCACCATCCGCCCCATGCAAATATACCAAATACAAAAAAGTTGGGCTTAAAATCAAGGTGCTACATAAGCCCATTAAATACCACCAATGTCGCAAAATAAGGGTTCAGATGTGTTTTTTAACAGATTAGAATTCGACATGATTTACTTTCATCCGCTTTTTTTATAATTTCTGGATTATCTACTGTTTATTGCTGAAGAAATATACTACAATACAGCGCTTGAAATTTTATATTTTCATTTGTGATTCTTCACGTATTCGTATAGAATCGCGTCTCCTTTTGTTTGGACAGCTTCCATAGTCCAAACCAACTATAATAGGTAGTGGTTTAATGAAAACTCTCAGCGCTAAGCCAGCTGAAGTTCAACACGACTGGTACGTTGTTGATGCTTCTGGCAAAACTTTAGGTCGCCTTGCGACTGAAATCGCTCGTCGTTTACGCGGTAAGCACAAAACTTCTTATACTCCTCACGTTGACACTGGTGACTACATCGTTGTTATCAATGCTGAGCAAGTTCAAGTGACTGGTAAAAAATCACTTGATAAGAAATATTATCGCCACACTGGTTTCCCTGGTGGTATTCGTGAAACTAATTTCGAAAAATTAGTTGCTCACAAACCAGAAGAAATCTTCGAACGTGCTGTAAAAGGCATGTTGCCAAAAGGTCCTCTTGGTTATGCAATGATCAAGAAAATGAAAGTGTACGCTGGTACTGAGCATCCACATACTGCTCAACAGCCACAAGTTTTGGACATCTAAGGGATACAGCACATGGCTACTAACTATGGTACAGGTCGCCGTAAGACCGCAACTGCACGTGTTTTCCTATCAGCTGGTACTGGTAAACTCGTAATCAACAACCGTTCTTTAGAACAATATTTCGGTCGTGAAACTGCTCGTATGGTTGTTAACCAACCACTTGAGCTTTTAGAAGCTACTGAGAAATATGACCTTTACATCACTGTTGCTGGTGGTGGTATCGGTGGTCAAGCAGGCGCTATCCGTCACGGTATTACTCGTGCATTGATCGCTTCTGACGAAACTCTTAAACCTGCTCTTCGTCAAGCTGGTTTCGTTACTCGTGATGCTCGTGAAGTTGAACGTAAGAAACTTGGTTTACGTAAAGCTCGTAAACGTCCTCAATTCTCTAAACGTTAATTCGTTTACCGAATCGGACAAAAAAACCTTGGCTTATGCCAAGGTTTTTTTATATCTTGATTTTTATGAAGATGATGCAAATATAACAACGAACCGATAAACCAAGAGACTCAAACTCGCAATTAAGCATATAACCGACAGTGTTAGTGTAATTGTACAGATGGTGATTTTGCTTTTTTGTTCTAGGCTATCATCCTCTGCTCCATAATCAGAGGCATAACCTCCAGCGAGTGCCGTATAAAAGCCAATGCCCATAAAAATAACCGCAGCGAAAAATAATAATTTTTGTACAAGTGCAATGGTCATCATGCGGTGATGATCAGGTAAATGAATGACATGACAATCTATCAGATAAAATAAACCAAAACTGGAATTTTCGTTGTAGCTGCATTGATATTGCTAAAGTCTCCGTGATTTTACTGTCTAATTTTAGTATCCTATCTTATTCATTTCTCATCGTCTCGGATTATGTCAGTCGAAAATGCACCTCTCCAAGGGATTACGCTTTACAGTCATGCGGATGACTTTCGCTCACACTGGATACGCTATGTACTTGCAGAGAAGCAAATCAAACATAATTTAATTATTGCTGATGATGAAGACGAAGATCTTGCGAGTTTAAATCCCTACAATCAACTTCCGATGATGATTGAAAATGGCCTAAAACTCTATAACAGCAGTATTATTGCCGAATATCTGGATGACCGTTATCGTCAAAATAAACTGTATGCAGATGCACCTATGCCTCGTGCAGAGCAACGTCAATATGTATGGCGCTTCGAACAAGATTGGTTAAGACTGGCGGATATTATGCTTCGCCATCCCGATACCCTCGATGAAAAAGCCAAGCAAAAAGCACAAAAACAATTACGTGATACACTCATATCACTAACCCCCTTGTTTCAGCATTATCCTTATTTTATGTCTGAACAATTTAGCATGTTAGACTGTATGCTCGCGCCTATATTTCTGCGCCTAAAAGCCATGGGTATTGAGCTTCCCAAACAGCAATGCCGTCCTATATTTCTCTATTGCCAACGCATCTTTAGCCGTCCAGCATTTATCAAATCAATGACATTGCAGGAAAAAAATCGCTATAGCGAGCTTTTAGCAAAAAATTAATTTTCCATAAATATTCGAGTAAGCATTATGTCTGAACAGGAACTACAACTCACTCCAACGCGTCCATACTTAACACGGGCACTTTATGAATGGATTTGTGAAAATAAACTTACGCCCTACCTACTTGTCGATGCGACACAGAATGGTACGATGGTGCCAGTTCAATATATTCAAGATGGCCAAATTGTCCTGAATATCGCACCTCATGCAACGCATGCGCTACACATGAGCAATGAGACGATTACTTTCTCTGCACGCTTTGGTGGCGTTTCGCAAAACCTCTATATCCCCTTTTCTGCTGTTCTAGGCATCTATGCACGTGAAAATGGTCAAGGTATGTTCTTCGATCCTCAAGAATATGAAGGTATTCAGAATGATCAAAATGCTTTAAAATCAAACGACCAAGAACAACAAGAGCAACCGAAGAAAAAACCGGGTTTAAGGTTGCTCGATTAAAGAATAAGGAAGCGAATAATGGCTTTTGATTTAGTACAATATTTTGTCGAACAAATAGAATCTCAAAAGCCTACGCTTTTAAGTCATTTAAATCGTGAAGAAAAACGACAACATTTACGTGAAATTAATGCTTTAACCTTAGGTGAATTAATTCATCAGCTACGCATTAATGGCGAAAAGGTTTATCAAGAAATTACTCAGCCTGATGAACTCTATATTCAGGAAGTTTCACGCCATCTCACTACAAACCCTTCAAATGCATCAACATTAGAACGCTCTGAACTCGAAAACCTAACTACAGAAGTTTTTCATTTACAATTAAATGAATTAAAACAACTTCATGATACAGGCTCACATTCGCCACAAAGTATTCGAGAATTACTCAATGGACAAATTGAACATCTTTCTGGTCAAGCGGATGATTGGGTTTGGTCAACAAACAACCTAACAGAGCTCCTTGGTTCTAAACCAAATCTGCAAGAAGAGATATCATTAGAAGCATCAATGAAGGAGTTCAATCAAATGGTTAATCAACAACATACGCAAGATGACGTGACAACTGAAGTACAAGTACCAACTTGGTCAAAAATTGTAGAGCCTATCGTTGCAGTGGTGATTTTATGGATTCTAGCATCTGCAGCTTGTAATATTTTTGCTTAAGTGACTTCATTTTTCTAAATCAATGACCTGCTTTTTAAGCAGGTTTTTTTTAATCGAATATTCTAAATTACACGCCTTTAGATCACTTTTTGTTTTCTTTATGTAAATCAGTCAGCTTTAGTCTGCAAAAATCGAGTTTTATCACACCATTTACAAAATATTACATTTGAATTTTGGTAAATTTTATATCAAAAATAAAGTTTTAAAATACATAAAAAATATATATAGCAAATTAAATTGTTAGCGGCAGTGTAAAAATGACCCCCTAATGGCATTTAAAAACTGACCCCCTTGGTTAATATAGCGGTCATTTTGGACTGCTCAACATGTTAACTTTGGAGCAAGCAGTGACAATCCAAATACTT
>NZ_VPCB01000012.1:0-91645 GCF_013418435.1 Acinetobacter sp. YH12142 | reverse complement strand
CAAGTAACTTGGACCAGTGTTGATCATTTAGCATTGTTCGAGGCATAGCGAGTGTAAAATTGGGTTTGGCGATTTAATTTTACTATCTCGCTATTTTTTTAATCAACAAATGTCAACAGACCCTAATCTTAATTGAAAAAAGTTTGTTAGTTAGTGCCTCTAAATCCGATGGAATTTGCTCTATCAGGGAGTTTAAGAAAGAAGTACCTAAAAAAACCACATTTTTATGATAAAAATCTAAAATATGTGAAAATCTTTCATTTAATTCATTAATTTCACTATCATCTAATAAAGTTAATATAACTAAAGATTTCAAATGGTTTTTGTTAAGAAAGCTATTCAACATCTTTGATGTAGATTCTACATAGGTTGAAATATTTTTTTCATATTCAATAAACTTTTTAGGATCTAAGTTTTTACTTTCTTTTAATATAATTTCATTTGGGAATACAGCAAAATTTATAGCTACAGGCCCACTTATATCATCAATATTTTCATCTGTAATTATGTTGTAAATTAATTCATTAACTTCAACATATTCTTCAAATGCAATATCTTTGTATTCGAGATATTGTTTTAAAATTGTTTCAATAAATATTTGAATATCTACGGTATGAAGTATCCCTTTTCTTTTAAAAATATCTTTTATTAAATAATCTATGTTCATAATTGTAAAAAAAGAAGCCCCTAAAGGCTTCTTTTTACAGAATAAAAGTCAAATAAGCAACACATTAAAGCGCCGCAATCTGCTCCATATTCGCATTAATCTTCGCTAACTGGTCAGCAAACTCAGCAAGTTTCACTTTCTCACCTTCAACTACAGCCGCAGGTGCTTTCGCCACAAAACCTTCGTTCGCAAGTTTAGTTGCAATTTGGTCATGCTGTTTTTGAACCTTGTCTAAGTCTTTCTGTAAACGACCTAATTCCGCTTTCGGGTCAATTAAACCTTTCATTGGAACAAATACAGACACATGACCGACGACAGAAGAAGAAGACAATGGCGGTTGTTCAGCATCAGCTAGGAAGGTAATGCTTTCAACTTTTGCCAATGCTTTAAACAACGGTTCAATACGAGCAATTTGTGCTTTTTCAGCATCAGTCGTGTTTTGCAGAAGAACAGGCAACAAGCGAGCATTACCTAAGCCCATCTCACCACGGATATTACGTACCGCACCAATCAAACCTTGCAGCCATTGCATATCTGCTTCAGCTTGTTCGTTGATTTTCGCTTCATCCGCAACAGGGTACTGAGCCAACATGATTGTTTCGCCAGAAATGTTCAGTTTCGGCGCAAGCGTTTGCCAAATTTCTTCTGTTAGGTAAGGCATCAACGGATGAGCCAAACGTAAAGATGCTTCCATTACAGCAAGAAGAACACGACGTACTTCAGCTTTACGCTCAACTGATACGTTTTCATCATTTAGAACAGGCTTAGTCAGCTCGACATACCAGTCACAGTATTCATTCCAAATGAACTCGTAAATCGCTTGTGCAGCCAAGTCTAAACGGTAAGTCGCAAATGCTGTTTGCACCACTTGTTCCGCTTTTTGCAGACGGCTCACGATCCATTGTTCAGGCAATTCCCAAAGGTCTTGACGTACTTCTTGACCAATCACTTGCTCTTCGCAGTTCATCATCACGAAACGGGTAGCGTTCCAGATTTTGTTGGCAAAGTTACGGTAACCTTCAACACGTTTCATGTCGAACTTGATGTCACGACCTGTGTTTGCAAGCGCACAGAATGTGAAACGAACAGCATCTGTACCGTAAGATTGAATACCTTCAGGGAATTCTTTACGGGTCGATTTTTCAATCTTCGCGGCTTGTTTCGGGTTCATCAAACCTGTGGTACGTTTTTGTACTAAAGTTTCAAGATCAACACCGTCAATCAAATCTAATGGGTCAAGCACGTTGCCCTTAGATTTAGACATCTTCTGACCTTCGCCATCACGTACCAAACCGTGAACGTACACAGTTTTGAACGGAACTTGCGGTGTGCCGTCTTCATTTTTCATGAAGTGCATGGTCATCATGATCATGCGGGCAACCCAGAAGAAGATGATGTCAAAGCCAGTCACAAGCACATCAGTTGGGTGGAAAGTATTTAAGAAATAGTTTTCTTTATCTTTCGCTGCGTCGCCAGTCCAACCTAAAGTTGAGAATGTCCAAAGACCAGAAGAGAACCATGTATCAAGCACGTCTTCGTCTTGTTTCAATTCAACTTCAGGTGCAATGCCATTTTTCGCACGAACTTCAGCTTCGTCGCGACCGACAAATACATTGCCTTCAGCATCGTACCAAGCAGGGATACG
The DNA here is from genome assembly GCF_013418435.1 of Acinetobacter sp. YH12142. Classification (NCBI taxonomy): domain Bacteria; kingdom Pseudomonadati; phylum Pseudomonadota; class Gammaproteobacteria; order Moraxellales; family Moraxellaceae; genus Acinetobacter; species Acinetobacter sp. YH12142. The sequence continues at coordinate 89,333 of NZ_VPCB01000012.1, read as the reverse complement.
GTGACCCCACCACAATTGACGTGAAATACACCAGTCTTGAATGTTGTTCATCCACGCCATGTACATGTTGCTGTATTGCTCAGGAACGAATTTAATCTCGCCATCTTTTACAGCTTTGATTGCAGGCTCAGCAAGAGGAGCGATCTTCACATACCATTGGTCTGTTAGAAGTGGCTCAACGATCACGCCTGAACGGTCACCACGAGGTGGCTTCAAGGTATATGGTTGAATTTGGTCTAACCAGCCTTCAGCTTCCGCTTGAGCAACCAATTTTTTACGTGCTTCAAAACGTTCTAAACCAATGTAGTCCGCAGGTGCAGGAATAGTTTTAGAAATTTGCTCGCCCGCTTTTGCGATATATTCAAAATCGCTCAACACTTCCGCATTTTTGTTGAAAATGTTGATGATTGGAAGTTCACAGCGTTTGCCCACTTCATAGTCATTGAAGTCGTGCGCAGGGGTGATTTTCACACAGCCTGTACCAAATTCTTTGTCTACATATTCGTCTTTAACGATTGGAACAGCACGGCCTGTAATTGGCAGGATAATGTTTTTACCCACAAGCGCCGCATAGCGTTCATCATCAAGCGCAACCGCAACTGCTGTATCGCCAAGCAATGTTTCAGGACGAGTTGTTGCAACCACGATGTGATCTTTACCGTCGTGCGTGCGGATTGATTTGTCTTCAAAGAAATATTTGAAGTGCCACAATGAACCTGCTTCTTCTTTATCAGACTCAACTTCTAAGTCAGAAAGGGCAGTTTGTAGTTTAGGGTCCCAGTTGACTAGGCGTTTACCACGGTAAATTAAGCCTTCTTCATGTAGCTTAACAAATACTTCTTTCACAGCATTTGATAAACCTTCGTCCATGGTGAAGCGTTCACGAGACCAGTCTACAGATGAGCCTAGACGACGAATTTGACGGGTAATGTTACCGCCAGATTGTTCTTTCCATTCCCACACTTTTTCGATGAACTTTTCACGGCCAAGGTCGTGACGGCTGATGCCTTCTGCGCCAAGCTGACGTTCAACAACCATTTGCGTTGCGATACCTGCGTGGTCGGTACCCGGCTGCCAAAGGGTATTTTTGCCAGACATACGGTTATAACGAGTCAACGCATCCATAATGGCATTGTTGAAACCATGACCCATGTGCAAGCTACCAGTGACGTTTGGTGGCGGAATCATAATACAGAATGAATCACCTTTTTGAGATGGCTTGAAGTAGCCTCTCTCTTCCCAAGTCTTGTACCATTTTTTTTCGATCTCGGTCGGATCGTAGGTCGTAGCAATATTTTGCGCTGAATCAGTCATAGTCTAAACAGATCAAAAGTGGATAAAAAATTAGATCTATTGTAGCAAAAAAAATGGTGAATTAGGGATGTTGGGCGAATGTTAACTTTTAGGATTTGGCAGTAAATAAAAGAGTCCGTATGATAGGACCTAAGATAAGAAGTATCCATTGATCCCAAAACTAAGATAAAAGGAGCAATATCAAATGACTTATTCTATTTCTTTAAAGATTCAACCTACGACATATCAACGTTTTGAGACGATTCATCAAAAACTTAATGCAGGTGAAACAGAAAGTCAGTCCAAAGCCTTAGGGGATAATCTAGCGGATATTGCATGTGAAATTTTAGATCAAGTTTTTGGTCAAATGGCGCGCATGAATAAGTCTGGAGACAATGAATCCGAAAAAATTATTCAGCAAATACGTGAAACGACCCGTAAATATATGCCGTGGTCTGTGTCTTTTTTCGGCAATGACCGCCTTGTACCGATGGTGAATTATTTATATGGACGTTTTTATAGCGAAGATGGTCAGCATTTTATGCATTACCCGATCGATGCCTCTCTAGCGAATGACTTGCTAGGCTTTGTCAGTCAGATGAAAGACGGGCAAAACCAATATGTGCCGCTCGCGTTGAAAGCATTCACGCAAGTGGTCGATGCAGGGGTGACGCATTTGGTGCGTGAACCAAAAAAAATGCTGAAATTTAATATGGTGGTGGATAAAACTTTAACCGGTGTCATCAATCTCACCACGCAACTCGGATATAAACGCTTCGATAAACTCGGCAAAATTTATGATGCACAATCGATGAGTCAGTACTTTGATCATTTTATGGTGTTTTTGAGCAATGAGCCTGTACTACATAAAGCATAAAATACATATAAATGAATAAATTAGTTATTTAAAAGGATGTCAAAATGGCAAAACGTGATGATTTGAACGGAAAAGTGGTATGGATTACTGGGGCATCTTCAGGTTTGGGTGAAGCTTTAGCGAAAGAATGTGCTTTGCAAGGGGCACAGGTCATTTTGACCGCACGTCGTTTTGAAGAGTTGGAAAAAGTCCGGGTTTCATTATTACATCCAGATCAGCATCTTTCAGTGTGTGCAGACATTACCAATGAAGAACAAGTTCGCCATGCTTATGAACAAGTCCTTGCGCATAAAGGCCGAATTGATTGGCTAATCAATAATGCGGGATTGAGTCAGCGTGCATTGATTACGGATACGACTATGCAAACTGAACGTGCCATCATGGAAGTAGATTATTTTTCGCAAGTCTATTTAACCAAAACCGTTTTACCGACATTTTTAGCACAAAAGTCTGGTCGAATTGCTTTTGTCTCAAGTGTTGCAGGCCTCTTAGGGACACAGTACCGCGCGACCTATTCTGCTGCAAAAGCTGCCATTCATATGTGGGCGAACAGTCTACGTGCGGAAGTTGCGGATCAAGGGGTGGGCGTATCGGTGATATTCCCCGGATTTGTCAAAACCAATGTTTCATTTAATGCACTCAATGGTGCCGGCAAGCCACAAGGGCATCAGGATGAAGCCATTGAAAATGGTCTAGAAGCCAATGAGTTTGCCGAAGCAGTAGTGCAATCTTTGCAACGAGGGGAAGAATACATCGTGGTGGGTGGTTCTAAAGAAAAGCTCGGAGTTTGGGTGTCACGTTTATCACCGACAACGTTGTATAAAATGATTCGTAAAACCAAAGTGAAGTAAGTTTTAACAAGTTTAAATTGTTTAAAAGTCACTCTTAACAGTGACTTTTTTAATGAGTATCGAGATTATAAGAAATGAAAAAGAATAATTTTAACAAATGGGGAATAGCCATCATTTTGTGCGCAATCATTGGTGTAATTGGTACGGTGGCTTATTTTTATTTTAAACAGAAAACTCAAAAAATTGAGCACAACTCAACACTCGAAAAGCCTGAAAAAGAAATAGGAACTGTATCAGAACCAGTTACTGAATCTGTTGAGATTGAACCTAATGTTGAAGCGGCGAGTGCAGAAGTTGTAATACGAGGACCGAACGAGGGGTGGTTACCGATCGAAGCACTATTTGATGAAAAAGGATTATTGAAGTCTGAGTATTATAGTCAAAATCCTCAAGATTCAGATGTTGATAAATTACCTTATAGCTCGAATAAAATTGGTGATTTTAAATGGCGAGCTGAATTTCATCCTGTTGATGATTTTAAAGGCGATCAAGCTAGACTCAAAGATCAATGTTTTGGATATTGTATTTTAGTGAAAGGTAAGTTGCTGACCAGTGTTGAATCGACTGTATTTACAGGAGCATTTATTGCGAAAGATCATTTGATCGAAGTGATTGCACATAAGGGGAGTGGCGCATATATGCCTGTCAACTATAGCTTTATCAAAATCGACAAAGCTGGTAATGCAGAGTTAATCTCAGATGATCATAATTCTTACAAAGATCAATTGGCTCGTATCAATCATTCGGGACTCGAGATTGACTTAAAACCATTTAGAAAACTTCAATATTTTCTTCTAATGAATGAAAATGGTTTAAATGTGTCGATGCAAAAACCCAATAAGGTGGATGTCGAACCGACTCAGTGTAAAGAGTATTACGAAGGAACATTAGAGGCATGTCCAACTTTATATGGATGTAAAGCTGACATTGTGGTGCAAGATCTGGCACGTGCTTATGCTGGAGATGTTGCATTTAGTTATCATGATCCAAATATTGATGAAAAGAAATTTAATGAAGTTTGTTTTAAAGTTTGTCGCAATGAAAATGTGAGTTATGAAGAGTTTGAAAACACATTGTGTAAAGTAAATTAAATAGTAAAAATGAATTGGGGAGAAGTAGAGAGATCAGATGTCTCTCTTTTGAATTGCTGTCCCATACGCAAAGACTTCGACCATGCCGCCTTGCATACCCAACTCAGTGGTGCTTAAACGCAGGCCCATAATTTGCGTTGCGCCCATCTTTTCAGCTTCTTGCTTTAAACGCACCACGGCTTCACGACGTGCCCGATCAACGATGCTTTCATAACTGGTTAAACGTCCGCCAAAGAAGTTCTGAATATTGGCAATCACATATTTAAAATAATCATGTGAAATCACTACATTACTTGAAATCAGTTGTCCGAATTGTTCAGTAGTTTTAAAGCGGTTGTTGTCTATGCGAATATGCGCCAATCGCTTTTCTTGAGCTTCGAGTTCTTTGAGATGCTTTTGTTCGATATGGCGACCGAAGCCCCAACCAATACAAAAGAGCACCACAAAGATCAGGACTTTAAAAATAAAGGCATCCATGACTTAGTCCTGAGTTGGAAATGGGTCTGGTAGTTTTGCTGAGTTGGCTTCTACGCGAACTGCCGTGCCATACACAAATAATTCAGAGGCGCCTTGAGCAATATTTGAGGTTGAAAAACGGATACCGACGACTGCATTCGCGCCTAAGGCACGTGCTTTATTAATCATACGGCTCATAGCTTCTTGACGGGATTCTTCGAGTAGTTCTGTATAACCTTTGAGTTCACCACCCACGATATTTTTTAGGCCAGCCATAAAGTCACGACCAACATGTTTACTGCGGACAGTACTGCCATAAACGACATCAAGTTGTTGTGTAATGGTATGACCCGGAACAGATTCAAGATTACTTAAAAGCATTTTTAGTTATCAATATAAAAAGGTGAATTGAAGATAGGAAACTCTTCAACAAAAAGCAATATGTTCATTTTTATTTTGTAGCTCCGATCTAAAAATGAAAAAGCCCACCGAAGTGAGCTTTTCAAATATTACGGGCTAGGCTAAATCAAATTATTGTTTTGATGCAGCTTTACGCTCAGCAGTAGAAGGTTGGTATTGCACAGCATCAGAAGTGTTGGCTTTGATACCACCACCAAGTGTTTTATACAATTCAACTTGATTGTTGAGATTTGCTTGTTCAAGCAACAACAAACCTTGCTCAGCTGCATAAGATGCACGCTGCGCATCAAGTACAGTTAAGTAGCTATCAATACCAGCACGGAAGCGGGCATTTGACAGTTTGTAGGTTGTATTGGTTGCATCAACTAAACGGCGCTGTGCTGCAATACGGTCACCAATGTTTTGGCGAACTGCAAGCGCATCATTTACTTCACGGAAAGCTGACTGAACTGATTTTTCATAATCAGACAATGCAATTTTCTGGTCAGTTTCAGAAACTTTAATATTGGCCTGACGTGTACCCCAGTCGAAGATTGGAATATCTAGGCTAGGGCCAGCAGACCATACAAAGTTGCCTGATTTAAATAGATCACCTAAGTCCGTTGAAGCATAACCCGCAGAACCTGTCAGGCTAATCGTAGGGAACAGACGTGCTTTAGCTGCACCAATGTTCGCACCGGCAGCAGACAGTTTATATTCAGCTGCACGGACATCTGGACGGTTGTTCAACAAGTCACTTGGAATACCTGAACCAATGGTATTGGTCGAAGTAATTCGATTGACACGTTGGTTCGGCAGCAAGTTCGCAGGTACTTGTTGACCCACTAATAGGTTCAATAAGTTTTGCGCTTGAGCAATTTGAGTTTTGTAGTTCGCAACATCATTACGTGCAGTTTCTACAGAAATTTGAGCCTGACGAACAGGAACTTCACTGTCAATACCGACATCAAAACGCTTTTTGTTCAGGTTGTAAGATTCAAGCTGAGCCTTTAAGGTTTGATCTGCAAGCTTCAAGTTTGAGTTAGCGTATGCATAGTTTAACCATGCTTGAGCCACTTGACCGATCAACGCAATTTGTGTTGCATCACGGGCACTTGCAGTTGCAAGGTAACTGTCTAAAGCATTGTCTTTTAAGCTACGTACACGACCCCAAAAATCAAGTTCATAAGCAGTGACACCTAAACCGACATTATAAGAGGTGATAGGCTTTTGTGTATTCAACGTGTCTTGACGAAGTACACTACCACTTGCACCAATGGTTGGTAATTGACCATTGGCAGTGATTTGATACTGTTGCTGTGCACGTTCAATATTTAAAGCAGCCGTACGTAGGTCACGGTTATTGGCTAAAGCTAAGTCAAGAACTTGTACCAGACGTTGGTCAGCAAAGAAATCTTTATATCCTTGTTCAGCAACAGAAGTACCAGAAGCACTTGCTGTGTAGCTTTCGGGGATATTGGTCTGAACAACCGGCTCTGGACCACGCATGCTTTGGCAGGCAGCCAAAGCAAGCGCAAGTGAAGAAACCGCAATGCTACGACCTGCAATAGACCATACATTTTGCATCACGATAAATGCTCCTGATTATTTTGTTGTTTTGGTTTGTACTTAAAGATACTTCGGATCCATACGTAGAACACAGGAATAAAGAAGATACCAAGTAGGGTAGAACTGATTACGCCACCCAATACACCATAACCTACAGAGTGCTGGCTACCTGCACCTGCACCCGAAGAAAGGGCAAGCGGAAGTACACCAAAACCAAAGGCTAAAGTGGTCATGATAATTGGACGTAGACGCATTTTAGCGGCATGCAATGTTGCGTCAAACAGATCTTCACCTTTTTCTTGAAGTTCTTTGGCGAATTCTACGATCAAGATCGCATTCTTCGCGGACAAACCAATGACGGCAATAATAGCCACCTGGAAGTAAATGTTATTCGCCAAGTTTGGATTTTTGAAGAACACCATTCCAAGGAAAGTCAGTAATAACGCACCCAATACACCTAATGGTACAACCAGTAATACTGAGAACGGAATAGACCAGCTTTCATACAAGGCAGCAAGACATAGGAAGACGATTAACAATGAAAGTGCGTATAGGAATGGTGCTTGTGCGCCAGACTCACGTTCTTCTAGAGATAAACCAGTCCATTCATAGTCAAAGCCTTGAACGCCCATCGAAGGAAGTTTTTGTACAATTTCTTCCATCGCTTTCATCGCGTCGCCCGAACTTACACCTACACCCGGTGAACCTTGAATGTTCACAGATGCGATACCGTTATAACGTTCAAGACGTGGTGAACCATAAGTCCATTCGCCAGTAGCGAAGGTCGAGAATGGTACCATTGTGCCTTGGTTGTTACGGACATACCACTGGCTCAGGTCTTCAGGCATCATACGTGCCGCAGCTTCACCTTGTACATAGACTTTCTTCACACGACCACGGTCAACGAAGTCATTGATGTAAGAACCACCCCATGCCATACCCATTGTGGTGTTAATCTCAGAAATACTCACACCCATAGCACCAGCTTGAGCTTGGTCAATCGTGATTTTGTACTGTGGTGTATCTTCTTGACCGTTAGGACGAACACCCATGAGGCGTTTATCTTGAGCAGCCATACCGAGTACCATATTACGGGCATCGATAAGTTGTTGATGAGTTTGACCTGCAGAAGCTTTTAACTGCAAGTTGAAGCCGGCAGTTACACCCAATTCAGGCATTGCTGGTAATTGGATTGGCATGATGTATGAAGCATCCTTCACGATCATGTTCAATGCCATACCACGTTGAATAATCGCACCCACTTGAGATTCAGGTGATGTACGGTCTTCCCAATCTTTTAACTTGATGAATGCAAGACCTGCGTTTTGACCTACACCTGTGAACGAGAAACCGGCAACACTGAATACAGAATCGACATATTTTTCTTCGTTTTTCAGGAAGTAATCGGTCATTGCAGTGACAGTTTTATCCGTACGCTCAAGTGAGGCATTCGGTGGTAACTGTACCAGTGTCATTACAACACCTTGGTCTTCTTCAGGTAAGAATGATGATGGTAACTTTTGGAATAAAAGCACTAATAAGCCGATTACAACTGCATAAATCACACCAGAGAAAATCTTGTGGTGTGTCATGAAGTTCACGCCGCCTTGGTATTTATGCGCAACTTTATCAAAAGAGCTGTTAAACCAACGGAAGAAACGGGCAAAGATATTGTTGCTTTCAGGTTTGTTTGGATCATGTTGTTTCAACATGGTCGCACATAGGGCAGGGGTAAAGGTCAATGCTACAATCAATGACAGAATCATTGCTGTTACCAGCGTGATTGAGAACTGACGATAAATTACACCTGTCGTACCACCGAAGAATGCCATCGGCACGAATACAGCGGTTAACACAGAGGTAATACCGATTAAGGCACCCGAGATCTGTTTCATTGAGATTTCAGTTGCAGTCACGGGGTCAAGATGATCTTCAACCATGACACGTTCAACGTTCTCTACGACAACAATCGCATCATCCACGAGGAGACCAATCGCCAGTACCATCGCGAACATGGTGAGTGTGTTGATCGAGAAACCAAACATGTTAATGACAGCAAAAGTACCCAATACCACTACAGGTACAGCCAATGTCGGAATAATCGTTGCGCGCCAGTTCTGTAAGAATAAGAACATCACAAAGAATACAAGAATCACGGCTTCTACAAGGGTATGTACAACACTTTCAATCGATAACTTAATGAATGGAGTCGTATCAAATGCAAGCGTGTCTTTTAAACCTTCAGGGTAGTTTGGACGTAGTTCTTTTAAACGTGCTTCAACAGCTTCGGCTGTATCTAATGCGTTTGCACCAGTTGCTAGTTTGATCGCTACACCACCAGCAGGTTTGTTGTTGAACTTAGAGTCGAACTGATAGTTGTCAGCACCTAATTCAACACGTGCAACATCACCTAAACGTACTTGAGCACCATCACTACTGTTACGCAGGAAAATGTTTTTAAACTGCTCTGGTGTTTGCAACAAACTTTGTGCTGTAACTGTCGCGTTCAGTACTTGACCTTCAGTTGCAGGCGCACCGCCTAACTGACCAACAGCAACCTGAGCATTCTGTGTACGGATAGCCGCAGCCACATCACTCGGTGTAACTTTCAGGTTTGCCATTTTGGCTGGATCTAGCCAAATACGCATCGCATAAGAACCACCGAATACTTGGACTTCACCTACACCTGCCACACGGCTGAGAGGTTCAGAAATATTCGAGTTTACATAGTCCTTAATGTCGTCCGCAGTCAACTTGCCCGACGGTGAGTGGAATGCTACAACTTGTAGGAAGCTTGCGCCAGATTTGGTGACTTTTACACCTTGACGCTGTACATCTTCAGGTAATAGCGCTGTCGCAGACTGGAGTTTGTTTTGGACTTGAACTTGGGCGATATCTGGATCGATCCCTTGTTCAAAGTTCAATGTAATAGATGCCTGACCGTTACCCGCACTGTTTGACGAAATATAACGTAAGCCATCCAAACCATTCATTTGTTGTTCAATGATTTGGGTTACGGTGTTTTCAACTGTTTCTGCAGATGCACCAGGGTAAGTCGCAGAGATTGAAACCGTTGGCGGCGCAATGGTCGGATACTGTGCAATTGGCATATTTGATAGCGTGAGTACACCCGCTAGCATAATTACCAATGCAATCACCCACGCAAAAATGGGGCGATGAATAAAGAATTGAGCCATTCAGTCTACTCCTTATGCGTTTGAAGTAGCTTTTTGTTCAGTTTTAGGCGCTGCTTGTTCTGTTGCTTTACCTTGTTCTTTTGCTGCAGCAGGTTGTTGAGCACCTTGAGGTGCAGCAGCCTGAGGTTGATACGGTTTGGCTACAACTTGTTGCTCTGGCTTAACTTTCGCAATACCGTCAACAATCACTTTATCGCCAGTATTCAAGCCTTGAGTCACGATCCAATTCGAACCTTGTGTACCAACAGTGGTTACAGGGCGAGATTCAACAGCACCTTTTGCATTCACAATCATTGCCATTGCTTGACCTGTAGGGGTACGTGTAATAGCAGCTTGTGGAATGAGGTAAGCGTTTGGAATCACACCCTGAACGATGCGAGCATTGGCAAACATACCCGGAAGCAATAAATGGTTCGGGTTAGAGAACACAGCACGAAGGGTAACCGTACCTGTATCAGGGTTCACACTTGCATCAGAGAATGCAAGACGACCTTCAATTGGGTATTCGCTACCATCTTCAAGACGTAATTTCACTTTGGTGTTATTACTGCTGTCTAAGTTGCCTTTGCTTAACTGTTGGCGTAGACGAAGAAGTTCAGCACTTGATTGGTTAATGTCAACGTACATTGGATCAAGACGTTGAATTGTGACTAATGGATCAGCCTGAGATGCAGTAACTAAAGCACCCGCTGTCACTGTTGAACGGTTGGTTTGACCTGAAATTGGCGCACGTACAGTTGAGTAACCTAAGTTAATTTCTGCATTTTTAAGTTCTGCCTGAGATGCAGCAACATCTGCTTCAGCCAGTTTAACTTGAGCAACAATATCGTCGTATTCTTGTTTAGAAATCGCATTTGAGCCAACAAGCTGACGGTAACGACCTTCTTTAACACGTAACACGTTTAGGTTTGCTTGTTGACGTGTTAAAGCAGCACGAGCACTGTCAGCTGAAGCACGGTTTGTACGCGAGTCGATCTCGTACAAGGCTTGTCCTTCGCGAACATAACTGCCTTCTGCAAATAGACGTTTCAGTACTACACCACTGGTTTGTGGACGTACTTCTGAAATTTCATAGGCAGATGTACGGCCGGAAAGTTCAACAGATTGTTCAACGCTTTGCGGTTGGGCAACAATGACACCGACTTCAGTTGGTGGCATTTGCTGTGCAGCAGCAGCTTGCTGTGCATCTTTAGGATCTTTGCTACAACCAACAAGTGCAATACTTGTTGCCAATGCGCAAGCAGTCAGGGCGGGAGCCCAAAGCTTTGCAGACATCATTGTTCCACCTCAATTAGATATTTATCTAAATTATTCATTTGTTTACGCTTTACTGATTTTGATGTAACTCAAATAAAGTAGCGCGATCCAAATAAAACTTATGCTCCAACCGGATAAGACATCTGTCGGAAAATGAACCCCAACATATACTCGCGAAACACCCATACACAGCATCCATAACAATGCCAAAATGGTGATCAAGCGATGTTGAGCATGTTGTCGGTAAATCAAGATCATAAGACACGCAAGCGATGCAGCATAACAACTGTGTGCGCTTGGGAATGAACTCCCGTAAGACGCTACAAGATGGTACATTTCTGGGGGACGCGGTCTGGTGAACGTAAATTTAAGCAACCATGCAAGGCCGATACTTCCAAAGATCCCTATACTGATAAAAACAATCTCTGTGTATTTTTTATACCACGCAAAGTGTAAACACCATAGCGTGGTGAAAAATAATACAAAAGGCATGCCGCCTAGCGCCGAAAGTCCGATGGCAATTTGATTAAAAACAGCAATACGGTGCTGACTCATCCATTCCACGATATTTAAATCTATTAGATTTAAATGGCTAGAATAAAGCGACAACACACTGATAATTAATGCAAAAAAACCAACAAACAGTAGCGTTCGTGGCATATTTTATTCCTTGTCATTTTAACCGGTTCGAGCTCGGTTAATTAATGGACTAAAGTGTACTCATCAGTACACTTTATTTCAAGTCTGTGTAAATCATACTGATTTTATTTTTTGTGTTCATTTACATCTTACTAAAATAAAACACAAATCTGCTAATGATTGTTCTTACTGGCTTGTGTGCCATCTTCAACTTCAAGTGGGGTTTTCGGTGGCCAGAAAAAGTCACTTGGTCGAGTTAGAAAATGAGTCATCACCAATTTAGCCAGGGGTTTCCATTGTTCAAATCTTACGCGACGAGCCCGTAGTGCCACAATAATTGTTAACGTGAAACTGACGAATAAGTTAGTCAGACCGATCAGAATAACCCCTAAGAATGACACAATGATTAAGCCAATGTCTGGCGAACCATTGATATTGATGAGGCCTTGAATAAAGTTAGCCGATGCGAAGGCAATATGGCGAATATCTAAAGGTAAACCTAAGATATAACCAATTGTGCCCATACTACCCAGCATGATCCCGAATAAGAAGTTACCCGCCAAAGCACCTAAGTTTCGTTCAATGTAAGCGGCAAACTTATCCAGTCTGTCTTGACCCATGATGCGTTTTAACTTTGGATGCGCTTGAATTCGTGGTCCAACTTTGCGATAGACCGCCATGTTGTCAAAGTAACCGGCAATCAAACCCGATAAAAACAAACATACCCCAGCAATCGCAGCATGTGGGACAGCGAGAGAAGTGAATGGGTTAAGGTCGTGTAATGTTTTGGCTGCTTTTGCATGATTCATTAAAGGTTCATGTAAAGCCATGTCCCAACTGAGGGCAATCAGCGCTGCAACAGGAATCGCAATACTGATGTTGCCTAAAATTGCAATAAACTGGGTGCGGATAATATTAATAATCAGCGCGGCAAGTTCGGCAATCTGAGCCATTTTCGAGCCTTTACGATGCTGAACCGTTGAGGCAAGTGCGGCAGCTGTCATCGCAGGCTGTTTGGTAGCAACCGTAAAATGTAAGACATGAATCAGCATAAAGCCGAAAGAGTAGTTCAGACTATATGAAATGGCTTGCATGAGCGGTGCCATGGTGACACGGGTCATCAGCACTTTTAGTGTTGCCATACATGCAATGATCACGCCGGCACCTGCCGCAGATCGGTACATGCTCATAAAGCTTTGTTTGTCCGTACTTACATAGTGTTCGCCAGTTTTACTTGCATTTTCGGTGACTTGTAGGGCAACCAATTCACTATTGGTGGCGAGCAAATCGCGCACACTGCGTTCGCTATAAATCGCTGACGTCACATCACTGAGTAAACTACCCATAGAAACATAGCGGACATCATCTTCTTCAACAATCAGGTTGAGTAAGATTTCTAAGCGATCTAAACACTGTTCTAAAAGCGACAATAAGTAAGTCAGGCTGACACTTACGCCAATTCGTTTGGTCGCACGCCGAATCTTCAGCACCACATCACGACATTGTTCCAGCATCACCAACGCTTGAGAAGCATCCGGCGGTAGCACGGCACTCATTTCTTCAGCACTTTGATGGAGCTTTTTATACTGTTGAATAAAATCGTTTATTTCACGGTTTTGCACCAAAAAAGGCGATTCATATTCGGTCAGTTCAGGCTGCGCATTAATAAATTCAGGATATAAGCCAATACCACTCACCCGATAAGACAAAACGGTAATGGCCTTAATTAATTCACGGCGAATTTTCTTTTTTTCTTCCTGATTGCTATGACCTTGGTTAAACAATCGAAAGAGCTGCATCCATTGCTGATCATCAATACTGTCGAGCCAATATTTGTCGCTATGACGATAAAAAACTCGACGGACTAAATCTTGTAGTTGAGTTTCGTCATTGATCAGGGGAAGAAAATGTGCGCCAAGACGTTGGAACAGTTGTCCCCAAAAACCATCGAGAGACAAAATACCCGTGTCCGCATATAAACTGGTTTGTTTATATCGGCTAATGAGGTTTAGAACAAAGCTTTGCAGGGTAGAGGCTGCATCTGGCGTGATGAGTAAAGCTTGGATGAAAGCCTGAAATTTTTTCTTAATTTCGTCGGTATTTTTTGTATCTTCTGGTCGAATTCGGTTGACCAATTCGATCAGCAAGTTTTCATCCAGCACAGCCCGAGGGGTATCGAGCTGTTGCTGCATGGTCAAAAAGATATCATTCAGTTTTATATGCATAGGCAAGGGGAATTACGATGAATATTGTTAATTATTGAATTCGGTGTAATGCCAAGTTTGCGAGGTTGATTAAAGCTTGACGATATTCAGTATCTGGTAGCGCTGCTAAAGCGGCTAGTGCTGCCTCAGTTTCTTCAGTCGCTCGTTGGCTACAATAATCAAGCGCCCCAGAGCTTTGTACAATCTGAATAACACGCTCTAAATCTGCCGTACCACCTGTGGCAATACTGCGGCGAATAATGTCATGTTCTTCGCCAGTGGTATTCTTTAAGGCAGAGATTAAAGGTAAAGTTGGTTTACCTTCCATCAAATCATCGCCAATATTTTTACCTAATGTTTCAGCATCTGAGGTGTAATCTAAAATATCGTCAATAATTTGAAAGGCATTTCCAAAGTGTCCGGCAAATTTTCTAAGCGGTTCACGGTACTCTGGTGTACCAGTCAGAATCGCTGCACCTTCGGTAGCGAGCTCAAATAAACGCGAAGTTTTACCGTGAATAATATCTAAATAGGTTTGTTCAGTAGTTTCGGGTTGGTGTTGTGATTGAAGTTGTAAAACTTCACCTTCAGCAATTTCACAGGTACCCGTTGAAAAGTCTTTGAGTAATACTTTGCTGTCTAGATCCACCAATAAATCAAAAGCGCGAGAAATCAAAAAATCACCCACAAGTACGGCAGTTTGATTATTCCATGTCGCATTTGCGGTTGGGCGGCCACGGCGTAAACCCGATTCATCGACTACGTCGTCATGTACCAAGGTTGCGGTATGTAGCATTTCAATAATTGCTGCAAGTTTACGGTGTTTTTCTAAATCTTCTGCGCCACAAGCCTTTGCTGCAAGTAAGCACATAATGGGACGCATGCGTTTACCGCCTGCTTCGACTACATGTTTACTGACTGCCATGACCAAGGCAACTTTAGATGTGATCCCTTCATTAATAAATTTGTCCATCGCAGCAAAGTCAGTAGCAACAGGCGCGAGAATATCTTGCTTAAAGTCGATGGTCATATGAAGAGAAACCTCAATAATTTTTGAATTACAGACGTAGTGTAGCAATTTGTTATATGAATAACAGATAAGAACTTACTCAATTGACTTAATCTTAAGTGATTTTTTTCATCAAGCGGAAGTATTGTACTTATTTTTTAACAGACTTTTATCTTTAGCATGTTGTTTGAACAGCATGTTGTTGATGTCAGTCCAGAGTATATTAGCGAATTGTTGCTAAAAATCTATGTCAAACCTTGTCAAAAGCATGATAAGTGAAATAGAGCACTCATTTTAATACTTTTAATGACACTGTTTATATAATAAACGCATACTCATCTAATATTTTACGGAAATGACTTGTTGTTTTTCGGGTTATCCCTTAAAATCTTTGCCTTTGCAAAACCCCAGTGACGATCGTTTTAAGATCGGTATATCCCTTTACCGGCACGACAACACGGGCATGTTTGGAGTACTTAAATGTACGCAGTAATCCAAAGCGGTGGTAAACAACACCGTGTAGTTGAGGGTGAAACCCTTAAAGTAGAATTATTGAAAGCTGAAACTGGCTCAACTGTTACTTTTGATGACGTGTTGATGCTTGTTAACGGTGACAGCATTCAAATTGGTGCACCAGTAGTAGCTGGCGCTAAAGTAACTGCTGAAGTAGTTAGCCATGGTCGTCACGACAAAATCCGCATCATCAAAATGCGTCGTCGTAAACACTATCGTAAACAACAAGGTCACCGTCAATGGTTCACTGAGTTGAAAATTACAGCTATTTCAGGCTAATTACGAGGAGTAAGTAGACATGGCAACTAAAAAAGCCGGTGGTTCGACTAAAAACGGTCGTGACTCGAACCCAAAAATGTTGGGTGTTAAAATCTACGGCGGTCAATCTGTGACTGCTGGTAACATCATCGTTCGTCAACGTGGTACTGAATTCCACGCTGGTGTAAATGTAGGTATGGGCCGTGACCATACTTTATTTGCAACTGCTGACGGCGTTGTGAAATTCGAAGTGAAAGGCCAATTCGGTCGTCGCTACGTATCTGTTGAAGCGTAAGCTTTAATAGAAAAAAACCCGCATTTTTTGCGGGTTTTTTTTGTCTGAATAAAATTTGAGGTATTTTTCTTGATTGTTGTAAACGATGTATGTAGCAATAAACCACCATAAATAGTGATTTAAATCACAAAATATAAAGAGCGTAATAGAGGAGTACAAATACAAAAAAAGGATAAGGACATGAATAAAATATTGAATACAGTTTTTATCGGTGCTGACTATCAGAAAAGGAATTGTCCTGATAAAAGCCAACAAATTGCATTTTAAAAGACACTACAACTTGGTGAAATAACTTCAATCGCTATTAAAGCTGTACCAAAATTACTAGCTGTGAGTATTTTACTGTCATTGGGTTCAATCACTTGGGCTAGCGGTTCAGGAGAGCATACCTTAGGTGGTTCAACCTGTTCGAGTAGCTGTAATGATTCACATCAGCATTCAGGAGGCAAAGGACACACAAGTCATGGAAATGGCAATGGTTATGGACATAGTGGCGGAGGAAAACCTCATACTGGACCACAAGGACCACAAGGACCACAAGGACCACAAGGACCACAAGGACCACAAGGACCACAAGGACCACAAGGACCACAAGGACCACAAGGACCACAAGGACCACAAGGACCACAAGGACCACAAGGTGTAAAAGGTGATACTGGAGCACAAGGTGAACAAGGTCTTCAAGGTTTACAGGGCGAGCAAGGTATCCAAGGTGTGAAAGGTGATACTGGAGCGCAAGGTGAACAAGGTCTTCAAGGTTTACAGGGCGAGCAAGGTATCCAAGGTGTGAAAGGTGATACTGGAGCACAAGGTGAACAGGGTTTTCAAGGTTTACAGGGCGAGCAAGGTATTCAAGGTGTAAAAGGTGATACTGGAGCAACAGGTGAGACAGGAGCCACTGGATATAATGCTTATCAAGTTGCGCAAGTAAATGGTTTTGACGGTACCATTACCGAATGGCTCGCTAGCTTAAAAGGCGATATGGGTAATACAGGTATGACTGGTGCAACAGGTTTTAGTACTTATGACGTTGCAGTTGGTAATGGTTTTGAAGGCAGCGTTACTCAATGGTTGGCCAGCCTTAAAGGAACAAATGGTACCAATGGGATCTCTAAAGAAGTAATGGATGCTGCGGACACCTATATCCTGAATGAAGCAAAAACTTATGTGAACCAAGTTGGGCAACAAACTCTTAACCAGGCAAACGCCTATACTAATAGTCGTGTAAACGCATTGAATAGAGACATGCGAAAACTCGAAGATCGAACCTATGCAGCAGTGGCTTCAAGCATTGCAATCGCTTCCTTACCACAACCCACAGATGCAGGTTACAACATGTTCAGTGCAGGTATGGGGACTTGGGACGGTGAGCAAGGCTATGCACTTGGCTTCAGTGGTGTCACTGAAAACAAAAAATATGTGTATAAAATTGGGGTAACCAGCAACTCTGAAAGTGACTTTGGTGCAGGAGCTGCTATTGGGTGGCAATGGAAATAACTGAAAATTGGAATGTTGAAATTGCTAAATCATGGTTTAATTATTTGAAAGGCATTTGAGTCAAATCAAGGGCCTTTTTACTTTATATTTCTCCATCA
Organism: Acinetobacter sp. YH12142; assembly: GCF_013418435.1. Lineage (NCBI taxonomy): Bacteria > Pseudomonadati > Pseudomonadota > Gammaproteobacteria > Moraxellales > Moraxellaceae > Acinetobacter > Acinetobacter sp. YH12142. Next base: position 71,830 of record NZ_VPCB01000012.1, on the reverse strand, counting down.
TGATGAATAAAAAACAGCAATTTGCATTAATAACCATACAAAACTTCTTATTTTCTCTAAATTTAGTCAATGAAAGTGGTTTAAGATGGAGCCATCTAACAAATTGCGTTGATGCAAATATAAAAGGTGAATCTATGAAAATGCTTCGTAAAACCATCTGTGCTATGGCATTAGGTGCAGCGACACTGGCACCGGTTATGAGTACGACAGTATTCGCGGCACCAGTTGCAGCGTCGGAGCAGCAGGCAACTGCCAATTTGGTGAAACAATTATCGGGTATTAAAAGTTTTACTGCTAACTTTCAGCAAACTACAAAAGTGACCAACCCGAAAGCCACTCAAAAGAAAGGTTTAAGTGCGCAGCATATGAACCAGACTTTTACTGGGGTAATGAAAGTTCAGCGTCCGGGTAAATTCTATTGGGAAACAACCAGCCCATCTAAGCAAACCATTGCGACTACAGGTAAAACAGTTTGGATCTATGACCCAGACCTACAACAAGCAGTACGCCAAAGCTTAGATGACCAAGTTGCGAATACGCCTGCATTATTATTGTCGGGTAATACGGCTCAAATCATGAAGTCTTATCGTATTACACAGCCAAATAAGACAAAAACTTATTACACCTTATATCCAAAAAGTGATGATGGCGTATTTCAAAGCTTAACCATTAGTTTTGGTGCGAAAAATGCACCAACCTTAATGATTCTCCAAGACTCATTAGGTCAAACAACAAATGTACGTTTCAATAATGTGAAGGTGAATGCGTCTATTCCAGCGTCAACCTTTAACTTTGTACCTCCAAAAGGTACGGACATTATTGATCAATAATTCTCATGAACGAAAAAAAGCAGACATCGGTCTGCTTTTTTTATGGAGAAATGTAAAGCAAGCAAGCTGAATTTAAGTGAAATTTAGTAGTATGCTGATATTCGCAGGTTGCTTAAATGAAGTGACTTGTGGTTTTGACTGTTGCTATAGGGAATTTTGGGATGAAAAAAATCATATGAATAATATAGCTTGGGCTGTTTCAGCTGTGGTTTTAATTGGGTCATTAACGGCCTGTCATCCTCGAAATGAACCTGTTGAAGGTGCAACGACGGAACAGAAGCCAGCGGTCGTCGCTGATGCGATTCCACTTATTCAATCGAAATCTGTTGCGATGCAATTGCCGAAAGCACAAGCTTGCGATGCGGAAGGTTGTACCCAATATACGATTCAAACGGTTGAAACCAATGTTGATTGGATTAATCAATATTTTACTGACCGAATTAAAAAGGCAGATCCGATTGCATTTTCAACTGAGCCGAATCAAAAAATTGATTTATCGGACAAGACGGATGCAGGCTTAAGTCAAAGTACCACTTCTGTTCGATATATTAGTCAGTGGGGACATATCGCAACTTTTGCGATCGAAAGCTATACCTATGCAGCGCATGCTGCTCATGGCATGTCTCATGTTGAATATGTCAATTTTGATTTAAAAGCTAAAAAACGTTTGGCTTTACAAGATGTCTTGGTCAAAGGTGCAGATGCGAAAGTGATTAGCGCACTTTTTGATGCCAACTATATGTGGTTGGATAGTCACGATATTGAACGTTCAAAACTACAGTTAAGCGATAATTTTTATTATGGCGCGAACGGGATCGTATTTGCTTATCCGCTGTATGAATTGGCGAGCTACGCAGAGGGCATGCCTGAGCTAAAACTTCCATATTTTATGGCTAAAGGGCTATTTAAACCTGAATATTTACCAAGTTTGCCAAATTACGAAACCAAATAAGACAATTTGAGGCAAGATTATTGGTCTAATAAGGGGCAGCTGTAAGCTCGGTCACTGTATTTTTGAGTGTTAAGAGCTTACACTATAGCCAGTTTTTTTCTTTACTTAAGATTGGCTATGATCGACCCGAAATTACTCAGAAATAATATTGAGGCTGTAAACTTAGCCTTAGCAAAACGTGGTGTTCAACTCAACGTAGCAGAGTGGGCAGACCTTGAAGCTCGCCGTAAGGAAATTCAGTCTAAAACTGAGTCGTTACAAGCTGAACGTAATGCTGGTGCAAAACAAGTTGGTCAAATTAAAAAAGCTGGCGGTGATGCATCTGAAATCATGGCACGTATGTCTGCTATTGGCGATGAAATTAAAGCGGCTGAACTCGCACTTTCTGACCTTCAAGCTGAACTCGAAGCCAAATCTTTATCGATTCCAAATTTACCTCATGAGTCTGTGCCAGAAGGTAAAGATGAAAATGACAATGTTGAAGTTTTAAAATGGGGTACACCACGTCAGTTTGATTTTGAAGTCAAAGACCATACTGATCTTGGTGAAATGATGGGCGGTTTAGAATTTGAAACCGCAACTAAATTGACTGGTACTCGTTTTAGCGTACTCAAAGGGCCATTAGCGCGTTTACAACGTGCAATTACCCAATTTATGTTAAATACACATACCTTGGAAAATGGCTATACCGAAGCTTATGTACCGTATTTAGTCAATGCAGACTCTTTACGTGGTACAGGTCAATTGCCTAAATTTGAAGAAGATTTATTTAAACTTCAAGGCGAAAAAGAATACTACTTGATCCCGACTGCAGAAGTGCCTGTAACCAACTTCGTGCGTGATGAAATCATTGACCCAGAACGTTTGCCATTAAAATATGCAGCGCATACGCCATGTTTTCGTAGTGAAGCAGGTTCGTATGGTCGTGATACGCGTGGCTTAATTCGTCAGCATCAATTCGACAAAGTTGAAATGGTTCAAATTGTAAAACCTGAAACGTCAATGGAAGCATTGGAACAGTTAACAGGTCATGCTGAAGGAATCTTGCAAGCACTTGGTTTACCGTACCGTAAAGTCGTACTTTGTGGTGGCGACATGGGCTTTGGCGCAATCAAAACTTATGATTTAGAAGTTTGGGTGCCAAGTCAAAATACCTACCGTGAAATTTCATCTTGCTCATGCATGGGTGATTTCCAAGCACGCCGTATGAAAGCGCGTTACCGTGCTGACCAAAAGAAAACTGAGTTTGTACACACGCTGAATGGTTCAGGTTTGGCCGTTGGTCGTACTTTACTTGCCGTGATGGAAAACTATCAACGTGCAGACGGTTCAATTGAAATTCCAGCAGTACTTCGTCCATATATGGGCGGTGCTGAATTTATCGATTAATAGTCGATAAAGTGCATACATTTGTGCACAAAAATTGCTTAAGACAATCAGATTTAAACTATTGAGGTCGTGTGTGGATATCTTTCCAATCTCTTTGAAGTTGCAGCAGCAACCTTGTCTGATTGTTGGTGGTGGTCGAATTGCATATCGAAAGGCTGTGCTGCTTGCAAAAGCGGGCGCACAGCTGACAGTTTGTTCACCCGAAATTGAAGATGATTTATTGAGCTTGGTTAATCAAACCCAAGGTCAATATCTCAACTCGGTTTATCACGAATCGGTTTATCAAGAAAATGCCATTGCGCTGCGTCAGTTTCGTTTAGTGATTGCAGCAACCAATGACAAAGCGGTCAATCAGGCGGTATTTGAAGCCTGCGAAGCTGAAAATGTCTTGGTCAATAGTGTCGATGATCCGCCGCATTGCCGTTTTATGGTTCCTGCGATTATTGACCGTTCTCCGCTGGTCATCTCTGTTGCATCCAATGGCACATCGCCAGTACTCTCGCGCCAAATACGCACCCAGTTAGAAAGCTCAATTCCGCATGGCATGGGCAAACTGGCTGAGTTCTCAGGTCAATGGCGTGCAGCTGTTAAAGCCAAAATCGTCAATCCAGATGAACGCCGTATTTTTTGGGAAGACTTGTATGCAAGCCCGCTCAAAGAGCAGGTATTTAATGACAATTTGACCGAAGCCAATCGTTTGATTGAACAGGCCATATTGGAATGGAAACAGCCGAAAGGCGAGGTGTATTTGGTGGGTGCAGGGCCGGGTGATCCTGAACTGCTGACCTTAAAAGCCCTGCGTTTAATGCAGCAAGCGGATGTGGTGATCTATGACCGTTTGGTTTCTCAGCCGATTATGGACCTCTGCCGCCGTGACGCTGAAAAAATTTACGTAGGTAAAGCACGATCTAATCATGCTGTTCCGCAAGAAGGCATCAATGCCTTACTGGTGAAATATGCAAGTGAAGGCAAACGTGTCTGCCGTTTAAAAGGCGGAGATCCATTCATCTTTGGCCGCGGCGGTGAAGAAATTCAGGAACTTTTTGCGGCAGGCGTTGCCTTCCAAGTCGTTCCAGGGATTACTGCTGCATCTGGTTGTTCGGCTTATGCAGGGATTCCTTTAACGCATCGTGATTATGCGCAAAGTGTACGCTTCCTGACAGGCCATCTGAAAGAAGGTTCGCCTGAGCTGCCTTGGAATGAGTTGGTTTATCAAAATCAAACGCTTGTGCTGTATATGGGCTTGGTCGGTCTAGAAAAAATTTGTGAGAAACTCATCGCGCATGGGCAGCGTTCAGACATGCCTGTCGCATTGGTTTCTAAAGGGACGACACCTGAACAAACAGTCGTGGTCGGGACATTGGCAGATATTGCATCTAAAGTCAGTGAATACCAAATTCAGGCGCCTACATTGACGATTATTGGTGATGTGGTGAGTCTGCGTGAACAGCTTCAATGGCTGGATTGATGGATGGCCTATTATTTTGCTGGCTATTATTTGTTGCGGCTTAAACAGCATGCATTATTGAACAGGGCTAATCAATTTATTCGTACTTGCAGTTCTTGCATTAATGATCATTTGATTAGCGATTGGTCTTATTCATGCGTTAAAAATGCACATTTTAAAATAGAAGATGTACAAAGCCAGTTTAATTTGTCTAATTTGCAATTGAGTAACTTGCGGAAGTGGGCTGATCAACATAGTTTGCAAGATCAGGTTGGTTGGATCAGCCTCTTTTACGATATTGAAACTGCTTTAGAATATAAGCATAAATTCTTTGAGCATTGTCAAAATGTTCACTTATTATCAATGTATATTGATGAAGAATATAGACAGGATATTCTTGAAATTTATAAACCTGCTTTTCCTAATATAGGAGAGGTCGGCCTTTATGCATGTTTGAAGAAGGTAATTGTTGAACCTGAAGATACAAATGAATTACTTTTAGGCTATGACTATATTGGCATAGAACCTTGTGGAGATTTTCACAGTTTTCATTGTCACCATCTTGCAGATAGGCTTTGTGAGAAATTCAATTTAGAACTTAATTACAATAATTTATTTGATGATTCTTCAAGACAGTCTGAAATTGAAGATTTTCTAAATGATGAATCGTCAGGACTTGAAGCAGTCCCATGGGGGATTGCAAAAGTGAAGTTGGTCAAATCTTGGTAAATATGTATTTATCAAACAATTTAATATAGAGAAAATACGTGATACATGTTGTTTTATACGAGCCAGAAATTCCTGCAAATACAGGGAATATCATTCGTTTATGTGCCAATACTGGAGCGCAGTTGCATTTGGTCAAGCCATTAGGTTTTGAGCTGGATGATAAAAAACTTCGCCGCGCAGGTTTGGATTATCATGAATGGGCACACATGAAAGTGTGGGAAAACTTTGAAGAATGCCTTGCGGGCTTAAAAGTGCAAGGTATTGAGATGGATGCCATTTATCCATTAACCACCAAAGGTTTTGAAACACCGCATACCTCTGATTTAAACCGTCCTGTAGCATTGTTGATGGGGCCAGAAACACGTGGTTTGCCAGAAGATGTCCGTATGATGTTCCCGAAAGAACATTGGATTCGCCTACCGATGGCACCAAATTCACGCAGTTTAAACTTGTCTAATGCTACTGCTGTGATTTTATATGAAGCTTGGCGTCAGCAAAACTTTAAAGAATTGGTCTAAGTGTGATCTGTTCAAAAAGCCGCTCTGTCGAGAGGTTTTTTATTGGGAGTGAGCACAGTGAACCATTTACAGCAATGAAGTTTTGTAAAATAAGGGCTTAATAACTTCAGCATCAATATAAAAATGTGTATAAGAACACTGTGAAGAAATAAAACGGGTACTTAAAACTTGAAATCTATAAATTTAAAAGCTTTTGGTGTCGTGATTGCGACCGGATTCATTTCATCAGTGAGTTGGGCTAATCCAACCGTATCAAACACAACGGAACAGACACCAGTCACCGTCACTGCAACTACAGAAAATGTTCCAGTTGTACCGAAGGTTGAGGTGATTAAGCCTTTTACTAAGGCTGAAGTACAACAGGGCATGCTGGAAATGCAGCAAAGACAAAATCAGCGTATTGAGGAATGGGGAAAAACACTAAAAGCCGACGATTTTGAGCGTTCTTGGTATGGTGGTCGCCAATTGAAAAAAGCAAAGCGTCAGGAAGTATGTGGGCTATATCAAGACTTAGTCAATGAAACATACAGCTTGGCTCAAAAAAATAAAGCGCGTCTTAGCCCTGCCGATCAGCAGTTAGTAGCAGATCGAAATCAATTTATTCAAAGTTTAGGTTATGAAAAAAATATAGTAGATACCAAGATGGGTTTTAACTGCCGCTTAAAATAATCGGTGTGTATTATTGCTTTGATCCATTTCAATAATTAATGTCCTTGATGTCGAAATAACAAGGACATAGAAAAGCTTAAGTACTTTTAAAAGCTCAAATTACCTCGTGAATTAATCAATTAGATTAAAGTCACTCAGCTCTGTTTGCAGATGTTTTGGATTATTTGCAAACAGCAGTTGACCGCTGGTGTATAACCAACCCAATTGACCTTGCTGCTGAAGACGTTTCAGTAAGACGTCGTTAAATGTCGACGTTGCAAAGACAGTTTCGCTAAAGACTTTAAACTCACCGACATTGGTGTTTTCACTGTCTTTCATAAACAGCATACCGTTTTTGGTGGTTGAACTCATATCTAAAGCACGGCTGACTAAGCGGTAACCGTCTTTAGCTTGCTCATCGATCATCTCCTGTAATTTTATGCTGCGTTCTACACTATTGCTGCCGGTTGGGTAAGTTTTATAGCGATAGCTGTAAGTGCCATGGTGTGCGCTGCTATTTATACAGGTTGCAACTTTAGGACTATTTTGTTTGCCGTTCAGAACTTCAGGTCGTAAACCTGTGAAATAGTTTTTGAACTGAATAATACGGCAGCCTTGGGCACCCAGTGTATTAAGTATGGTTTCCAGTTGCACTGGGTCGACGAGTGGGGAAACATAGCTGCTGTCATAGGTGTATGTTGCGGTATCATTTTCCTTCTTAATAAAATAATCTTTGAAATTCAGGGCATTGGTTGGTCTGACGCTATGCAGGTATTGATAGCCTGATTTGCCTTTTTCGTTTAACTGATTACGCCATGTAAAATAAATGTCAGCGGTAGAGGGTGCTGTACGATCTGCAACAATATGATTGAAACGCGTATTTTCATTGGCAAGTTTCATGTAGTTATTAACATTACCATTGTCCAGGGTTTTAGTATCATAGCCAATTAACTTATAACCGCTTTGTCCCATTGTATTGAGCTGAGCCAAGAAGTTTACTGTGTCGGTGGTATTAATAAAATTCTCAGACTTAAAATCTGCAGTTGTGATTTTGGTTTTCGGTTTTAAATTGGTGAAGAATTCATTGGAATTTTTTGTATAGCAGCGGCTGTCCTTGAGTGGGTCGGTAATTAGACCTCGTTGCATGATGATATAGCTTGGATTTGAAATCGTCGCGTTAATTACACAGAAAGAATTATTATTTAAAAAAGTTAAGACACGGTTGCTCGTCGCGCCACCTCTGACTGGTTGAAACTTAATGGCATGATATTCAAAGTTATTTAGAGTTGCAGCAGGCTGTATTTCACTCATGACCATGTCATGAAGTAATTGATAGCGTTTGGAAATAAATTCACCGCTGCAAGTTTTACTTGAACTATTGTGTACCGCATATTTTAGTTCTTCGTTCAGTGCACTGACTGAATTTTCACTGGTTTTATGAATTGAAATTTGTGGTAAATCGCAATTACTGTTACCGAGGGCAGAATTCCCTTGAATCCATTCACCTGTGAATTTATCCGCTACAGTTGTTGGCGTTGGCGTTGGCGTTGGCGTTGGCGTTGGCGTTGGCGTTGGCGTAGGTGTAGGTGTAGGTGTAGGTGTAGGTGTAGGTGTAGGTGTAGGTGTAGGTGTAGGTGTAGGTGTAGGTGTCGCGCCATCATCATTGGAGCTTGATCCACCACAGCCCACCAATGTCGTAAATACAGCAGCGATAATGCTGATTTTGTGATTATTATTCATGACTAGTGCTCAATAGAGTAAAGTTGTTATGTACGGCTGATGCGGTTGTATAAACATTTAAAATCAAGATTTATTGAACAAGGTGTGATTCAATCCAGCCATTGCCATGTTCTGTAGTGACTTCTATCAAACCTGTTTTAGTCATGTTTCCCGCAAAAATAATATCTGCATTTTTTGACAGTTTATTAATGACTTGGCTCGATTTATCGGCAGTTTTATAAAGCGGTAGATTATTAATTTTAGGTCTAAGTTGTTGTCCCATACTGAAACCATTTGCAGCATAATTTGAATTAGTCGTGGCCTGACTGCCTGTCCATTCTTTTGCGGTATTCGATACTTCTTTGGATGTTTCATTAAATTGATTCAGTGTATTTCTTAAATCACGCATGGTATCGGCAAAACCTGCATATACTGATATTGAAGCTAAAGACAGACTGCTAACGATGACTAAATGACGAATTTTCATGAACTTTCTCCTTTACTTTGTTATGTCATTCCGCGTGATATCTGACGGATTCATAACATTCGCGGTGTTTAAATAATTATAAAATGCGAAAATTTAGCATTTTTAAAATAGATCATTTATACTTCACTTGTAAAGAGGGTGGAGTGGTGAAAATGAATGTAGAAAGCCAGAGTGAACATCTAAAGCAAAGTAAAAATTGGTATCAATCCTTACCGACGGAATGGCAAAATTGGTTGAATGAAAATATTGAAAATGGTTGCGATGTACAGAAAATAAGTCTAATTTTACAATCACATGGATTAAGCCCAAGGGCGGATCAATACTTATTTTCTGATGCAGACCAACTTTCAGAACAGCTGCAAAATGAACTTTTGGAATACAGTCTTGAGGGCTTAGAAACAGATGAAATTTTAGAAAAAATTAAGCAAAAAAATATTTCAAATCATTTGATCATTCAGTTTCTAAAGCGTGTAAACAATAACGTAATTTTTAAAAAACTGAAGCAAGTACAGCAACAGCAGAATAAACAGCGTTGGCTATTACAGGTGATGGGTCAATTGAATCAATTGAACGACCACATTCCATCCACAATCGATTGCATAGAAACACCTGATTTTGAAACATTTATAGAGCGGTATTATAGCCAGATGCGACCAGTCATTTTAAAAGGTGGGATACAACATTGGCCTGCACTGCATAAATGGAGTCCTGATTATTTTGCACAGCATTTTGAAAATGATTTGGTTGAAGTCCAGATGCATCGTGAGCAGTATCAAGATTTTGAAAAAAAATCGGTACAGCTGAAACGCATTATTTTGATGCAAGATTTTGTCGCACAAATTAAAGCCTCTAAGCGTAGCAATGACATTTATTTAACTGCGAATAACGCCGCTCAAAATAAGCAGTTCATGCAAAAGATAAGTAAAGATCTAGGTGACTTCGCCAAAGGTTATTGTCAAAAAGAGATCAAAGATCGACATTTTTTATGGTTTGGCCCTGCAGGCACATTTACGCCGCTGCATTATGACTTAACCAATAACATGTTGGCACAAATCTATGGACGCAAGAAAGTGACTTTGATTCCTGCATGGCAAATGCCGTATATGTATAACGATCATTGGGTATTCAGTCAGGTTTTAGACGTTGCAAAGGCTGATCTAGCAGACTATCCACTGTTAGAAAATGTGACACCGTTCGAGTGCATTTTGCAACCAGGGGAAACCTTATTTATCCCAATTGGTTGGTGGCATAGTGTTGAAAGTTTAGATATCTCGATCAGTGTTTCTTTTACGCATTTTAATGTAAATAATCATTTTTTTACTGAATATCCTCAAGATCTCATCAGATAAAAATTGTGAAGTAGATTAAACAATGCGAAAATTTCACTTATGCAGTCTAATTTTCATGGCAATTCAATGAGCAAACTTCTCACTAATGAGGCAGATCAAAATTTACAGCAAGTATTGGTGCTGATGAATGAGCTGAGCCAATGGCTGATTCGCTCAGGTGTGGGATATACCGAGTTTACTGCTGCATTGAAACCGGTTTTTTTCCAACAAGCTGTACAAGAGTTAGAGCGTATCGATCAAAAACCGACGATTTCCGCGATCAGTTTACTTTCTGGCCTACACCGTAAAGACGTGACTGCTTATAAAGAAGTGATTTCTGAAGGTAAGGATTTGACCGAAGCGACTGTTTCGGAGCCGATTAGTGTGCCATCACGTGTGATGGGTTTGTGGCTTGCAGAAGGTTGGGGGGATTCTTTACCATTTAGCAGTGAGTCAGAAAATAGCTTTGAAATGCTGGTGAAAAGAATTTCAACAGAACGTCATCCGCGTTCAGTACTCAACGAGCTTATAAGGCTTGAAATTGCGACAGAAAAAGATGGGCAGATATATTTACAACAGCGTCGTTTTATTCCTGATCCTTCGCAGTTAGAAGCACGTAAAATTTTAACACGAAATGTTCAAGCGCATTTAGAAGCGGGTTTGCATAATTTATTGAATCCTGATGAAATACCTTACTTAGAACAAGCCATTTGTGCTGACGAATTAACAGAAGAATCGATTAATAAATTACATGAAATGAGCTTAGAGCTTTGGCAGAAATACTCACTACAACTTTTAAAACTTGCCGCGGAGCGTTGCGCAATGGATGACGGGAATCCTGAAGCAAATCGTGCATTTCGCTTTGGAGTTTATCAACATGATGCGAAAATTAAATTTTAAAATACTGACACTTTGCAGCCTGATGTCCATATTGTCAGGCTGTGAAATTGATTTTTTTTCGAGCGGTGGGGTAACGATCGAAGGCACAGGTGATCCAATCATTGATATCGGTCATGCAGGGGATGGCCGCGGAACAATTATCTTGGGGACACGATATTTAGAGTTTTCAGCTTCCGTGCAGGATTCTTGTTATGGCGTGGAACGTAAATTAGCCTTCCTCAATCCATTTGATCGTCAGTCGATTGACACAAAAACGTATGTAGAAATACCTGCTGCCCAAGCGGATCTTAATTCGCAAAATGTTCAATTGATCTTAAAAAATACCAATAGCGTACCAGTCACCATTCATTTGCAATGTGATATGCCATTAACCATGCAATTATTCGAGCAGGTTAGACCATATTTTCCAAAACAAGTATGTGATACACCTATAGATATCAAACTCTATCCACAACAACAGCATATATTTGAAGCAGCTGTAAATTTAGAGACTGTTGAAGATGGTATATGGTCACACGGTGATGGAGCATCGGTTGAATTAAAAGGCAATACACCAGACAAGTGTGAAGAAATTTCAATTCAATTTCAGCAATCTAGAAAATTCATACAACCTTAATTGGTATATTTAAAACAAAAAAGGCGCTTTAAGCGCCTTTTTTGTTTAGAGATAAACTTGATTAGAATTTATCATCAAATTCGTTATGTTGTGGTGCTGGGTGTTTAAAACCTTTAGTTTTATAACCAAGGTATAAAATACCGAACATTGCCCACCATAAACCATATTTCAAAGCAGTTTCTTCAATTTCTAACCACATCGCAAAGATACTGATAAAGCCAAGCATTGGAATAACGACAAAGCTAAAAATATCTTTGGCTGTTTTTGTGCGGCCATCACGAAGTGCATAACGTGAAATCACAGATAAGTTCACGAAAGTAAAGGCTGTCAATGCACCAAAACTAATCATCGAAATGACAATATCAAGATCCATAAAGCCCGCAGTTAATGCAACCGCACCTACAATCATGATGTTGTACGATGGTGTGAAGTTTTTCGGACTAATATGACCAAAGATCTTCTTGTTAATGACGCCATCACGCCCCATTACGTACATCAGACGTGATACACCGGCATGTGCAGAAATACCTGATGCCATTACTGTCACAATCGCAAAAGTTAAAACATAGGATTGGAACAGTGAGCCGCCGACGAGCAAGAGTATCTCTGGCTGTGTTTCAGCAATATTCTTGAAATAGTTACCCGGCTCAGCAGGGAAGAACAGCTGCATGAAGTAGGTACTAATAATGAAGATAATCCCTGCGATTAAAGCAGTTAAGAAAATCGCTTTCGGCAGTGTTTTCTCAGTATCTTTTGTTTCTTCTGCCAATGAACTTAATGAGTCAAAACCAGTGAACGAGAAGCACAGTAATGTTGCACCTGTAATCAGCGCACCCACAGACGTCAGCTCATTCCAGAATGGCTCAAGGCTCCATAATTGGTAGCGTTCTGCCGCAGAAATCGGGCCATCAGCATTGAAGCCCATTTGAAGCTTGCTGTAGACCATCCACGTGAAAATACCAATTACTAATAACTGCACAAGTACAATCAGGCTGTTAAAGTTAGCAACAAAACGCGCGCCGCGTAAGTTAATTCCAGTCATGAATGCCGTTAGCACAATGACCCATACCCAGTGGTTTACTGTTGGAAATAGTGCTTCAAGGTAAATCACTGCAAGAATAATATTCACCATTGGAGACAGCAGGTAATCTAGCCATGATGACCAGCCCACCATGAAACCAACGTTCGGGTGAATGGATTTTTGAGCATAGGTATACGCCGAACCCGATGATGGATAGCGACGGATCATATGTCCATAACTGATAGAGGTAAACAAAATTGCAATCAGGGCAATAATGTAAGATGTCGGCACGTGTCGATGACTTTCTTCAGAAACTAGACCGAAGGTATCGAACAAGGTCATCGGCTGAATATAAGCCAAACCAATAATAATAATGTGCCAGAGTCCAAGCGTTTTTTGCAGTTTAGCTGCCGATTGAGTCCCAGAGATATTTGTCAACGGCGTTATCCTCTTATCGTTGATCAAGGATCAGTCATATTCTAAGGATCGTTTGAGACGAACGATCCCCCCTACGTTTTAAAACAAAAGTGCGCCAATCTACTCCAAATTGGTACATTTTGTCAGTAACTTTGAAATTATTTTTAGCAGAAATTATGCCAGTTTGATTAAAAAATAACTGATATTGTGTTCTGCAAGTGAAAAGCCCGATGTTTAAAAAAACATCAGGCTTAATTTTTCGCTATATTCGCTTATTTTTCAGCAATTACCAAGCTTTTTTTAGAATAGTTTTGAGGTCTTCTAAGCTGGCTTCTTTAGGATTATAAATAATCGATCCATCATTCAGTGCTTTCTCTGCCACTTCATCTAATTGAGCTTCTGTCACCTTGCCAGTTTCACTCAAAGTACGAGGTAATTTGGTCAAACTAAACAAGCGGTCACGCATGGCTAAAAGTGTTGAAATGGCTTTTTCAGCGCGGAGGTTGGCCGGCGTTTGTGCATAAATATCAGGGCCAGCCAGTGGTAATAGCAATTCAGCAATCTTATCGCCATTTACTTCTTTGTTGTATTCCAACACATACGGCAGGAATAAGTTCATGCATAAGCCGTGGGGCAGGTGAGCGACTGCACCCAGTGCATGACCTAATGAATGCACTAATCCAACCATCGAATTCGAAAATGCAATTCCTGCCATCGTAGAAGCTTGTGCAAGTTCTAAGCGACCATGTGCATCGCTGGTATTATCTAATACACCAAATAAGCTATTGCTAATTTTCTTGATTGCGGCAGTTGCATAGGCATCTGAAATCGGGTTCGCCGCCATGCACGTATAGGCTTCAATGGCATGCGTCATCGCATCCATCGCTGTCATCGCCGTAAGATGAGGTGGCAAAGTTTGCGTCATACGTGGGTCAAGAATTGCCGCATGTGGCATCAAATAATTCGATGCAAAGGCCATTTTTACATTCTTTTCAGGGTCAGAAACCACAGCGACCATAGTCACTTCTGAACCTGTACCCGAGGTTGTTGGAATCACAAAAAATGGTTTTAACGGTTTTGGTAAGTTGTGCGCACCTGAGTATTTCAGTAAGTCATCGCCACCTTCAGACACCAAGATATTGGTTGCCTTAGAGGTATCAATGACTGAACCGCCACCGACTGCAATAATGGCATCACATTGGTTGTCGCGGTAAAGTTGAGCCGCTTTACGTACGGTTTCTAAACTTGAGTCTGGCGGAACATCATCAAAAATATATCCAATCACCGTCTCGGTGCTTTCAAATGCCGCTTCAATCGGTGCAAGTAATTGATTACTGCGAACGCCTTTGTCGGTAATGATCATGGGACGTTTAGCACCCAAAGTAGACAGTTCGAATGGGATGTGTTCTAAAGCAGCATGGCCAGCAATCACTTTTACAGGACAGAAAAATTCGTAATATGGTTTAGCCATGTGTTATGTGCTCCGTTTTAAATAAGACTGGGCTACTTTTAAATAAATATTTGCAGCACCGCTCAGTTTTTCTTTTAGGCTTAAATGTGTTGGATATTCTTTGACAGCCAATTCAGCCACCAATTTAGGTAAAATTAATGCTTCCATTTTGTTGAGACAACGCACCAGTCGGATCGCATAAGACAAATCACCATCGGCGATCATGCGGTCATTGGCAAAGGCTTGTGCGGTACTTTCTTGAAATGAGAAGACCAAAAAGGCATGACTCAAATGCTTAAACGTAATGGTTAAGTCCGGCTTTTGAGTGCCGGGTGTGAGGAGTTTGAGTTGGTGGTCTTCCGTGACTTGCGCGACAAATGCAGCACCATTAGGAAAAACGTTCATAGATAAAATAAAATTAACTGGAAATTTAGCAACTTCTTGTTTAATTTCTTCATCGACCTGGCTCGCCATGACCAGACCTCTGCCAATCACATCCATCATGAGTTTGACATAGGCCTGCTGGAGCGCGGGTTTAACGGATTTAGTTGCAATCACGTGTACATCCCTTATCTATAATTATTAAATTTAGAGCTTTTACTCTAAATTATTTTATTTGAGAAAGCAAAGTCTTTTATAGTTGTTTGACTGTTACGTCTTTAAAGTAACCACTGTTTTTCAAAGTATCAATGATATCGACGCATAAGTTTTCAAATTTAGGGTAGTCCTGTACTAAATCTTGTATGCGTACCATTTCCAATCCTGCATAGCCACATGGATTGATGGTATGAAAACCAAATAAATCGCAATCAATATTCAGTGCTAAACCATGATATGAACGACCTTTACGAATTTTAAAGCCCAATGAACCAATTTTTCGTTCATTGACATAAACACCCGGCGCATCAGGCTTGGCATAAGCTTGAATACCATATTTGTTCAGCAAATCGATCATGATGGTTTCGGCATACGAGACCAATGTACGAACATTCCAGCCCAAACGGTTTAGGTCAAACATGAAATAAGCCACCAATTGACCCGGCCCATGCCAAGTGACTTGTCCACCGCGGTCTGTTTGTACCACAGGGATGTTACTTTGCACCAAAATATGTTCAGGTTTACCAGCTTGCCCCTGAGTTAATACGTCGGGATGCTGTAATATCCACAGTTCATCAGGCGTGTTTTCATCGCGCTGTTCAGTGAGTGTTTTCATCTCTAAAAAGCGGTCTGCATAAGGGGTCAGGTGGTTATATTGACGAATGATTAATTCGGGTTTTTGAACAGTTTCAGTCACGTATTTCGTGTCCTTTTCTATCAAAGTCATGTATGGATTATAATGAATTAGACGTACAAAAGGGGGGTTAAATACTGAATTACTTGAGGGTATTACTATTATACTTAGACATAAAAAACACGCTCGAAAGCGTGCTTTTTTATTTAAATCAACAGAATTACAGCGCGGTACGAATGTGTTTACAAGCTGCTAAATCCGCATAGACCGCATGTACTTGTTCTAACTCTTCGAAACGTAATTGAGCAGTAATTGAATGATATTTACCTGTACGAGATGGAGTCACAGTCATTTTACTGCCATCAAAATCAGGAAAATGTTTAACAAAAATTTCATTCACTGCAAGGCGAAGTTCTTCACCTGCATTACCAATCAATTTAATAGGGTAGTCCATAGGGAAGACCCAAAGATGCTCTTGCAATTCACGTGAAGGAGCGCGATTAGTCATATCAGTCATGGGACACCTCATTATTTAAAAATACCTGCAATGAGCAGGTATTTGGAATTATTTGCTACATGCTCATAATATGGGGCGGAAAACCCCATATTCAAGCCTGCATTGTCCTAGTTATAGGTTAATCATTCTCAAGGAATGAACGCAGATGTTCTGAGCGTGAAGGATGACGTAATTTACGCAATGCTTTCGCTTCAATCTGACGAATACGTTCACGTGTTACGTCAAACTGTTTACCCACTTCTTCCAAGGTATGGTCGGTTGGCATATCGATACCGAAACGCATTTTCAAGACTTTCGCTTCACGTTCAGTCAAGTTTTCAAGAACTTCACGTGTTGCTTCTTTTAAGCCTTCTGACGTTGCAGCGTCAATAGGAGAGGTGATATTACCGTCTTCAATGAAGTCACCAAGATGCGAATCTTCATCATCACCAATTGGTGTTTCCATTGAAATTGGTTCTTTCGCGATTTTAAGCACTTTACGAACTTTCACTTCGTCCATTTCTAGACGTTCACCTAATTCTTCTGGTGTAGGTTCACGACCCATTTCTTGAAGAAGTTGGCGAGATACACGGTTGATCTTGTTAATGGTTTCGATCATGTGTACTGGAATACGAATCGTACGTGCTTGGTCGGCAATCGAACGCGTAATCGCCTGACGAATCCACCAAGTTGCATAAGTAGAGAATTTATAACCACGACGATACTCGAATTTATCCACCGCTTTCATCAAGCCAATGTTACCTTCTTGGATCAAGTCGAGGAATTGCAAACCACGGTTGGTGTATTTTTTCGCAATCGAAATTACCAAACGTAAGTTAGCTTCAACCATTTCCTTTTTCGCACGGCGAGCTTTCGCTTCACCAATCGACATACGTTTAGAAATGTCTTTGATGCCTTTAACATCTAAACCAAGTTCTTTCTCGATGTCAGCGATTTTTTGTTGGAATGCCAGAACGTCAGGGCGGACTTTTTCAAGATAGCCTTTCATTTCTGCAGGTGCTTTAGCAATTTGTTCATCTAACCAAGCAAAGTTAGATTCTTGACCTGGGAAAGACGTACGGAATTGAGTACGGTCCATACGACCACGACGTACTGCATAGCGCATAACTTCACGTTCAGAAGTACGGATTTGGTCATGGGTATTACGAATCAAATCAGAGATGATGTCGAATAAACGTGGCGTGAATTTGAACATCATGAACACAGTTGCAAGTGCTTCAAGTGCAGCAGCAGCTTCTTTACTGTTACGCCCATGTTTTTCAATTGCAGCTTTAGTGACTAACCATGCTTGTTCAAGCTCAGTGAAACGTGCTTTAGCAATTTCAGGATCTGGACCAGATTCGCCTTCAGAATCATCATCACCTTCAGACTCTTCTTCTTCATCGTCATCATCAAGTTTGACATCTTTAGTTGGCTTGTTGGTTGACGCTTCATCTTCATCGATCTCAGAATCATCTTCATCGATCACTTCTGGGATGGCTTCGTCAGATTCTGGATCTAAATAACCAGAAAGAATATCCGCTAAACGGCGTTCACCCGCTTCATAATCTTTATATTCTTGCAGTACCACTTCGACTGCATTTGGCCAATAAGCAATAGAATGTAAAACGTCACGAATACCTTCTTCGATGCGTTTTGCAATGCTAATTTCGCCTTCACGTGTCAAAAGCTCAACTGTACCCATTTCGCGCATATACATACGCACAGGGTCAGTGGTACGACCGGGTTCATTTTCAACAGATGCAAGTACAGCAGCGGCTTCTTCTTCAGCAACTTCGTCAGTCGCTTCGCTGCCACCTTCAAACATTGTATCGTCAGTTTCTGGTGCACGATCATGTACCGGAATACCCACGTCATTCAACATCTGAATGATGTCTTCAATCTGTTCACTTTCAGTGATTGAGTCCGGGAGATGATCGTTAACCTCGGCGAAAGTTAGGTAACCTTGCTCTTTGCCTCGGCTAATCAGAGCCGCTACTTGAGAAGTAGGGGAAGTCATATCGCTCATCTTTGCTTACTCTTCGTTGAATCTGTGGCAGTAAAAAACCGTGCATTTTAGCACGATCGTCTCATTAAATCTTGTGAATAGCTGGCTTATCCCATTAGGACGTTACAGCATCAAGCTGTCCAATGAGATATTAAAAATTTAAATTCAGTAATTTAGGTGGGGCTGAAATTGTTGTTTTCAAGTTCATCCCATGCATCGATTATTTTACGAGTCATCTTTGACTGTCATAAAAATGAAGGACGCAGGGTGGATTATATCATGCCACAGGTTTTGGTAAGAAAAAAAGCCCTATTTTTAAAGTTTAGTTGTTAAAAAAACAAATAAAACTTGACAATATTTTATATCCCATATAAATAGCGGCTAGACCCCTTCAATTTTTTTCATTATGAGGTAGTTTTGGTGTCTTCTACAGATTTTGAACTAGATGATAACTACGGTGATGATGATGTGAATTTCGATGAGGCCAGTGCAAAAACTAGCGCGAAAGAATCGTTAGAAAAGCGCCGACTTATTGATGACCTTCTGGCTCAGCGCCGTCTTGAACGTGAGCTTAAAGATTTTGATTACGACATCGACGATGACGATGATTTTGATGACGAAGAAGACTAAATAGCGATTTAGCATAGCGCTTGAAAATGCTATGCTTACGCATTAAGTTTCTAACTCTGGATTTGAAATGAGTGCTTTAGATTTAGACCTTTTGAGTGACTATCTAGACGGCGATGACAACGAGCATGGTCTAGATTTTGCAGCGACTCATGGTTTTTTGTGTGCAATTGCAGTAGGCCCAGCTTTTGATAAATGGCTAGACGAACTTTTTGATAACAATCAGAAAAAAGTACCTGCTGAAATTATTGCGCAAGTAAAAGCATGGCTCGAATCGATTCGTCAGAATCTTGCCAATGAAGATGGTATTGAATTTCCATTTGAAATTGAAGAAGCCGATGTTGAATCAAGTCTTGGTGACTGGAGTGTTGGCTTCGTTGATGCCATGTTCCTAAACGAAGATGCATGGTTCACCGACGAGTTTGAAGAACAATTGGTTGATTTAACTTTGCCAATCATGGTGTTCAGCGGCATTGATGAAGAAGATCCACAAATGGAATCTTTCCGTCGCAATGGTCAGTTGATGGATGAACTTGCAGAAGAAATCCCAACCAATTTGAACGAATTATATTTGATGTATCACACACCAAATTAATTTCGACGAAATTTAAAAAAAGCACCTTGGGGTGCTTTTTTTAGCGCTGTACTTTTTTAATTCAAAATCAATCTTAATGCTTAACTGCGTTGGGCTTTTAAGAAGCTTTTCGCCATCCATCCAAAAGATAAAGCCAACACGAGATAATGGATAAGTAGCGTAAAGCTGATAGCAAGCAGCCAGACCCAAGCGGGTAATTGCGTTAGCACCATTTGAATAAAGGCTTGGGTTTCTGGGAAGATTAAGAGACAAATGACGGTCGCGACGACACTAATCAGTACCGAAGCTAAAATACAGCTCCAAATCAAAGTTCGCTTTTCTAACTTATTTGGCACTCGCTGATGGTCTTTAACAAAGCTAGATGCTGCAGCAAGACCGCCCACGATGAGACAGGTAATAGATGAACCACCGGGTAAATCAAAGAAAGATTCGATGGCTGCGACAGCAACCATGGCGAGGGCATAAGCAATGCTAAATGTGATGATGTATTTTTTCATTATTTAATGTTCATGTTTTCGTTTTATAAAGAGCGAGTATAGCTTGCCCGAAGTTTCTTCACTGAATTTTAAGTTTCAGTGAAGGGTATTGATTCAAATTCTAACGGAATAAGTTAAAAAAATTTATAATTTTTTAGCGCAGTAGTCTGCATACCAACCGTAGGCAATATGAAATATCGTGCCATGAATGGCGACCATGCAGAGCATAACTACAGCAGTTAGCCCAATGCCTGCATTATCCACAGACTTCATAATGCTTTCGGCATTGGGATTCATCAGCACCAAGAACAGCACAAAAAAGCTACCAATGATGATTGCAACGGCACTGGAGCCCCAAACCAGTTGGATCTTTTCATGGTTGCTAGGCACACGTTGTTCTTTCTTTACAAAATGCCCAACGCTGATTAATGCACATGCCACCAATGTAGGAATTAATGTAATACCACCAAGATTTAATCCAAAAATTAATACGGTAATCAAAAGCACCAAGGCGATGCTATAAACAGCAGCAAAGTGTAGGAGATAGTGTTTCATTTAAGCCCCAAAACAAAAAATTAACGAGGTCGACGTTTATGTCGACGGTACAAAATCCAACTAATAATGATGACTGTGATCAGAATAATCACATGGCCAACTTTACTAAATATTTGCTGCATTAACTGCTGATTTTCACCTAAATAAAAACCCATACAAGCTAAAAAAGTGGTCCAAATAATCGTGCCTAAACCACTATAAAACATGAACTTCCAAAATGGCATGCGGCTCATTCCCGCAGGAATACTAATGAGAGAACGCACAGCTGGAATCATCCGGCCAAAAAATACAATGCGGTGACCGTATTGCTCAAACCATGCTAGAGATTTTTTTACATCTGCCGATTTGATAAATAAATACTTTCCATAGCGATCGACGAAGTGAAAGATGGATTCATGCTTAAATTTATAACCAATCCAATATAGCAATGCAGCCGCCAGTAAAGAGCCGACACAACCTGAAATAATGACACCAATGAGCAGTAGTTGACCTTGGGAGGCAGAATAGCCAGCCGAGGGCATAATGATTTCTGAGGGGATTGGGGGGAAGACATTGTCAAGGAACATGAGTAGGGCAATACCGAGATAACCCAATTGTTCCATGATTGAAATGATCCATTCAGTTAAAGTCATGGTAGCCAAGGCAGAGAAAAGGTGTATTTATCCTATGTTGAAAAGCGCAGTGGGTAAAGTTCAGTTTTAGATATTCCTGAAATCACCTAAGCAAAAACAATAAATATTGAGTTCATCTTGTATTAAGTAGCATGTAGGCTTAATTAGAAGGAACATGTAGGCTTAATTAGAAGGAAAATGTATTAATGCGTGATGGCATTAAGCAATGCTGAATGATATAAGATTGAAGAATTGAAAGGCTTGGATCATAGTTTTTATAGTATTGAGTGTACGCTGTTCAGTTTGGATTTTATTTTTGATTTTTGGCGCTTTAGCAGCCTTAAAAATCGTTTTATGTACTGAACAGCGTAGGACAAAGTTGCAATAAGTAGCGTTGCAAGGTGCATAAATTAATCATCATGTTCCATATTTAACAGTGTGTGAATATAGACTTGGCGTAAGCTCAGAGATAAAGCAAATGGAATCACACAAAGTCCAAGAATGTTGAGCATAGTGGGTTGTAAGTGCAATGTATAAGCAATAAATAAGGCAAAAATTGCACCAATGCATGTAGCAATACTGACTATCAAAATATGCGACTGTTGGTTAAGGAGGTGTTTTAATTCTCCTACACTTTCTTTTACACGGGGAGCGGGTAAAGCAAGGCGCCTTGAGGTTGCAATTGGAGAGTTGATTAATTTTGGCATAATGCTTTCCTTTTCAATTATCTATAATGATTTTCTCGGATCAATTGATCAGAATAAGCATAAATGCGCGAACTGATTCTCGTAAATAACCAGATATAGTTATTTTGTCAAAAAAATTAAGTCACTGTTGAGAATGCGTAAAAAAAGCCCTAAAAATAGGGCTTTTATTTATATATCGTTACAACAAATTTTCCTTAGAGACGCTTACGTTTTGCTGCCACAATTTGTGATTGACGCATACGGAAGCCAGCTTTTTGTTGTTCCGTGGTTTTGTCGATACAGTATTTGCATGATACGCCATGTTCGTAGCTCGGAAGTTCAACTTCAGCAGGAGCCAGTGGCCAACCGCATGCGTGACATTTGATATTTTCGCCTTCTTCCATACCGTGAGTGACAGCAGTACGACCGTCAAATACGAAACATTCACCTTCCCACATGCTTTCTTCAACAGGGGTTTCTTCTAAATATTTTAAGATACCGCCTTTAAGGTGATAAACCTCATTAAAGCCTTCTTGAAGTAAAAGTGAGGTTGATTTTTCACAGCGAATACCGCCTGTACAGAACATGGCAATTTTCTTATCTTTATGCTGCTCAAGCTCTTTTTTCACGTATTCAGGGAATTCACGGAAAGTCTCAGTTTTCGGGTCAATCGCACCCTTAAATGTACCTGCTTTGTACTCATAGTCGTTACGTGTATCAATTAGGATTACGTCATCACGTGTAATTAGTTCATTCCATTCTTTAGGATCAAGATAGTGACCGACTAAATCACGTGGTTTCACTTCCACACCTAAAGTCACGATTTCTTTTTTCAGTTTGATCTTCATTTTACGGAATGGTTTATCCGTACTATGTGATTCTTTGTATTCCATCGCATTAAAGCCTTCATTGAGAAGGAATTGATGGATGATATCTACAGATTTACGGTCACCGGCAACAGTACCGTTAATACCTTCACCTGCCACAATTAGAGTACCGCAAAGGTTGATGGTTTTTACCAAGTCTAAAAGACGTTGTTGAAGATCGGCAGGATCTTGAACTTCTTTGAATTGATAAAGTGCGGCAACAACCCAACCAGAGGTCGCTTGCTGTTCTACAGGTGCAAGCTGTTCTACAGTAGCGTTCATGGAGTACTCCAAATGAATAAACAGGATAAAAATTAAGGCGCACATTCTACCGTGATTTGGATGAATAAGCGAGTAAAGCGATGGCTTTTAACCACACATTTGATCATAGCTTCATTTCAGTAGTTTTAGCGTGTATAGTCATGCCGAGTTGTTTTTATCCCATAAATATTGCTTGAATGGAGCCGGTTTTGAGTACTGATCGTCGAATTGCCTCGTTAACCCCATGTGCAGGGCGTTGTTCTACGGTATTTGGTGATTCAGTCTGTCGTGGTTGCCGCCGCTTTAACCATGAAGTCATAAAATGGAATACCTATACAGCAGAGCAACACACGGCCATTTGGTGTCGTTTAGATGCACAATTAGATCAAATTTTAATACCGATGTTGCCGCAAGCAGATATCATCCATGTCGAAGGCTTTGTCTTGTCTAAGCGAGTTCGCTTACGTCCAGATGCAAGCAAAGGCCGTAAACTGTATCACGCACTCAAGCTCTGCGAAAAAAACCGTCATTTCACAGATGAAAGTGGACTCGGGATACATTACAAACAGGTGCGACCGTTGTGGGATGAATTTGAGCGTCGTGTTTTAGCACTCGCCACAGCCAGCTATGATTTGGCATTTTTAAGAGCAGATGCCATTCGCTTGCATTTATTGCAAAACATGGATGAAGAGGACTAAGTCCTCTTTTTTTATTTATGAAATTTATCGTGATGTAAAAAAAATAAGTGAAGGAATCTCAGCGTGAATTATTCGGAGTACTTTTTATATTGTGTGGCCGTCATCGTAATGATTGCAACACCTGGACCTGTCATGCTGTTGGTCGCAAGTTCAGGTTTACAAGGCGGATATAAAAAGGCATTTCAAACCATTGTCGGGACAAATTTTGCGTCACTGATTTTGATTGTGCTGTCAGTGTGTATTTTAAAAGGCATTTTAAATGTGAATGCTCATTGGCTCGATGGCATCAAAATACTGGGTTGTTTATATATTGCTTATATTGGATTTGATATTTTAAAAGAAGTAGCTATACAGCCCACTGCACAATCTCTGCAGTTAAAAGCAGCACAAGGGGGGGTAAGCAAGGACTAATTGTGGGGATTTCAAATCCTAAGGATATTATTTTCTTCGCGTCATTTTTTCCGCAGTTTGTAGGAATTACTCCTCATCTTAATCTGAGTTTAATTGTGTTGACCCTGAGTTGGATCGTTTTAGATTTCGCGACCTTGTCTTTGGTGTATTTGTCTTTTCATCGCTTGTCGAAATCACGTTGGTATAAAAAATTGTTGGCACTGTGCGGGGTGATTTTAGTGGTGGTTGCCATCTATGGCATCTATAGCACATTCACGGCTTAATTCTTAACTTGAAACGTCTAGTAAAAAATAAAAAGGCTGATTCAATCAGCCTTTTTTTATGAACGTGTAGAGCTTTAATTTATTCGCACTAGAGATTGTGCTGTAAGCGATATTGCACAATTTCTTCAATGGTGAGTACAGTCAAATGATGCGTTTGTGCATACGCTAAAACTTGTACGCCATTCGCCATCGTACCGTCTGGGTTGGTTAATTCACACAAAACACCTGCAGGTTTTAAACCGGCTAGACGGGCCAAATCAATGGTGCCTTCAGTATGTCCACGACGGGTCAATACGCCGCCTTCACGCGCCCGTAAAGGAAAAACATGACCCGGACGGTTTAAGTCACCCGCAACAGCACCATCTTTAATTGCGGCTTTGACTGTAGTTGTTCGGTCTTTTGCTGAAACTCCAGTAGTAACACCTTCCGCAGCTTCAATGGTTACGGTAAAGGCAGTTTTAAAATGGCTAGAGTTATCAGACACCATGGGTGGAAGTTCTAAATGATTGGCTTGAGCATCGGTTAAACACAGGCAGACAATCCCTGAACCGTCACGAATCATACGTGCCATGGTTTCTACAGTCAGTGTTTCTGCAGCAACAATCAGGTCGGCTTCATTTTCACGGTCAAAATCGTCCATGACTAAAACTGGTTTACCTTGACGAATGTCTTCTAAGGCTTGCAGCATGCGCTGTTCTGCAGGTGGAAGGGCAGAAAAGAAAATTTCGGGTTGAATTAAACTAGACATTGAAACGCTCGCGTAAATTTTAGATACGGTTGAACATTTCAGGACATGTGAAATAGTGGCGTTACGATATATATTGAAAATGATCAATGATATAGAGATGTGACGTCGTCTTCTTTCATCCGGACTATACCGTCGGCTCAGGTATTGCACCTGATCTGCGAATCGCGTTTAAACGATTGGCTCGTGGGCTTTTTTCAGGGCTTTCAACCCAGCAAATTTACCACCGGTGGGGAATTTCACCCCGCCCTGAAGCGATGTGTCTTTAGTATAGACCTGTTTGAGTGATGATGGGGGGATTATTGCTTAGAATCATTTGCAAAATTTTAGATAAGTAAAGTTATAAGATTGGATTTGTAAGCATTTATATAAAGTGTGTCAAAGCATGCTATCGTGCCGATAAATCAACCATGATTGCATAATGATAAAAAATGACCGTTCCTCAGCATTCTCAGCAGCAGAATATAAAGCTGCATCGTTCACAGTTAGATCAAGAGTTTTCAACAGATCTGTTTCAAGATGTACAGGTTATTCGGTATCTGCAAGTGATTGGTGTTGCACTGATAGCTGCCAGTTTCGTGTATTTGATCGCGGCAAACTGGTTGATGTTGCCAAAATTCATTCAATTGGCAATTCCAATGTTGCTGTTGCTACTGAGTGCTGTGACGAGTGTATATTTTGCAAGGCATGCTTGGATTCAGCAAAGTTTAGATGCTTTAAGTGCTTTGTTGCTCGGATTGAGTTTGGCTGTGATTGGACAGGTCTATCAAACAGGTGCAGACAGTTATCTGTTATTTTTAGTCTGGGCTTTGCTGCTTTTACCTTGGTTATATCGACCGAATATCGGAGTCTTTGTGTTACTGTGTTTGATCAGTCAATTGGCATTATTTTTATATTTTAAACAAAGCTATTTAATCGTTGATCATTCTTGGGGGTATTTACTCTGTATGAATGTATTGACGGCAATTTGTGTGACCTATTGTTTGAAATATTATGCTGCACTGCGCTTAGTATTTATTGCATTTATTACACTAATGTCGATGTATTGCATGTTTTTATACTGTGGAAATGGGGCAGAGCAGTATCAATGGCAATATTTAATTTTTGCATTGTTGCTTCCAATTTATCTGATTATCTATTTTTATCGACAACATCGTGCATTAGAAACCAGTTTACAAGCTGCAGGTCTCGCCGCGAGTTTCAGTATTTTGATTTTCCAATGGGCAGAACATATTTTATCTGACTCGAGTGCAGGATTGTTGGTTTTTGCCTTGCTGATATTTGCTTGGTTTGCGGTGATCAGTTGGGCACTGATGAAATTTCTGCCACAGACTAAATTTGCGGTTATTCCTTTAGCGATTGGGGCATGGTTCGCAGGCATTATTTTATCGAGCTTATTGCTGACCTATTGGAAGGCGTTTTCAATCGTCATGGGCTTAGTTTTTGTGGCTGTGGCTTGGTGGTTGATTCGACGAGCTAAAAGTATCTTTAGTCGCCAATTTGCTTACTGCTTATGGGTATGTGGCCAATCTGCGGTCTTCATACATACAGAGAGCTTGACCGATAGCATTGGGTTTATTTTAGTATTACAAATTGGCGTTATCTTGCTCTGTTTGTTTAGTCGAATGCATTGGTTTATTGTTTTTATTCAACTCATTGCAGGATATGGCCTTGCAGTGGCCACACTATTTGAAGCCGATCTTTTTATGAGCGATGAACATGTCATCTTAGCTGTGATTGGATTGAATTATATTCTACTGATTTTCTTGCTCGGGAGTGCAACAGCTTGGTTGCACTCGATGTATCGAAAAAGTGTTGTGTTGTGGATGTTATGCATCGTATTGGCGGGTGTGGTGTTGCAGACCTTGTCAAATAACGTTCTACATTTTGAACAGACCCAACATGGTGTTCTTGACCTGTTTATCGTTTATCTACTGCCTGTGGTTTGGCTTGGCCTTTACATCGCAAATCAGCAAAAACAGACGGGGCGCGAAAAATGGCTGTTACTGCTATTGGGCCTTGTGCTGATTGCGATGGGCTATTTTGAAATTTTCTTGTTATTGGTTTTATTGGCATGGGCGCAGGTCTATCAGCAATCTTTGGTTAAAGCCCTTTGCATCGTGTTGATCATTTTTAGCTTATGGATGCTGTATTACAATTTAGGGTTGAGCTTTTTACTGAAAAGTTTAACGATTTTGATCTCTGGTCTTTTGCTGCTTGGCATCACCAAAATGTTAACTGCGATACAGCATAAACAAGGGGAAGGAGCATGATGAACATACTCAATAAAAAAATGCTTCCTATTGGTTTGGCTGTACTCAGTATTCTTTTATTTGTACTGATGATTGCACGGCATGAATGGCATCTGGCAAACAGTCAGAGTATTTATGTAAAGCTGCAACCGGTCGATCCTCGCTCTTTGATTCAAGGAGATTATATGGCCTTGAATTATCAGCTCTATTTTGGTGGTCAGCCTTCTGAAGAGCAATCTGCTAATGGGCAGGCTGCCAAAGCGAACAAAGAAGAAAATGTACACCGTGACTATTTTGTAGATCAAAAAAGTATTGTGAGTTATGTGCAGCTTGATGCACAGCGTAGAGTGATTCGAACCAGTTTCAATCCAAAGTTATTAGTGCAGTATCCAAGCTCATCTACAAAACTGGTGCTCAAAAATCCTGACAATAGATTTGAGGGTTTATATCCCGCTGCAAGCAGCTTTTTGTTTGCCGAAGGCTTGGAACCGTGCTATCGCGATGCGCAATTTGCAGAGCTGAAAGTACAGGAAAATGGTCAGCCCTTATTGGTGGGTCTAGTGGGTGAAAACCTGCAGTCACTTCTGTGTGAGCAGAAGAAAGTTTGGTGGAAGGGGCCACGAAGTGAATAAAAGCGGATTATGTGATTGATCGCATAAAAAAGCCCGCAAATTTGCGGGCATTTAGAATCTTTGAATGCTTGAATTAAGCAACTTGAACTGGAATACAGTTCGCTGTGTGGTTCACTGTGTTATTTGGGTTCGCATAGACTAAACGTGGCTTATGTGCATTTGCTTCAGCTTCTGTGAAATCGCCAAAAGTTGCAATAATCATCAAATCACCAATATCTGCTTGGTGAGCAGCACCGCCATTTACAGAGATAATGCCAGAACCTTCTTCACCACGAATGGCATAAGTGGTAAAACGCTTACCATTAGTCACGTTCCACATATGAATTTCTTCATATTCACGGATACCGGCTAAATCTAGAAGAATACCGTCAATTGCACAAGAACCTTCATAATGTAATTCTGCTTGTGTAACGACGCAACGGTGGATTTTAGCTTTTAATAAACGAGATAGCATGGCTAGCGTCTCCTTGGTAGACCTAAGATCGTATCTTATGGTGGAACAATCTCTTGAATGCTGGGTGAGCAGTCAAATGCAAGCGCATTTTGCTCTGAAATCATTCAGATGGCAATAAGTATTGTTCAACAATTTGTGGAATTGTCAGTTCTATTTGTAAGCATTGATCTGGTTCATGGCTTGCTGAATCTCACCACTTACCAACAATTTAGTACGTGATAAGGCATGTGCAATTGCATCATCCATTAAACCTTGTTCACTACTTGGTGCTTTACCTAAAACATGGCCTGAGACACGTTCTTTAGAACCAGGATGACCAATACCAATACGTAAACGATGGAAATTTGGACCAATATGCGGGACGATATCGCGTAAACCATTATGACCACCATGACCACCGCCCGTTTTCAGGCGAATGACACCCGGGTTCATATCGAGTTCATCGTGTGCGATAAGCATTGCTTCAGGAGCAATTTGATAGAATTTGGCGAAGGGAACAACACTTTGACCTGAGAGGTTCATAAAGGTTGTGGGTAACAGCAGACGAACGTCTTGACCTTCGATATTACCACGACCACTGATGCCTTTATATTTAGGATCAGCTTTAAGTTGGATGCCATATTGTTCTGCAAGGCGTTCTACAAACCAGAAGCCTGCATTATGGCGGGTTTGGGCATACTCAGAACCTGGGTTACCCAAACCAACAATCAGTGAAAGTTTGCTCACTCATTTACACCATTTAACACTTATGCGCGTTTGAAGTCAGCGTGCATAGGAGTGTTTTTAGCTGGGTGACGTTGTAAAGCTTGGATTTTAACGCTTTCAGCTTTACCGTCGATGTTGATTTCAACAACTTCTTCAAAGAACGCGTTGCTTTCTAAAGCTTTAACAAGTTCGCGAAGTTCTAAAGTAACTGCTACAGGTTCAGCTGCACCACCGTAGATGATTGCTGGTACTTTATTTTGAAGACGAAGGCGGCGGCTCGAACCTTTCCCTTGTACTGCTTCTTCACGTGCTACTGCATTTAATACGAAGTTTGCCATGATAGACATTCCTATTTAAGTTTAATTGACTAGACCTTCGACCAGTCTAGTGATAGAAAGCCCCACCAAAAGGCAGGGCTTTTAAATTTAGCGCTATATTATAGATAAGAATCGAACATTGCGCTAATAGATTCTTCGTTGTTAATACGACGAATTGTTTCAGCAACCATACTTGCAACTGAAACTTGGCGAATCTTACCAAGAGCTTGAGCTTCTTCTGAAAGCGGAATGGTGTCTGTTACAACCAATTCGTCAATCACAGAGTTTTTCAAGTTTTCTAAAGCTTTACCAGAAAGTACTGGGTGAGTTGCGTAAGCAACAACTTTGCGAGCACCAAAAGTTTTTAGTGCGTCAGCAGCTTTACACAATGTACCTGCTGTATCCACCATATCATCAACGATGACACAGTCACGGCCTTTAACGTCACCGATCAAGTGCATTACTTGAGATTCATTCGCTTTTTGACGGCGTTTGTCGATGATCGCAAGATCGATATCACCCATTTGCTTAGCAACAGCACGCGCACGTACTACACCACCAACGTCAGGAGAAACAACCATTAAGTTGTCGTGTGACTGTTGACGAAGATCTGCTAAAAGCGCAGGAGTACCGTAGATGTTGTCTACAGGAATATCGAAGAAACCTTGGATTTGGTCAGCATGAAGGTCGATCATGACAACGCGGTCAATACCAACAGTTGTAAGCATATCTGCAACAACTTTTGCTGTAATTGGCACACGGCTTGAACGTGGACGACGATCTTGACGAGCATAACCAAAGTAAGGAATGACAGCAGTGATACGACCAGCACTTGCACGACGCAAAGCATCAGCCATAACTAAGATTTCCATAAGGTTATCGTTAGTTGGGGCACAAGTTGGTTGTACGATGAATACGTCTTTACCACGAACATTTTCAGTAATTTCGACAGCGATTTCACCGTCAGAAAATTGACCTACAGATGCAGCACCTAGAGGGATGTGAAGGTGGCTAACGACTTTTTGGGCGAATTGTGGATGTGCAGATCCACTAAAAACGACAAGATTGGGCATGAAGCACCCTTGGCGGTTGGCAAATTAGGGAATTAGATGGCAGGGGCGGCTGGATTCGAACCAACGGATGCCGAGATCAAAACCCGGTGCCTTACCACTTGGCGACGCCCCTAATGCGGCAGAACTTTAATATTTTTGCGGTATTTTGTCAAGTTGAAACAACAAAGATACTGCAAATTATGCTCTGTCTTTTTTGAAGTAAATGGCAGGGGCGGCTGGATTCGAACCAACGGATGCCGAGATCAAAACCCGGTGCCTTACCACTTGGCGACGCCCCTAAATTGATGAAATAGCGAATAAAGTAAATGGCAGGGGCGGCTGGATTCGAACCAACGGATGCCGAGATCAAAACCCGGTGCCTTACCACTTGGCGACGCCCCTAATACTTTACTGCAATTACATCTACAGGTGAAAAATGATGGCAGGGGCGGCTGGATTCGAACCAACGGATGCCGAGATCAAAACCCGGTGCCTTACCACTTGGCGACGCCCCTATATCAAACTTCAAAATGACGTAATGGTGATTCTTGTAAACTGCGAACCAAGTAAGATTTACATGGTGCATTTTTCAATATGTCATCAATATTCATATTTTCAGTTACTTCAGTAAATACACAAGCACCTGTACCTGTAAGCTTTGCGGCACCGAACTGATCTAAGTACTGCATTGCTTCATCGACTTCGGGATATAAGCTTCGTGCCACAGGCTCAAAGTTATTTCCAAAATCAGATGGCGTTTCCTGATAGCCGCAAAATTTAGTGGGCTTTGAGTCTCTTGTCAACGTTTTTTGTGAAAAAAGCAGTTGAGTGCTGATAAAACAGTCAGGTTTCAGCACAATGTACTGTTTTTGAGCTAAATCTATGAATGTTAAGTGTTCACCGATGCCTTCAGCCCATGCATTTAGACCATGTACAAACACGGGAACATCTGCCCCAAGTTGTAAGCCGAGTTCTGCTAGTTGTTCAGTATTTAGACCACATTTCCACAGTTGATTGAGCACAATAAGGGTTGTTGCTGCATTGGATGAACCACCACCGAGCCCTGCACCCATCGGAATATTTTTTTCGATGTGGATTTTTTGTGCAGTCAGTGCTTTAGCAAACGGTTTGAGTATTTGAGCAGCACGATAAATTAAATTTTGCTCTAGATTGACGCTGTTTAAGCCCTCAATTTGAATAAAATCTTCATCAGCTGAATTTGCGCGTGGATGAAATTCCATCCAATCAGATAAATCGATGAGCTGAAAAATCGTTTGTAATTCGTGATATCCATTCGGACGTCGGCCAGTAATGTGCAAAAACAAATTGAGTTTTGCAGGAGAAGGTACACGAATCATGGAAGTCATAGTTCAGCTTTTAGGCAAATTAACGATTTTGAATCACCATTGTAATACGGTTTTCCTGACCGGATTCAAGTGCTTGTTTTAAAATTAACTTGTTCGGTACCGTCGCAGTCTCGTTATAGCTTAGGTCAACCGTCCAACCATCTTCAATAATCTGTTGTGGGCGCTGTGCAGTATCGCGTTGAATTTTTGCTTGTGTGGTTGCAGGGCGCGCCTGTACCCAGTCGACGAGGTGGGTAATGGGAGCTTGCCAACCAGTAGCACGTTCCAGTAATTCTTCAGGTGTTTCTGCTTCAATTAAACCGGTTTTTGCACTGTTTAACTGAACTTGACCGGGTTTACCGCTGATTTGAGTTTTTCCAACACCCAAGATGCCACTCAGTTCGATGTCATATTCATTGCGGTCTTGAACCCAAGTAAAAAAAGCACTTCCTGACTGTTGTGGCGTGCGCACACCAATCTTACCTTGTAAGTTGAATTGATTTGCAGCGACTTCTTCAGGGCTGGGTTGATCGGGTGTTTTAACATATTGCTGACAACCGGTAAAAAATAAAGCGCAGCAGGTCAGGGCAGATACCCCAAATTTTGAAGATACTTGCATAAAGTCTTTCTAACTCTTTTTCATGGGTTGGGGTAACAATAACGAATGTAGTTGCTCTAATTGCGGATCATTCGGATGTTTTTGTTGGAGTTGTTGTAACAACGCGTCAAATTTATTCATATCACCTTGCATGAAGACTGATCGTGCATAGCGAATGCCAATTTTTAAACTATTACTCAGTTCATACGCTTTGGCCAAAACCGATGCAGAGGTACTAAAATCATTTTGCAAATAACAAATATAACCGAACGTATCTAAAATTGAGGCTTGCTCAGGAGCATATTCTAAGGCATGTTCGACGTATTTTCGGGCTTCATCTAAGCGTCTATTTTGTACCGCCAAGGTATAGGCATATGCATTTAAATAGGTCGGGCTATTGGGTTCAATTTCAAGTAATTGTTTTAGTAATTGGTCGAGTCTATCTTTATCTTGATGGGCGTCGAGCAGAAGAACTTCGGCATAAATGAGCTCAGGATCTTCGGGCAAGTTTTTTACCGCTTCATCAAGCAAACGGACTGCTGCTTTTTTATTGTTCATGCGTTTTAAAATATCTGCCTGAGCAAGATATAAGAAACTGGCATGTTGAGGATAATTAACCCGCTCTTGGGTTAAAAAGCGCAGTGCATCATGCAGCTTATTTTGCTGGCTAAAAATGCTGATCATATTGCGCCGTGAAACTGTATAAAGACTGCCATCAACAAGGCGATAATAGGCTTTTGCCGTTTCATAATGCTGTTTGCGTTCAGCATTTACTGCGAGATAGTAATACGCTTCATTTTGGTATTTGCTCGAATAACGTAACTCCACCAAATACTTTTCGGCTTTTTCATAAAGCTCTAAGTCAATACTGGTCAAACCTGCCATAAATAGCGGTTCTTCAGCAGATGGCCATTTCTTTAGTATATCTTCGAGTTTTTCTAGACCTAATTCTGACTGATTGATTTTAATTAAATATTTTGCTTCTGCTAAGCGAACTTCCATATTGTTGCGGTGTTTACGGCTGGATTTTTCGAACCATTTTAAGGTTTCTTCTTCATCGCCTAACGACATAAGTAAATTGGCTTTCATTAGGATATAGCCAGTCACTTTCGGGCGTTTTTTCAGTGCTAAATTAATGGTGTCTAAGGCATCAGCAAAGGCACCATTTTGAGCTTGTAAACCTGCGACTAAGACCAAAATAGAAGGGTTGGTTTTTTCCTTGCTAGCGGTCAGTGCTTGAATCAGATAAGCGCGATCTTCCTCTGATTCAGGGGAAATACCCGCCAAAATTTGTTCTAAATCTGCATTTGGGTCAATGGTTAAAATTTTATCAAGTGTTTCGGCGGCAAGCTCATATTCATGGGCTTTCAAAGCAATATGTGATAAATAAAATAATGCTGGTACATCTTCAGGTTCTTGCACAACCCAA
This sequence comes from Acinetobacter sp. YH12142, assembly GCF_013418435.1. Taxonomy (NCBI): domain Bacteria; kingdom Pseudomonadati; phylum Pseudomonadota; class Gammaproteobacteria; order Moraxellales; family Moraxellaceae; genus Acinetobacter; species Acinetobacter sp. YH12142. The sequence goes on along the minus strand of NZ_VPCB01000012.1, from coordinate 38,065 downwards.
TGTGTAGCAATATCTAAGGCTGCTTGTAAATCATTTTGCTCAATTGCAACGTTTAAAGCACGTTGTTTGACCATGGTGGATTTACTTTTGATTGCAAGCACGGTGTAGTTATGAAGCGCGGTTGGAATGTCGTTATAGGCTAAGGCAAATTCCGCAATCATACTTTGTTTAATTGCATCATATCCTGAATTTGCATGGTAAACTTCTCCCACGGCCCGAATTGGGGCAGTAGAAGCCATGCTACCGACAAGTAAGAATGTGGTAGAATACTGCTTTATTGTCTGGCCGTTCAGTCGGCTATTTGTTAGACGCAATTTTTCTTGATCCAAGTAATGCTTTTTATGACACCGATGTTGCACAATAGCATAAATTTAGCGAAATGATGATCTGATATGTCTTTCTTTGCATTGGGTGTCAACCATCAAACCGCTTCTGTAGAGCTGCGTGAACAGATTGCATTTAACCCTGAAAAGTTAACTGCACTGCTTGAACAGCAAAGCCATACGCCTGAACTCAATGACATGGTGGTGGTGTCTACATGTAATCGTACCGAAGTCTATGCGATGTCTGAAAATGCAGACATGGTATTGAATTGGCTCGCCCAATCAAATGGTATCGATGTAAAGCAATTGTCAAATCATGTGTATCGTTATGAAAATGCACAGGCGGTGACACACCTCATGCGTGTGGCTAGCGGCTTGGATTCGCTCATGCTTGGTGAGCCTCAAATCTTAGGTCAAGTTAAAACGGCTTTGTCATTAGCCAAAGATGCCGAAACTGTCTCCCCAAATTTAAACCGTATTTTTGAATATGCCTTTTATGCGGCAAAACGAGTGCGTTCTGAAACAGCAGTCGGAAGTCATGCGGTATCGATGGGCTATGCTGTTGCTCAGCTCGCTTTACAGGTCTTTAGTCAACCTGAAAAATTGACGGTCATGATTGTTGCTGCTGGTGAAATGAATAGCTTGGTTGCGAAGCATTTGGCCGAAATGGGTGTGGGTAGAATTATTATCTGTAACCGTACACGTGCCCGTGCTGAAGCTTTATCCCAAGAGATTGCTCATCGTGTAGAAGTTGAAATAATTGATTTTGCAGATTTGGCAGACAATTTACATCGCGCAGATGTAATTTCAAGTTGTACTGGAAGCTTGCATCAAGTGATTTATTTTGCGGATGTCAAAGCAGCATTGAAAAAACGCCGTTATAAACAAATGTTGTTGGTCGATTTGGCGGTACCCCGTGATATTGAAGCCAAAGTTGAAAGTTTAGATGGTGTTTATTTATATGGTGTAGATGATCTGCAAACAGTCATAGAAGAAAACTTGGCTCAGCGTCGTCAGGCGGCAGTTGAAGCCGAAGTGATGGTCAATCAGCTTGCGACAGATTTAATCACACAGCAAAAAGTGAATTTGGCTGGCTCGACAATTCATGCATACCGTGAACATGGGGAGTCATTACGTCAAGAAGAGCTGGCTTTGGCCTTGAATCGTCTACAAAAGGGTGAAGATGCTGCGAAGATTATGCAAGAAATGTCACATCGTTTAACCCAAAAGTTGCTGCATCCAACTTCTATCGTGCTGCGAAATGCAGCAATGGCGGAAGACCCAGCATATTTTGAAATGATAGAGCAAGATTTAGTTAATGTGGCTGAAAATCGCCGTAAACCAAAGAAATAAATAAGCTGATTCATTGAATAGTATGTTGTTCACAGCTTGAACTTGAAGTTAAAACCTGTTGTTAAGCAGGTAACATCATAAGCGCCATATGATTCAAATAAAAGAACGATACGCGGTAAGGTCATCCGCAAGTGTTTGAGACAGGACTACTTCTAATCAAAAATGTTTTTTGCGATATTTTCAATAATTTGACGCTAATGAACGAGTTCTGCGGATGATAATGGTTTTGGGTACTTTTGCCGAAACAAAAGTACCTCCAGCCGAAGGCTAATCCCTTTATTCGATCCCTAGAGGCAGGACTCCGTCGAATAGAATTAAAAATCATTTTAAAAATGCGTAATTTTTTTACGGTCGTAACATGAGTTAAAACTTAATCTTCAAGGAGTGTGAGCGATCTTTTTTTATCAATATCATAAATACGTTGTTTTAAATTACGCATTTCTGCAAGGCTAGAAAACTTATTCGACTTGATCTTGAGTTGTAAGAATTGATATTGCAATTTTGTCGATAAATCTGCTGCGAGTTTATCTGCTTGTTCAGGTGATGATGTATAGTCACTGATATTGGCATGCTCTAAAATATGTTGTAATTCATGATGATGTGCTGCGCAAGCACCGAGTACATAATAGGTCGATAACTCTGGGTCATCAGGCAATTCATCAAAAATCACATTGAAAATATTTAAAACGTGATAAAGCAAGAGATCTTGTGAAACTAAGGCGCGTAAAGGCTCAAAATGAATGTAGAGATAAGGATGATTGATTAAAATCGCAATCACATATTCTTCAGCATCAATTTTTGTACTAAAGCTCAGAGACGCATCATTATTGACTTGAGGCTGCCACTTTCGGCTAAACCCTAATTTTTCACGGAAATATTGTTGTAGCAAATAACGATATGAACCACCTTTCGGTAACAGTTCAGTCAGTTGTCTCAGTTCACCCATCACCTGACTTTTACCTTCAGGCGAAGCAACATTATGATTTTGCGTTAAATGTGCAAAAACAAATTCAGAAAGTAGCGGTGAGGTGTCCAATAAACGTCGAAAATTTTCGATACCTTCACGACGGATCAATGAATCTGGGTCGTGGTCATTCGGCAAAACAAAGAATTTAAGTTCTCGTCCATCATTCAGTAATGGCAGGGCAATTTCAAGCGTACGACGAGCTGCTTTTTGACCCGCGGCATCACCATCAAATGCAATGGTAATACGGCTATTTTGCTTAAATAAAATGTTTAAATGTTCTGTATTACTGGCTGTCCCAAGAGTTGCTACAGCGCCATGAATGCCATATTGCTGAAGGGCAATGACATCCATATAACCTTCGACCATTAACCAGTCTTGGGCTTTTTGTTTACGGCCTTCATATAAACCATAAAGTAACTGGTTTTTATGGAAAACTTCAGAGTCTGGAGAGTTGATATACTTCGGTTTGATTTCATCATTTAGGGCACGACCACCAAAACCGACCACACGACCTTTCGCATCTCGAATCGGGAAAATCACCCGCTCGCGCAGTAGGTCAAAGTCACGACCACTGTCACTGGTTCGAATCAAACCGAGAAGTTTGAGTCCTTCGATATCTTGTGGAAAGGCTTTTTCTAAATGTTGCCAATCTTCAGGGGCATAGCCTAAGCGCCAATAGGCGATGGTGTCTGCACTGAGACCCCGTTGTTTAAAATAAGCTTGCCCAATTGGACTGAGCGGAAGTTGTTGTTCATAAAACTGTGCGACATTTTCCAGCAAGTCATATAAGTTTCCATCTTGCGGCACATCTTCAAAAGCATTGGCAACTTGGTCAAAGTGAGCAAACGGATCGCTCCCATAAAAGGCTTCTTCGCTATTTTGAAACTCAGCAAATGGGTCGTGTTCGAAATTTACTGCAGCAGGAGCAGTCTGTGTTTCGCCTGTTTGGGGCGTCAGAGCTTTTGTTTCGATTGCAGGTTTTTGTACAGCTTTGGGTTTAGATTCGCGTTTATATTTGAGTTTATTGGAATCGTTATTGTCTTTCGGTAGTTCAATACCTGTTTGGCTTGATAAATCCTTCATTACTTCAATAAAGTTACGGCTACCAATATCCATTAAAAAACGGATGGCATTACCATTGGCCTGACAACCAAAGCAGTGAAAATATTGTTTATCACGATAGACATGGAAAGATGGCGATTTTTCCTGATGGAATGGGCAGCATCCTGAGTAGGTGCGTCCAGTCTTTTTCAATTTCACAAATTGACCAATCACATCGACAATATCGGTGCGATCTAAAATTTGATCAATTGTATGTTGAGGAATGGCCATGCTGTTTTATCTGTCTATCTATTGAATTTGGGCAGTTCGTGAAATATGTTGAAATCAGCAATGCTGTAAGTTCAGTGGGGATGCAGTACAGCATCGTCCATCGAACTATTGTATACCTTTTAATCTAACCGAATCTGTAGATCCTGAAAAGATAAAAGGGCAAGTATTCTAACTTGCCCTTTGTGAAAAATCGACCTTCGTTGCGACTATATTATTCAGCTGATTCTGACGACTCAGTTTTTTCGCTATGAGGACGATCCAATAAGCCAAAGCTTAAACGATTGGTTAAACTGCGTTTTTCTTCATCAGTTTCAACTGCGTCTGTAGAGGTTTGCTCAGACATCGTTTGTGCTTCTTTACCGAAAATACCTAAGGTTGCACGGTTAAGGAAGCTGCCTTCACTACGTGCAGCACGCATATTGACCGTACCGTCTGACTTCACAAGTTTTGGATAGTTCAGTTTAAGTACTTCAATGTATTGCTGAGACGTGGTTTTATCACCAAGTTTGTCATAACCATAGGCTACAGTCGCTAGAGCTTCTGGAACTTGTGGCGCTTGCGGATAATGTTCGATCACCCAAAGTGAACGTTCAACAGCAGCTAACCATGCTTTACGCTTCACATTAAAACGTGCCGCATTCATTTCGCTTTCAGCCAATTCTTGACTGATGAACTTCATACGTTGTGCGGCATCGACTGCATATTCGCTCGATGGGTAGCGACGGATAAAGTCGACAAAGTTTTGATAAGCCACTTTGAGATAGCTCACATCACGGTGCGATTGCTTTAAAGAAGTATAGCGAAGCAAACCATTGTAGTTTTGCTCCATGTTTGAAACACCACGCACGTAGTACGCATAATCAACTTGCGGATGTTGTGGGTTCATACGAATAAAACGGTCTGCAAGTGCAATCGCACCTTCATAGTCTTTTTGCTGAAACTTTACATACAATAGTTCAAGTTGTGCTTGCTGCGCATAGTTACCTGTAGGGTAGTAGGTCTCTAGAGCTTCAAGGTGTTTTGCTGCATCTGTATATTGGTTACGTTCAAGCGCTTTTTGTGCTTTTTCGATATAAATCTGTTCGCTTGATTGTGGACCTGTGTCGACCACTTCTTTCTTTGGATTACTGCTACAGCCTACCATTGCCGATGCAATGCCTATTGTTAGAGCAAGCATTGTCATTTTATATTTTGGTAGCGACATAAAAATTCCTCTGTTAATACGGGCAATGAGCTACAATTGAACTATTAAACCACTTTTGTCTGAATGAGCAAATGAGTCAAGCACAATCTTCCAATTCTAATTTCCCTGAAACTGATTTCAATTTACTTGAAGATTCTGAGGATGCAGATAACCATACTTCAGACTCAACTGCAACACGTTTATCGTTGCAATTTCAATTGGATGAAAGCTATTTAGGACAACGTATTGATCAGGTTTCAGCACTGGTTTGGACTGATTTTTCTCGTGAAAAGCTAAAACAGTGGCTCAAAGAGGGCCATTTGTTGGTCAATGGTAACACTGTGAAACCAAAGTACAAATGCGAAGGAACAGAGTTACTGACTTTAGACGTCGAGTTAGAAGCACAAACCCGTAGCTTACCTGAAGATATTCCACTTAATATTGTCTATGAAGATGACGATATTATGGTGATTAATAAACCTGTCGGTATGGTTGTTCATCCGGGCGCTGGAAACAGTACAGGAACATTGGTGAATGCAATTTTGCATCACTACCCAAAATCTTCAGAGTTGACCCGTGCAGGTTTGGTGCATCGTATCGATAAAGACACTTCAGGACTGTTGGTTGTGGCGAAAAACCTCGAATCCCAATTTTCTTTAAGTAAGCAATTGGCGAAGAAATCGGTTTACCGTATTTACGATTTGATTGTATATGGCAACATTATTGCTGGCGGTACAGTCGATGAACCAATTAAACGTCATCCTGTCGATCGCATTAAAATGGCTGTCTTGCCGGGCGGTAAAGATGCGGTGACTCACTATAATGTGAAAGAACGTTTCCAAAACTTTACCCGCATTCAAGCACGTTTAGAAACGGGTCGTACCCATCAAATTCGTGTGCATTTCACGTATATCGGTCATGGTCTTGTGGGCGATCAAGTGTATGTACCACGTGTACGTATGCCTGCAGGCGCGTCGATGTTATTAGATGACACTTTACGTGGCTTTAAACGTCAGGCTTTACATGCGGTTAAATTGGGTCTCGTTCATCCACGTACAGGTGAAGACATGATGTTTGAAGCACCATGGCCTGAAGACTTTAATCAATTGGTTGAAGTATTACGTAGCGAAAACAAAGCTTATTAAGTTTTAAACTGATTTACACGCCATAGATAGAAAAGGACGGCAACATGCAATTTGTTCAGGGACTTCCACAGGGTGTTTTTGTGGGACAAACTCGAGTTCATCATGATCAGACGCAACCCGCTGAACAACCTGAACTGACAGGATTTAATCTGGCATTGCATGTGGGAGATGATGCAGCGCGTGTGCAAAAGCACCGGATGCAATTGCTCAAAGACTTTGCTGAATATGGCGTGAATAAAATCAGCTGGATGAACCAAACGCACAGTACGCTATGCCATCGGATTGATGAACAGATCAACTTTGTTGCACCCGAAGGCGATGGTATGGTCACGCAGTCTAAACACCATGCCCTGATGATGATGACCGCAGATTGCTTACCCGTGGTTTTGGGTAATGCTGACGGGACTGAAGTTGCCAATCTGCATGCAGGTTGGAAGGGCTTGGCAAATGGTATTGTGGAAAACACCATTGCAGCCATGCACACTCAGCCAACATGGGCTTGGTTGGGGGCAGCCATTTGCCAAGAGAGTTTTGAAATTGGCGCAGAAGTCAAAGCTGCCTTTTGTTCCAAATACCCAGAACTTGAAAGTGCATTTAAAGCTGGTGTAAAAGAAGGCAAATATTATGCTGATCTTTATGCGATAGCGCGTTATATTCTTGCATTACATGGGGTTAAAGCTGTAACCGGTGGCGACCAATGTACCTTTTTGCAAGCTGAAGAATATTTTTCTTATCGCCGAGAAGCGAAAACAGGACGTATGGCAACATTCGTCTTTATGCTTTGAAAATGCTAAACTTGACTGAATCTATCGACTTTTAAATGTTATGTCTTTGACTGCTAAATCTCTTGCTGTTGTTTACCACAGTCCCTATGGGCACACTGCCAAAGTGGCGAATTTCATTGTACAAGGTGCAGAAAAAGCCGGTGTAAAAGTCCATCTCATGAATGTAGAGCATGTGGATTGGGACGAATTGGACAGTGCAGATGCCATCGTTTTTGGATGCCCAACCTATATGGGCAGTATGAGTGCGGCAATGAAATTATTCATGGAGCAATCATCTAAACGCTGGTTAGCACGGACATGGCAAGGCAAGTTAGCCGCTGGTTTTACCAATGGTGGCGGCTTAAGTGGAGATAAATTGGCAGTATTGCAGCAAATCAATTTATTCGCCATGCAGCACGGCATGTTGTGGAGCGGTCTTCCATTGATGCCAACTGGACGAAGCACAACAGATTTAAATCGGATGTCGAGCTTTTTAGGTTTAATGACACAATCGGATAATGCGCCTGTTGAAGTCACGCCACCTGCGGGTGATTTAGAAACCGCTATTTGGTTTGGTGAATATCTGGGACTGTTGTTAAATAAAGTTAATTAATTTGTAAATAAATCGTTTGAACTATCATTTATAAATCTTTGAAAACCCTAGTGATGGAAATGTTACTGGGGTTTTTATTGGCCTAAAATTCGTGAAAATTGGCATTTTGTATAATTGAGTTGTGATGCGTGTCACAAATTGCTATTCATTTACGCCAAAGCTATTGATTTAATCTTCTCATAAATTTCACTCTGGATGAGTGGTAAATATTAAAAAGGATTAAATAATCGTGAAAAAAAACAATAGTCGCAATGGCATTGACCTTATGTGTTTCTGACGTTGTTTTTGCAGCAGAAGGCTTGGTGGGATTAGCCGATGAAGAATTATCTGCCATCAATGGTGCTGCATTGATGAATATGTCCTATACCGATCCTGTTTTAGTCAACCAACAAATGGTCGATGAAAATATTGGTTTCTACAAACTCAGTTTAGATGCGGTTATGGATCTGAACGTCAATGTCAAAAGTTTGCAACTCGGCTGTGGTGGGGTAAACGGGTCAAATGGCTGTGATATTGATATTCGTCATCTAGCGCTGAGTGGTAATGCTACTTCAACCGATGCCAATGGTAATCCCGTCTTTAATGGTGATCGAGCGTCGACAAGTGCCGAACTGAAAAATCCGTTTATTGAATTTGCAATTAAAAACCCAAAACAAGCCGCTTTACGAGAAGTTAAAGGCTTTCGTGTCAGTGCTGAATCTATTACGGGTTTATTGACCACAGGTATTCAAAATACAGGTGCGTCAACAGACGGGATTAAGTCACTGAGTGGTTATATGAAAATTGCACCGACCACGGGAACAGCAAAGACCCAAGCAGCGCTCTTTGGTGATAGTAGCAGCGAGATTTTATCGGGGAATTTGGTGATTAATACGATTTGGAACAATGATCGTAGCTTTGTCAGCCAACCTGAAAATAGTAAGGGTTTAAAAATTCCTTCAATGAATGTGCCGTTTACCGTCCCTGAAATTACCATCAACGGAAAACGACAAACTCAAGCCGTTGCCAAAAATATCAGTGCGACTGTACCGTCGATTCAACTCAACCGTGATAGTGGTAGTTTACAGGTCAAACTTGACCGTAATTTGTTATGGGTAGAAGGGGCGCAGTTCTTTATGGATTCTGGCTCATCAATTGATGGTTTGAAAATGAACATTACCTTTGAGCAAGCCTTAAATATGATTCATAACATTCCATTAAATGGCACAGCCGGTTATTTATCGCTTCAATCTCAAGATATCAGTTGGCCAGATGCCAATGCAGATGATATTGCACGTACAGGTTGGTGGATGTCATTTAAAGACCCGATCAATATTGGCAAATTAAATCTAACATCTGAAGTGGATATCTCAGGCGTCTTGCCACAAGTTGCTCAAAAAGTATCGCAAATTTTAACCAATGAACCAATTTATATTCCCTTAGGTTCTGCTGTTGGTGCAGCATTTGGTCTGCCAATTTATAAAAATGTCGGTTCAATTAACCTCAGTAATGCAGGTGCGGCCAATTTAACTTTAAAAAATCAGGTCTTGGGAAATCAGGAAGTTCGGACCAACTGTTTTGGTGGGTTGAAATTCTGCTAAATCTGCAATTTAAAAATAAAAAAAACCTCCATTTTGGAGGTTTTTTTATTGACCTTATTTATGAAAAATACGGGCTTTATCGCGCTGCCAATCACGGTCTTTTTCCGTTGCACGCTTGTCGTGAAGCTGCTTACCTTTTACTAGGGCAATTTCAAGTTTGGCATGAGGACCTTTCCAGTAACATGCCAAAGGCACACATGAATAACCTTTTTGGTTAATCGCACCTTGTAGTTTTTCAATTTCACGGCGGTTCAGCAATAATTTACGAGTACGAGTCGCTTCAGGCACCACATGCGTCGAAGCACTCAGTAAAGGTTGCACTTGAGCGCCGAATAAAAATGCTTCGCCATTTTTAAACGTAATATAGCTTTCTACGATGGTCATACGACCTGCGCGCATTGATTTGACTTCCCAGCCTTGTAATGAAAGACCCGCTTCAAATTTTTCTTCAATGAAATAATCGTGACGTGCACGTTTATTGAGGGCAATCGTACTGCTACTATTTTTTTTAACTACTGCTTTCGTCATAATCAAAAACTTCCAAACTTAGCACTATTGTACCCGAACTTTGAATAAGATGAAGTTTTTAAATTTACAAGCTGACTTCACCTATAAATCAAGATTTTGTTAAAATACCCATCTACAAAATAACAGAGTACAACTGGATGTCTAAAACTCGTGTAATTTATCCGGGCACATTCGATCCAATTACTAATGGTCATATCGACTTAGTGACACGTGCATCACGCATGTTTGACGAAGTTGTCGTGGCAATTGCAATTGGACATCACAAAAACCCTGTGTTTAGTCTGGAAGAGCGTGTTGCACTAGCGCAAGAGTCTTTAAGTCATTTGTCAAATGTTGAGTTTGTAGGTTTTGATGGGCTGTTGGTGAATTTCTTTAACGAGCAAAAAGCAACAGCCGTATTACGTGGTTTACGTGCAGTTTCAGATTTTGAATATGAATTCCAATTGGCAAATATGAATCGCCGTTTGGACAGTAAATTTGAAGCGGTATTCTTAACCCCATCAGAGCAATATTCGTTTATTTCATCTACGCTCGTGCGTGAAATTGCACGTTTAAATGGTGATGTCACTCAGTTTGTACCACAAGCTGTCGTGGAAGCCTTTAAGCGTAAACAACAGCAAGGTTGGTAGAGTGTCTTTATATATCACTGATGAATGCATCAACTGCGATGTCTGTGAACCTGTATGCCCCAATGAGGCGATTTTCATGGGGGAACTCATTTATGAGATTAACCCTGATTTGTGTACGGAATGCGTTGGGCATCACGATAAACCGCAATGTCAGTTGTTCTGTCCAGTGGATTGTATTCCATTGGATCCGGCACATCCTGAAACTCAGGAACAGCTTCAACAAAAGTACGAAAAACTAACTGCTCAAAAAACATTAAGCAATTAGTTGTCAGATTTGTTAGAATGCGCCCCGAAGTGAACCAGACGATCGCTGCTGTGTATAGGTCTCCGTGACTAAAGCAGGGGAGGAAAGTCCGGGCTTCATAGGGCAAGGTGCCAGGTAACGCCTGGGCGGTGTGAGCCGACGGAAAGTGCAGCAGAGAGTAGACCGCCTTCATTATGGTTTCGAGTAATCGAAATCGGAGGTAAGGGTGAAAGGGTGCGGTAAGAGCGCACCGCGTGTCTGGTAACAGTTCACGGCATGGTAAACCCCACCGGAAGCAAGACCAAATAGGGATCCTTTAGGCATGGCCCATGCTGGATCCGGGTAGGTCGCTTGAGCGTATGAGTGATTGTACGCCTAGAGGAATGATCGTCCTCGACAGAACCCGGCTTATCGGTTCACTTCAACAAATTTTGATCAAATACGCGCATTATGGGCTTGACGATATTTAAATATCCCTCCATAATGCGCGCACAGTTTAAGGCTATGTAGCTCAGTTGGTTAGAGCACCGCACTCATAATGCGGGGGTCACAAGTTCAAGTCTCGTCATAGCCACCATATTCAAAAAAAGACCACTCCGATTGAGTGGTCTTTTTTTGTTTCGACGTTTTAAAATCGAAAGTTTTATCATCATAACTGATGTTAAGCAGTAATATCAGAAGCGCTATTTGATTCAAATAAAAGAACGATACGCGGTAAGGTCATCCGCAAGTGTTTGAGACAAGACTATATCTATTCAAAAATATTTTTTGCGATACTTTGAATAATTTGACGTTAGTGAACGAGTTTTGTCGGTGAGGTGCATTGCACCGCAATATGGTTTCCTTGCGAAGCACGCTTCTCATTTTGCCGAATGAGAAACAACGTTTCGTAAGAGTACCTCCAGCTGAAGGCTAATCCCTTTATTTAAACCCTAGATGTAAGACTCCGTCGAATAGGCTTAAAAATCATTTTTTAAAAAAATACGTCATTATTTTAAAGGCGTAACATCAGATCTTAAATATCATCGATAGACAAAACGACGCATACCTGCACGTAAGGCAAATGCGCCATGCATATATACGCCACCTAGCCAATACGGCACATTATAAATATCTTCATGGCGATATTTAACTAAAGCAAACTGAGCCAATAGTCCTTCAAAGAACATACCACCAAAAGCAAGCATGATGGCTAATATCAGTAGCCATGTACGCTCATAGCTAAATAACCAGCGAATAAAAAAGCTAATGTAAAAAATCCAACAAAGTGCTTCGGGATGAAAATTGCCAAATCCGCTGAGTATGTAGACGATGGCAAATAGTATTAGGCTCTCGACGAGAGGCGCAGTGCCGTCATGATGGCAACTGAGCTGAGTCATCACATAATGTTTAAGTAGTTGTGTAAGTTGAATATAGCTAAATGCCATGAAGGCAAAGGCAATAAAAAAGCCGGGGAATACCCACCAAGCCTGATGGAAAAATAATGGGTTGGGATAACTAAGTGTTTTTGTATAGACATGAATCGCATCGCAAAAAGTTGCGACGACTGCTGCCAGCAGGGCAAGTATAAATATGCCTGAGAATTGAGTGGTTCTCGTCATCATTCATCCTGAAAGTGGGTCTTTTTATTTTATGAGTTCTTTATAGTCTGAATTTGAGGAAAAGGCTATGACAAGTTACGAGATGCTCATGGGTTAAATGTTAATTTATAGCGCTACTGCTATACTCAATACATAGTTAACTTGATGAATATAAATAGAAATGATGGATAACCAATTAAACTGGCCTAAAGATAATTTTGAGAATATTGAAACTGCATGGGAAGGTGATCTTTGGCATCGCCGTCGTTTAGGAGAGCAGCTTACAAGTTATGTTGATCGCTTAAACTGCGGTGCTGTTCTTGCTTTGGATGCACGATGGGGTGAGGGTAAAACGTGGTTTGTTCGTAACTGGGCGAAACATTTAGATGATACTCAGCATAACGTGATTTATTTGGATGCGTTTGCAAATGATTATTTGGAAGATCCTTTTTTGGTTATTGCATCTGAAATTGCTTCAAAGTTAGATAAAACAGCCGAAAATAAGCCCTTAGTGCATAAATTTAAGAAAGCAGCAGCAGTTATGCAACAAGGACTTTTAACCTTAGCTCCAACACTCATTGCTTCAATGATTAGCTGTGCTTTAACTGGTGGGCTAATTCCACTGATTAAAATTGATAGCGAGAAAATTACAGATAAACTTGATGATGCAATTGATAAAGTAACAGAAAATATTGGAGAAAAAGTTACTGAGGCAATTCAAGCTAAGATTGATAGTTATGAAGAAGAGAAAAACTCCATAATTGCTTTTAAAGCAACATTGGCACAGTTAGCAGAAAATTTAGATAAGCCTTTAGTCTTTATTATTGATGAATTGGATCGATGCCGCCCTGATTTTGCAATACGTTTAATTGAGAGGATCAAACACTTTTTTGATATTAGAAAAATAGTTTTTGTATTGGTAATGAATAAAAACCAACTTATAAATGGTATTCAGCATATTTATGGATATGACAATGAGAGTTCGAAAATATATTTAGAAAAATTTATCGACTTTGAGATTCCCTTGAGAAATCAAGTAAATATTCTGGATAAAAATAAATCTAATTTAGAAGTAATTTCAAAATTATTAAAATTGGTGGGAGAAGAGTCCGTAGATATTGCTTTAGTCGTGCTACTTAGTATTAGTAAAGATATATCCACACGGGAACTTAAGAGGAAAATTAATCTTTATGCTTTATTAAAAAAAGAAAAATTAGAAAATAATATTTTTATCGCTTTGGGAGTAATTAAAGGGGCAAGGGATTTATTGCATGATATGGAACGCATTGCTGTGTTAATAATGAAAATGAAGCAAGGTAATGAAAATGTTTCTGGTCTAAATATGGCTCATTTTAATATAGAAAACTTTAAAGAAATAGTTGAGAAAGAGTTTAATGTTGAGTTATTGATAATTAATGATTATCTTGAACACGTAAGTGCGATGGAAGACTTACGTACCCGCTATCAGCATAATACTTATGAAATAGAATATACTAAGTTTTTAAATAAATATGCATTTAAGCCGTCAGAAGAAATGCAATATCATTTATTCCAGCAGCAATACTTTAACTATATCGAAAACAGTGTATGGCTAGAGGATTAATCAATCTTAAAATAATTTATCAATAGTTCTACATCATCAGTCTGCAACTGTTCCCGCATATTTAAAAACTGCTTTTCATCTAAGTCATAGAGCTTAAGGGAAAGTAGTTTTTTGATATCTTCTTCAGGAAAGCGATATTTAATTACTTTAGCAGGGACTCCGCCGACAACAGCATAAGGTGGCACATCTTTAGTCACCACCGCACCAGTAGCTACTACAGCACCTTCACCGAGTATAACACCTTGCATAATCATCGCACGTGAGCCGATCCAGCAGCCATCACCAATGATTGTGTCACCCGCAGGGACAAAACTCCGTGTATCAAACGGAAATGCCGAAATCCAGTCTGTGCGGTGGAGTTGGTTACCGCCCATCATAATCACGCATTCTGCGCCAAAACAGACAAAATTACCGATATGTAACTGGTCTATCGGCTTTTCAGCTGTTGCAGGTTTATCGTGTAGATAACGCACCACACAGCGCTCAAAACCCTGATCCCAATATGCAGAATAATATGAATAATTACCTTTGATGTGAATATTTGGGTTCTTCACTGTTTTAGAGATGAACTCAAACTCACACCAATGATTGACAGGTGAATTAATCAATTTTTCAGACATAAACAGTACAACTTAAAAAGGGTAAACCATTATAACCAATTGAACTGATGTCATGCGTCGTTCATCCCTATTAAAAATCAATCGCTAGACCGAAGTGTTTGTAGGGAGGTTTGGGATCCGAGCAATGACTTTAATTTCAAAATCAAAACCTGCAAGCCAATTAACACCTATTGCTGTCCAGTTTGGATAAGGCTTTTGTGTAAACACCTCATTTTTAACTTTCATGATGACTTCAAATTGCTGTTCAGGGTTTGTATGGAAGGTGGTGACATCGACAATTTCATCGAAAGTACAGCCTGCCGCAGCGAGAGTATGGCTAAGATTCTGGAATGCTAGTTTTACCTGTTTCTCAAAATCAGGTTCAGGACTGCCATCTTCACGGCTACCGACCTGGCCTGATACAAAGAGTAAATTTTCCGATTTAATAGCAGCAGAGTAACCATGCTGTTCATACAAGGCATGGCGATCTTGGGGAAATATTGCAATTCTAGTCATGTTTATTCTCATTCAATATCTGGTTTTAAAAGTGGGGGGGAAAGCAGCTTTATTTTTGACATACCAGGCGTATGTCAACATAATTGACATACGCCTGGTATGTCAATTAAAATTTTTTGTGATGATGAGGTAATCAAAGCAATGTCTGTTCGTGAAAAAAAAATGGCGGCAACCCGCAAGAAACTGATTGAAGTGGCACGCCGTACGTTTGCTGAGTATGGCTATGCAGACACCTCAATGGATAAACTCACGGCAGAAGCAGGGCTGACCCGTGGTGCGCTGTACCATCATTTTGGCGATAAAAAGGGCTTATTTGCTGCTGTGGTTAATCAAATTGATTCAGAAATGGCTTTATCTGCCCAGAAGTATCTGGAGCAACCCGAAGATCTTTGGGAGGGGTTGATGCTTGAGGGGAAAACCTATATTGAAAATGCCTTGAATCCTGAGTTTCAGCGAATTGTATTACGCGACGGACCTGCGGTATTGGGTGATCCTGCGCATTGGCCGAGTCAAAACAAATGCTTGAAGTCTACACGTGAATGCGTAGAACAGTTATTGGCAGCAGACCGAATTAAAGCAGTGAATTCTGAAGCGGCAGCCATATTTTTAAATGGAGCAGCCATGAATGCGGCGCTTTGGGTGGCTTCTAGCAAGAATCCTGAGCAGGTGTTGTCAGAAGCATTACATGCCTTTCAACTTTTTGCATCAGGATTATTAAAAGAAGGATAGAGCAGGGGTATAATAATTATTTGTCTGATTATAAAAAACCCCTCAAAAGAGGGGCTTAAAATTGCTATCTTAATGAATTAAAGATATTCAACTTTAGAAACTTCGTACTCAACTTCACCTTGTGGTGTGTTGATTTTTACATCGTCGCCTTCATTTTTACCCAAAAGACCACGAGCAATTGGTGAATTCACCGAGATTTTGTTGATTTTAAAATCTGCTTCGTCATCACCAACGATTTTATAAGTCTTTTGTTCTTCAGTATCTAAGTTCTCAATGGTCACAGTCACACCGAAAACCACACGGCCATTTTGCTCAAGTGATTTAACATCAATCACTTGGCAAGCACCCAATTTACCTTCGATATCTTGGATACGGCCTTCACAGAAACCTTGTTGCTCGCGAGCAGCGTGGTATTCAGCGTTTTCTTTCAAATCCCCATGTTCACGCGCTTCAGCAATTGCTGCAGTAATACGTGGACGATCAACACTTTTAAGTTGCTGTAATTCTTTCTCTAGGGCAATTTTGCCTTCGGGAGTCATAGGATAACGTTGCATTGTTGTCCCTCATGTTTGTAAAAAGAAAAAATCAGTAAAATTTTTACTGACCTAGAAATGAAAAAAAGCCCGCCACCGAGAGGTGGCGGGACTTCTCGGTAACTTAATTAACCTTTAGTAAGGTCTTGTAAGCGGTATACATCCATTGGCAATTTGATTGCTAAAGCTTGGCATACTGCATCAGCACCGTTAAGGGTAGTTGTGTAATACACTTTACCTTGTAATGCAGAGCGGCGGATCGAGAATGAATCTTCTTGAGCCTGTTTGCCTTCAGTTGTATTGATAATGAGGTGAACTTCGCCATTTTTCAAGCGGTCTACGATATTAGGACGGCCTTCAGTCACTTTGTTCACACGTTCACATTCAATACCAGCATCTTTAATCACATCATAAGTACCGCCAGTAGCGATCACTTTGAAGCCAAGATCTGTCAACTGTTTCGCAATACCAACAGCACGAGGCTTGTCAGAATGACGAACAGATAAGAATGCATGTTTTACTTCGCCTTCCGTTGGTAGGCCAGGTAAACGGTCATTAGAGCCTAACACAGCTTTATAGAACGCTTCACCAAATGTTTTGCCTACACCCATCACTTCGCCTGTAGATTTCATCTCAGGGCCAAGAATTGGGTCAACACCAGGGAATTTGTTGAATGGGAACACTGCTTCTTTTACAGAGAAGTGTTCAGGAATAATCTCTGTAGTGAATCCTTGAGATTCTAAAGATTGACCAGCCATACAACGCGCAGCAACTTTCGCTAAAGATTCACCAATGCACTTAGATACGAATGGAACAGTACGTGATGCACGTGGGTTCACTTCTAAGATGTATACGTCAGTGCCTTTAACCGCAAACTGTACGTTCATCAAACCAATTACGCCAAGCTCTTTTGCCATAGCGATGGTTTGACGGCGCATTTCGTCCTGAACTTCTTTAGATAAAGAGTAAGGAGGAATAGAACATGCTGAGTCACCTGAGTGAATACCCGCTTGTTCGATGTGCTGCATGATACCGCCGATCACAACGTCTTTACCGTCAGATACGCAGTCCACGTCAACTTCAATCGCATCGTCTAGGAAGTGGTCAAGAAGTACTGGCGCTTCATTCGATGCTTGAACCGCATCACGTAGGTAGCGTTTCAATTCGTCATCGTTGTATACGATTTCCATCGCACGACCACCAAGGACATAAGAAGGACGTACCACAAGTGGGTAGCCAACTTTAGCAGCTTCAGCCATACCTTCTTCAGCAGATTTTACGATGCTGTTGTTTGGTTGACGAAGTTGCAGACGTTGAATCATTTGTTGGAAACGTTCACGGTCTTCCGCACGGTCAATTGCGTCTGGTGATGTACCGATGATTGGTGCACCAGCTTCTTCTAAAGCACGAGCCAATTTAAGCGGAGTTTGACCACCGTACTGAACGATAATGCCTTTTGGCTTCTCGATACGAACGATTTCAAGTACATCTTCCAAAGTAATTGGTTCGAAGTACAAACGATCTGATGTGTCGTAATCTGTAGAAACCGTTTCAGGGTTACAGTTCACCATGATGGTTTCATAACCGTCATCACGCATTGCAAGAGCCGCGTGTACACAGCAGTAATCGAATTCGATACCTTGACCAATACGGTTAGGACCGCCACCAATGACCATGATTTTGTCACGGTTCGATGGGTTCGCTTCACATTCTTCATCGTAAGTTGAGTACATGTAAGCTGTGTCAGATTCGAATTCTGCAGCACATGTATCTACACGTTTGTAAACTGGAGTTACGCCCAAGTTCCAACGGTGTTTACGGAATTGTTTTTGTGAAATGCCCATCAAGTCCGCAATGCGAAGGTCAGATAAACCTTTGCGTTTGAACGAACGGATGTTGTCCGCATTCAAATCACCAAAACCTAAAGTTTTGATTTGGTTTTCAGTTTTGATGATATCTTCGATTTGAATCAAGAACCAACGGTCAATTTTGGTTGCTTCAAATACTTCATCAAGGGTGAAACCGTGACGGAATGCATCGCCTACATACCAAATACGCTCTGGACCTGGCACTTTCAATTCAACAAGAATTTTCTCACGTGCGCCTTCAGTGCCCACAGCGATTTTTTCGTCAAAACCACATGCGCCCACTTCAAGACCACGAAGTGCTTTAGACACAGACTCTTGGAAGTTACGGCCAATGGCCATGACTTCACCTACAGATTTCATCTGAGTCGTCAAAGTTGCGTCAGCTTGCGGGAATTTCTCGAAGTTGAAACGAGGAATCTTGGTTACAACATAGTCGATCGCAGGTTCGAAAGATGCAGGGGTTGTACCGCCAGTGATGTCGTTTTTCAACTCATCAAGGGTATAACCTACAGCCAATTTCGCCGCGATTTTCGCAATTGGGAAACCTGTTGCTTTAGACGCAAGTGCAGATGAACGAGAAACACGTGGGTTCATCTCGATCACAACCATACGGCCGTCTTTCGGGTTGATACCGAACTGAACGTTAGAGCCGCCAGTTTCAACACCAATTTCACGAAGTACAGCTAAAGATGCATTACGTAAAAGCTGGAATTCTTTGTCTGTCAATGTTTGCGCAGGAGCAACAGTGATTGAGTCACCAGTGTGCACGCCCATTGGGTCAAAGTTTTCAATGGTACATACAATGATACAGTTGTCGTTTTTGTCACGAACAACTTCCATTTCGTACTCTTTCCAACCAATTAAAGATTCATCGATCAATAATTGTTTGGTTGGAGAAAGATCGAAACCGCGTTCACAGATTTCAATGAACTCTTCACGGTTGTAAGCGATACCACCACCTGAACCACCCATGGTGAATGATGGACGGATAATTACAGGGAAGCCGAAACGTGCTTGGATTTCCAAAGCGTGTTCCATGCTTTCTGCAACGTCAGCGCGAGGGCATTCCAAACCGATTTTACGCATTGCGATATCGAAAAGTTTACGGTCTTCCGCTTTTTCGATCGCCTCTTTCGTCGCGCCAATCAATTCAACATTGTATTTTTCTAAAATACCGTTGGCATCGAGTGCAAGGGCACAGTTCAATGCTGTTTGACCACCCATTGTAGGAAGAACTGCGTCTGGGCGTTCTTTCTCAATGATTGCAGCTACAGTTTGCCAAGTGATTGGCTCGATGTAAGTTGCGTCTGCCATAGCAGGGTCAGTCATAATGGTTGCTGGGTTAGAGTTTACCAAAATAACACGGTAGCCTTCTTCACGAAGGGCTTTACATGCTTGAGCACCTGAGTAGTCAAACTCACATGCTTGACCGATGACAATCGGACCAGCACCAATAATTAAGATGCTTTTAATGTCTGTACGTTTAGCCATGATGCTTCCTTAATTACTTCTTAGATGCTTCGATAAGTTCGATGAAATGATCGAACAATGGTGCGCAGTCATGTGGACCAGGGCTTGCTTCGGGGTGACCTTGGAAACTGAACGCAGGTTTATCTGTACGGTGAATCCCTTGTAGGGTTTGGTCGAACAGTGATTTGTGCGTAGCTTTCAAGTTTGCAGGTAATGTTTCTGCATCGACTGCGAAGCCATGGTTTTGCGAAGTAATCATCACAATACCAGTTTCCATGTTTTGAACAGGATGGTTGGCACCGTGGTGGCCGTGAGGCATTTTCACAGTTTTTGCACCTGAAGCAAGTGCAAGAATTTGGTGACCCAAGCAAATACCAAATACTGGTACATTGCGAGCATCTTCTACAATTGTTTTTACAGCTTCAATTGCGTAGTCACATGCAGCTGGATCGCCGGGGCCGTTCGATAAGAACACGCCATCTGGATTCAATGCAAGTACGTCAGCAGCAGGAGTTTGCGCAGGCACGACAGTCAATTTACAACCGCGGTCTGCGAGCATACGTAAGATGTTGGTTTTGACACCGTAATCGTATGCAACAACATGGAATTTAGCTTCAGGCTGAGAGAAACCTTTACCTAATGTCCAAGAACCTTCAGTCCATTCAAAGCCTTCAGGGTCACAGCATTCTTTTGCAAGGTCTAAACCATTTAAACCACCAAAAGCGCGTGCTTTAGCTAAAGCTTCTTCTTCTGTAATGTTTTCGCCAGCAAGGATACAACCATTTTGTGCACCTTTTGCTCGCAGAATACGCGTTAATTTACGTGTATCGATGTCTGCAATAGCAACAACATTGTGTTGTTCAAGGTAATCACCAAGTGATTGCTCAGCACGGAAGTTGCTATGCAATAAAGGTAGGTCACGAATGATCAATCCGTTAGCCCATACTTTATGAATTCGACCTGACTCAGCGTCTTCATCATTACAACCTGTGTTACCGATATGTGGGTAAGTTAGTGTCACAAGTTGTTGTGCATAACTAGGGTCAGTCAAAATTTCTTGATAGCCAGTCATTGCTGTATTAAAAACGACTTCACCAGTCGTACTACCCGATGCGCCAATAGAAGTACCTTTAAAGATAGTTCCGTCGGCAAGGGCTAAAATTGCTGGGGTGCTCAAACCAAAGCTCCTGAAATTTAGGCTGTAAAAAAGCGAGAAGACGAAAAAAAAGGAAGGCTGCTTAAAAACCTACCCTCCTTACATCTGCTCGCTTGAACTTAACACGGCATTATACGCAGAAAGCCACTGAAAGTCCATCGTAAATATCAGGAATAAAGCAGATAAAGCGCTTGCATTTTAGAATAAAGTTTGGTTTTGCAAAATCTTAGAAAAATGTAAGCAATTAATTATTGTCAGACAAATCATAAATTAAAATTTATCAAAAAGCGCTAATGTGGGTCGGTCAGCAAAAACTATAGGTACAAAGTCATGGCAACACAACAAAAACAAACAGCGGCTAAAACCTCCCTGAAAGAAGTCGTTATCGAAGGTGCTGAAAAGCTTGAACAAGTTGCAAAAGAGGCAAGTGTTCAAGCCACAGAAGCGGTCACTGAAAGCAAAGGAAAGATCGGAGCAGAGGCAAAGCAGTTGAATGCCAGTGTGCAAGATCAATTGCGTCAGTTGAAGCAAGATGTATTGAATAAACTTGATCAGTTAAAAGTTCAGTTTGGTTCATCGCAAAAAGATTTTAGCGAACTCAAAGAATTTGTGAAAACTGAGTTTAATACTGTTATTGATGATCTTTCAAAACTTGGAAAAGAGCTGAAAGAAGATGTGACCCAAATTTCAGGAAAGCACAAAGATCATCTAACAGAAACATTTAAGCGTTCTAAGGAACATACTTTGGAAGCGTGGAAAAAAGTTTCACCAGTGAAAGCTGAAGTTACGGATCAAACCACAGATCTTAAAAGTTAATTGTGAATGACATGAATTTTAAAACGCTTGAGCTAAGTCTAGTCATTCCAGGGAGCTGGATTCGGTGAGAGCGAATTAAACTTCAATTTAACGCTAAATATGCAACAGGGAGTCATTAATGGCTCCCTTATTGTGAATGGTACATTTAAGTCCAAAATACTTATTTAAAATAAACAGGCAATAAAAAAGCAAAAGATCGTACTTTTGCTTTTTATCGAAGATCAAAACATCAAATGGTTTAGAACTGATGTAGCCAATCACGCTTGTTGTGAAAGTCAGCATTTGGACTACTATGCTGCATGGCATAGTACTGTTCACCTTGAGGGGTTTTCAGTACTGCAGTTAGACCAATATAGAGATCTTCCCATTTAAGTTTGTACTTCAGCATAAATTCTGTCAGATCAAGACTGACATTTAAGCCATAGTGCGTCCGTTTCAACTGATTCAGTTCAATATCGTAAGCAGCTTGTGGCGGCATATCTTCTGGATAGCGATATTCTTCAAACTGGTAAGCCTGCCAAGCTTGTGAAGGGGAGAGGTTGATTTCACGATAAAAGTCTTCGTTGCGTACACCAATAAAAACTTCTAAGCAGGTCTGTTCCCACAAAAAATCGATTCGTGGGTGAGCTGATACCAATTCTGGCCATTGAATCAGTTGGTTTGGGTCTCGAATCCAATAACCCACATTTAAAGTATATGGGCTTTGTTGTTCGATAGCACCAACGACTGATACAGCCTGAAAGCGACGATCAAAAGCGCTGAGTTCGAAACTTGCCATAAATGCTTAGTTAGACAGGTGTGCGTAGCGAACAAGGTTAGACAGTTTTGCATTTTGTTTTGCCGCTTTGCGGTAAATCAAAGCAATCTTACCAATCGTTTGAACAACTTCAGAACCTGAAACAGTCGCAATTTCAGTAATCATTGCAGCACGAGCTTCACGGTCTTCTGCCACAACTTTTACTTTAATTAACTCATGGTCGTTTAACGCACGGTTTAATTCTTCAATAACGCTTTCTGATAAGCCTTTGTCCGCAACCATTACAACTGGGTTTAGGGTGTGACCAATTTGACGTAAGCGTTTACGTTCTTGAATAGATAAAGCCGCCATAAATATAACCTAATTTTAAAAACGACCTAGTATAGCAAAATCAAAGTTGAAGCGCTGTATTTAATCGGCATTTTCTCGATGAAGATTATTGAAAAAAACATGATTTAAGATGCTTTTTAGATACACATGTCTACTGCAAAAGTGCTGAATTTCACGTACAATCAAGACTGAGAAGTTTTTTTTATTTAGAGAGTTATGGCTACCCGCATTACTAACCAGAAATTATCCAAAAGTAGTCGTGACTGGATGCGTGAGCATCTTGATGACCCCTTTGTGAAAAAAGCACAAAAGGAAGGATATCGTGCGCGTGCCGCTTATAAATTGCTTGAAATTCAAGAAAAATACAAATTGATCAAGCCGGGCATGACCGTTGTCGACTTAGGTGCTGCACCAGGCAGTTGGTCGCAAATTGCCGGAAAACTTGTTGGTGACAAAGGTTTGGTTATTGCTTCTGATATTTTACCAATGGATGCTTTACCGGATGTGACCTTCTTGCAAGGTGACTTTCGTGAACAAGAAGTGTTCGATGAATTGTTAAAAATTTTAGATGGACGTACTGTAGACGTTGTAATTTCAGATATGGCCCCCAATACATCAGGTAATAAGGCTGTAGATCAACCGCGTCAGATCTATCTTTGTGAATTAGCAATCGACTTTGCTCAAAAGGTTCTTGGACCAAATGGACAGTTTGTTGTTAAAGTGTTCCAAGGTATTGGATTTGATGAATACCGTAAGCAAGTTGTAGACACATTTGATGTGCTGAAAACAGCAAAACCGGCGGCTTCACGTGCTCGATCTAAAGAAGTGTTTTTAATCGGGCAGGGACGTAAGAAAGCTTTCAAGTAAAGTTTACTTGCCAACTCGTTAAAAATTGTGCATTTTGTACGTTTTTAAATTATTGCGAAGCTACTCTGCAGCGTAAGTATTAGAGTCACCCATGTAAGTGGGATTGAACGAATTAGATAGAAATGGGAATAAAGCTTTGAGCGATCTTTTTAAGAATGCCGTGTTGTGGCTGGTTATCCTAGGCGTGCTGGTTTTAATCTTCAGCAACGTCAGTGACCGCAATCAACCGACCGCGATGAACTATTCTGAGTTCGTGGCAGCCGTAAATGCGGGTCAGATTAAACAAGTCACCATTGATGGCGAAAGAATTCGTGGCGAAAAATCAAACGGTTCAGAGTTTGAAAGTATCCGTCCTGCGGTTCAAGATCCTGAACTTATGCCGAACCTGATCAAGAACAATGTTGTTGTTGAAGGTACAGCGCCACAGCGTCAAAGTATTTTGATGCAACTTCTGATTGCAAGTTTCCCTGTTCTTTTAATCATTCTGTTATTCATGTTCTTTATGCGCAACATGGGTGGTGGAGCTGGTGGTAAGAATGGCCCAATGAGTTTTGGTAAGTCAAAAGCAAAAATGCTGTCTGAAGACCAAATCAAAGTGACATTTACTGATGTAGCGGGCTGTGATGAAGCTAAACAAGAAGTTGTTGAAATCGTTGACTTCCTAAAAGATCCATCTAAGTTCAAACGACTTGGTGCAAGCATTCCGAAAGGCGTGCTTATGGTTGGTCCTCCGGGTACGGGTAAAACTTTACTTGCTAAAGCGATTGCGGGTGAAGCGAAAGTACCGTTCTTTAGTATTTCGGGTTCTGACTTTGTTGAAATGTTCGTGGGTGTGGGTGCGTCTCGTGTCCGTGACATGTTTGAACAAGCAAAGCGTCATGCGCCATGTATCATTTTCATCGATGAGATCGATGCCGTTGGTCGTCACCGTGGTTCAGGCACAGGCGGTGGTAATGATGAGCGTGAGCAAACATTAAACCAAATGTTGGTTGAAATGGATGGCTTTGAAGGCAACGAAGGTATTATCGTTATTGCTGCAACAAACCGTGCTGACGTATTGGATAAAGCTTTACTTCGTCCGGGTCGTTTTGACCGTCAAGTGATGGTATCTCTACCGGATATTAAAGGTCGTGAGCAAATCCTGAATGTACATTTGAAAAAATTACCTTCTGTGACTGGTGTAGATGTTAAAGTCTTGGCACGTGGTACACCGGGCTTCTCAGGTGCTCAGTTGGCTAACCTTGTAAACGAAGCAGCACTGTTTGCTGCACGTCGTAACAAGAACACGGTCGATATGCATGACTTTGAAGATGCAAAAGACAAGCTTTACATGGGTCCTGAACGTAAATCGATGGTGATTCGTGAAGAAGAACGTCGTGCGACGGCTTATCATGAAGCAGGTCATGCGATTGTTGCTGAAATCTTGCCGGGTACAGACCCAGTGCATAAAGTGACAATCATGCCGCGTGGTTGGGCATTAGGTGTGACTTGGCAGTTGCCTGAACATGATCAAACTAGCCATTACAAAGACAAAATGTTGAATGAACTTTCAATTTTGTTTGGTGGTCGTATTGCAGAAGAAGTCTTCATTAACCAAATGTCGACTGGTGCTTCAAATGACTTTGAACGTGCAACGAAAATGGCACGTGCAATGGTTACTAAATACGGTATGTCCGATAAAATGGGCGTCATGGTTTATGAAGATGACTCACAGCAGTCGTTCATGGGTGGTTTAGGAAGTCGCGTGATTTCTGAAGCAACGCAGCTTGAAGTTGACCGTGAAGTTCGCCGTATTTTAGATGAACAATATAAAGTTGCACGTGATATTCTTGAAAATAACAAAGATATCGCACATGCCATGGTGAAAGCATTGCTTGAATGGGAAACCATTGATCGTGATCAAATCCGTGACATTATGGAAGGTCGTGAACCTCAACCACCAAAAGTGTACATCGCAGAAAATCCAGTGATTGATGTCACACCAACGGATGGTTCAGATGTTCCACCACCATTACCGTCATTGCCAAAAGCATAAAATTTTAAAACCACCTTCGGGTGGTTTTTTTATATGAAAATAAATGCATGTGAGCGCAATGCAGAGCAAACTTAGCGTTAAAATAAGCACAGCAAAATCTGGGATGTGTAATATGAAGTTGGTGTCTTTGCCTAATAAAATTTTAAACAGTGGTAATTTGCAATTAGATTTGTCAGAGCCACATGTGATGGGGATTTTAAATGTCACACCGGACTCTTTCAGTGATGGTGGCAAACATAATGGTAAAGACCAAGCTATAGCACATGCCTTGCAAATGATTGCGGATGGCGCGACAGTGATTGATGTCGGGGGGGAGTCAACACGTCCGGGTGCATCTGTTGTTGAGGTTGAAGAAGAAATTCGAAGAGTCGTACCCGTCGTTGAAGCTTTATCCAAACACAATGTGGTGATTTCTATCGATACCTCGCAACCTGAGGTGATTGAGGCAGCGGTTCAAGCAGGTGCGCATATCTGGAATGATGTACGTGCATTAACTCGGCCGAATGCCTTAGAAACCGCTGCAAAACTGGATATTCCAGTGATCATTATGCATATGCGTGGCGAACCTACCACGATGAATAATCTAGATCAGTATCAAGATGTCGTGGCTGACGTCATCGATGAATTAAAGCAACGTGTGCAAGATGCATTAGATGCAGGTGTGCGTGCAGAAAACATTATGATTGATCCGGGTTTTGGTTTTGCTAAAAATGCGCAGCAAAACTTAAAGCTTTTACAGCAATTCTATCAATTGAATGACATGGGCTATCCGATCCTGTCGGCATTATCTCGTAAGCGTTTTATCGGTGAAGCACTTGGCGGTGCAGATGCACAAAATCGCGCTGTAGGCTCGGTTGCAGCGCATCTACTCAGCATTCAACAAGGTGCATGTATGGTTCGCGCACATGACGTCAAAGCGACGGTAGATGCGATACGTGTTTGGCAAGCCATGCAGAATGCAGACTGATTTGAAAATACTGAATCCCAATAAATTTGGTGAATTGTAGTATTTGTGTTATATAAGCGCCCTGAATGTTTTGTGATAGAGTTTCGTATGTTTGCAGATTTACTGCTACCCATGTTTGATGATGAATATTACCCAGATGTGTTGGTTGCAGAGGTGAAGTTATTGGTTGTTCAATTTGCGAAGAAAATTGCAAAAGCAGATTTAAGTTCAACTGATATCTACCATTTTGCCAATGAAACGGTTGCACAGCTCAATAAGATGAAACCTCAATTTGAAGATTTAGATTCGTCTTTGGATGATACGGCTGCAGATTATATTGCAGAAGCCATGATGATGGTGCTGCAAGATGAAGGCCATATGGATATTGAAATGGAAGAGTTGGTTGCTAACCGAGAATGGTAATTGAACTTTAAAAAAAGCCCTGTAGTGACAGGGCTTTTTTGTATCTAGGGATTTAAAAATTATTCAGCTTTGTCTAAAAAATCTTTAAACGATGATTTGATCGATGCTGATAGTTTTTGTTCTTCTTGCATGGCTTGTAGGTGAAGGGTGTAGAAATACGTTTGATGTTCTTTTTGTTTTAAGGATTGTTGGTAAGACCAAAATGCCAGTTGGCGAAGCTTTTGTAGTTTTACTCGTTCAATGGCGCTGCTTTCAGGTTTATAAAATAATTCAGTAAATACACATAAAAAGAGACTAAAAAAAAGTCCACAGAGACTGATGAGGTTTAATACATCTATTTGTAGATACTTAAAGTTTATAGCAAGGATAAATGTGAATCCTCCAAGGAAATACAGTTGTATTTGCAGACGGTGAACGGCGGACTTGCTGCTAAAACGTGCTTGATAATGTGCATACCAGACATAGCAATAGATCCATGGAAGAATAATCAATAAACCAAGATTAAACGCCATTTTGGGGTCGTGTATTGAAAGTGCCGTTGAAAGCATATGACCAAGTACAGCGCTGCTAAGGGGAATAGAAAGTATCAGGCAAAAGCTAAAGATTAAAACAGGTGCAGTGGGTGTGAGATTGATAATTTTAAAATGTGCAAACAGCAGCCGTTGATAAAAGGCATCGGGATGCTTGAGTTGTAGTGCGGGGAGATTAAAATCTGAAGGTGTCGGCATCGAATAATAATAGATTTCTAAATTTTAGGCATAAAAAAACCAGCAAATTGCTGGATCTTTTATTGCACCAATCTTAGAAGTATAAGAATGGTGCCCGAGGCCAGACTCGAACTGGCACGCTTTGTGGGCGGGGGATTTTAAATCCCCTGTGTCTACCGATTTCACCACTCGGGCATGTGCGCAATAATAGAGGACGAAATGAAGCTTGGCAAGAGTATTTGATGGTGTTTGTTTTAAAATCAATCAATTCATGCATATAAGTTGAAAATATTCAAAAATAGCGATGTATTGAATGACTTTTTGAGCAGTGATTTAAAGTTTTTTGCACTATATCAATGCCAGCTTATTTCATTAACTCATCAAGATAATGTTCAACATTTTGGTGCTTTAGCTTTTTACATAGCTGATTTTCCTGATGCAGCATTTGTATGTGCAAATTTTGGAACAGGGTAAAGCGCTCAGATAACTGTTTATGATTTGCCTGATTCGGATTACTGAGCGACAAACGTAATTTTGCTTTAAGCATTTGTTTATACGACCAATATGCAATACGACGTGTCTCTTGCAGAAAATAGTATTCTTGGGTGTTACTTCCACCTTTGAAAAGATTTTCTTTATAAAAACGCACAAAGCCGAAACTCATGGCGAAAAAGAACAATACAGATTGAACAAAGGTGCTTTGTAAAAAGGCGATATTGAGTAATTGTAATAAAATCACGATCGCAAGTCTGAACGGCGTATTTTTCAAACTTTGATACAGGGACATTGAACTGTG
Source organism: Acinetobacter sp. YH12142 (assembly GCF_013418435.1). Classification (NCBI taxonomy): domain Bacteria; kingdom Pseudomonadati; phylum Pseudomonadota; class Gammaproteobacteria; order Moraxellales; family Moraxellaceae; genus Acinetobacter; species Acinetobacter sp. YH12142. The sequence continues at coordinate 9,673 of NZ_VPCB01000012.1, read as the reverse complement.
CTTGATTTGCTTGATGACTAAGGGCACAACCAGCATGAAAAACAGCATAATACTTAGTACAGCAATACCATGAGCGCGAAACTCACTCATTTCTGGAAAATACAGTTGCACTGCATGTCCAATACTCATGCTCAAAGAAATAAAAATCATCGCCGCCAAAACCCAAGGAATAAGTTCTTTGAGTTCGTCTAAAATGCCTTGAGTTTTCAGTTGGCTATAAAATAAATAATTATGTTTAAAGGCTGCTGGATATTGCTGTTTCAGTTGTTGAAGGTAAAGCGCAGCCTGTTTCTTTTGAGCCATATTGTGACGTTAGTATTAAAGCGTGAAAGTAATATAGTTGATTTCGATATTTTTGACAGAATTTTTTTCTAAATCATGTTGTATATCTGAACATTATAAGAGAAATCACAATTTCTATAGTGAAGGTCGCAGTTTTCATCCTTCTTTTATGCGAAAATACATACTTATTGAATATTAAGTTTTTATAGGCAGTTTATGACTGATCATTCTCCTGAAACATTAAGCGATATCGAAATTCTAGACATTCTTCAGTCGATGAAATCAGATGTTTTAAATACTGAAGCAAATGAAGTGATTCGTAGTGGGGGAAAAGCTGGTCGTCAAGAAGCACACAAACAAGCTTTGGTGAAATTAAATCAAGCATTTGAAGATAAATTTGTTGAAGCTGCGACTTTGGCTTTAGGCTTAAATGAAGGCCAAAGTAAAAAAATCCGCTACAAAAAAGACCGTATCCGTATTTTGAAAGTTCGTGGTATCGATTATTTAGCGATTGATGGTGCTGAAACTGCACAAGTATTGTCGCAAGTTGCACAAGCGATTGTACGTGAAGACGCAACGGTGACTCATGACCTGCATAATATTTTCCCATTTTGGAAAGAAGGCTGGCCAATGGTGCAATTCGACAATGTCTATAAAATTTTAGAAGATGACATTCGTATTCATTATGAAGCAGTTCTAGAAGCATTAATTTCAAAGCATTAATCACTACAAATGAACCTGTGAGTGTAAAACACTGGCTAGTTCAGTATTGTTAAGCATAAAAAAAGCACCATCAGGTGCTTTTTTATCTTTAACTTTTTAAGTTAAGCTCGAAAAAACGGAAACATTCCAAAGATCAGACCTGCTGCTAACATGACAAAACACGTGATTACAGCCCAGATAATGGTAAATTTCTGATGTTGTCCAAACTCGATACCCGCAAGTCCACAGAGTAAATAGGTCGAAGGAACAAGCGGAGAGAGTAGGTGTACAGGTTGCCCTACGATGGAGGCACGTGCCATTTCTACAGGTTCAATTCCATAATGAGCGGCAGCATCAGAAAGAATCGGCAAAACCCCAAAATAGAAAGCATCATTCGACATAAAGAAAGTCATCGGCATACTGATGACAGCGGTAATCGGTGCTAAATAGGGGCCCATACTTTCAGGGATAATTGCCACAAGTTCTTTGGACATGGCTTCTACCATGCCTGTTCCAGCTAAAATACCGGTAAAAATACCTGCAGCAAAAATAATACCGACCACGTTTAAAGCACTACCTGCATGATGTGCGATTAGCTTTTTCTGCAAGTCGACATTTTTGTAGTTGACGACTAGCGCAATACACAAAGCCACCATGAATAAAATAGGCATAGGTAAAATACTAAAAACCAGACAAATCATCAGAACGACGGTTAACAGTGCATTAAACCAACGTAGATTTGCGCGGTTGGCTTCTGGATTATCTGAGATTTGAATGTTTTCACCATGGCTGATATCCAATTGGACAATTCCTAGACGCTTTCTTTCCATGCGACCATACATCGTTCCTAAGAAGTACAACCAGCCGATGGCAAATAACATCGGTAAAACCATCGGAACAAATACATCACTTGGGTCGACATGAAGCGCGCTGGCGGCGCGGGCAGTAGGCCCACCCCAAGGTGTAAGATTCATAATTCCACTAGAGAGCATAATCAAACATGCCATAATCAATGGGCTCATACCTAAGCGCTTATAGAGTGGCAGCATGGCCGCAACACAGATCATATATGTTGTAGAACCATCTCCATCCAAAGAGACAATTAACGTCAGGGTAATGGTTCCAAGAACGACTTTTAAGGGATCACCTTTGACCATTTTTAAAATAAATTTCACCTAAGGGTCGAACAAACCTGTATCAATCATGATGGCAAAATACAGAATCGCAAAAAGCAGCATGATGCCAGTCGGTGCAAGTTTTTTACACCTTCAATCATCATGTCGCCAATTTCATTTATTTGTATGTGTGACAAGCTGTCAAAATAAAAACCAAGTAACCACGCAATCAAGGCAAAAAGTAGGGGAATTAAAGTCAGTGCAACAAGTGGGCTTAAGCGTTTCGACATGATCAAATACATAAAGCACAAGATCATGCCCAAACCGAGTACGGTTAACATGGTTCATTCCTTTGAAATATAAAGCTGTTTTTAAATCCAAGGGCAGAGCATAAAGATAAATTTCATCAGTCAAAATAAAGGTGAGAAAATGTGAAATACATCACTATTTTAATGAAAAATAGTCATTAATAATGAAGGTATTAAGGAAGGGAGATTTTTCGATTTATTTTAATTTTTATTCAAAAAATGTGGTCTGTTTACATATATTCAACATCAGTAGAGAACTGTAAGTGCTGTGCAGATACAGTTTGATCACAACAAGTACGCTTATGCAAAAATAGACAGTAGCGTCCGAATCGGCCAACTAAAAAATCGGAACCAAAATATTAAGGGATTATAAAAAAACAGACCAAAACGCATGGTTTCGTCATAGCGTTGTCGACCACGTTCATAAGGATAAGGCGTTAAAAACCACGCAGTGGCGATCAGTGTAACACCGAGCAATAGAAATAAAGGTTGTGGATGAGCTTTAAAAAAATAATAGATCAGATAAGCCCCAGTATAAAAACTAAAGCAAGTCAAAATCGCTTTAAGTGAAAAAGACATCTTCGTATTCCATCGTATTTATATTTTATTGTTTTAGAAAAAGAAGAATCGAATTAATCCGATTCTTCTGGTATATCAAGTTCAGTCTCAGCCGGCTTTAAGCGAGTCACTAATAATTGGTCAATTTTAAAGTGGTCTACATCCACAACTTCAAATTTGTAGCCATGATAAGTAACAAAGTCAGCTGGACGTGGAATTTTACGCAGTTTAAACATCATAAAGCCCGCAAGGGTTTCATAGTTTTCTTCATCGGGCATTTCATCTAAAGCGAGGGCATGCTTTAAATCTTCAATTGGTGTACTGCCATCGATAAGCCAAGAATCCGCATCACGTTTAATAATTTGTTGTTCTGCTTCAATCGGTGTTACCCAGTCGCCCATCACGGTAATCATAATGTCGGAGAGGGTAATAACGCCGACAACCAACGCATATTCGTTAATTACAACGGCAAATTTTTCTTTGGTTGAACGGAAACGATCGAGTAATTCGGACAGTGTTAAAGTATCTGGAATCGTGAGGACATTACGAATGGTATTTTCGTTGAGCTGTAAAAGTGACTGATTGTTGAGGATTCGAACCAAAATATCTTTGGCATCTACATAGCCAATCACGTCATCAATATTTTCACTACAGACCAAAAACTTCGAATATGGAAATTCAGCGAGTTTTTGACGAATACTGGCTTCTGATTCTTTTAGGGTAAAGTACACCACGTTTTCACGTGTAGTCATACTTGAAGGGACGTTACGTTCTTCCAGCTCAAATACGTTTTCAATAAAGTGGTGTTCTTGCTTTTGTAGTACACCAGCTTGAGCACCGGCATCCATCACGGCTGAAATATCGTCAAAGGTAATATTGTCATCACGTGTTGTATTCACTTTGAATAAACGAAACAACAAATTGGCAATGGCATTAATCACCCATGCCATTGGTTTACACACTTTAATGAAGATTTGAATCGGGTCTACAACAGCAACGGCGATTTTTTCAGGTGCGATCATCGCCAAACGTTTTGGCATCAAATCAGCAAATAGAATGAATAAGGAGGTGACTAAAGTAAACGACAGGGTGAATCCTATGGTTTCAGTCCACGGGCCCTGATAAAAACGAGTGACTAAGCTAATGAAGTAAGGACGAAAAGCACCTTCACCCAAAATACCGCCAAGAATTGCCACAGCATTTAAGCCAATTTGTGATGCGGCGAAAAAGTCTGCTGAGTTGGCTTGTAAGTCAAGCACACGTTGTGCACGTGAATCTCCAGATTCAGCCAAAATTTTAAGTTTTACTTTTCGTGCACCCGCAAGGGCAATTTCTGTTAATGAAAGAAAACCCGCACCGACGATCAGGAGAATAATAATGACAATATTTTGGAAAAGGCTCACGAATACACCTGTTTGTGATTCATTCTATTTTTCTGTATTTCTAACACAAAAATGGGCAAGGTAGTAGTCTTAACTACTACCTATATAGTGACAGTATACGTTTGAATTAATAAGGAATTAAAGAATTAATTACTGATACTGTGAAAACTGAGAGTTATTCATTAAGTATTCGCGGTTTTCTTCTTCAATCATTTGACGTGCAACATACAATATAAGTTGACGTAACCAGCGATGAGCAGGGTGATGATGAAGTAATGGACACCAAGCCATTTTTAATTCAAATTCAGGAATATAGAATGGTGGATCGCGAAGTAATAGGTTTTGACTTTTGGCTTGAAGGCGAGCGATACGGCTTGGCAGAGTCGCAACCAAATCAACATTCGAGGCCAATAAGCCAGGCATTTGATAATGACGAGTAAAAACTGAAATTTTACGTTTTTGGCCAATACGTTCTAGAGCCTGATCAATCCAACCTAGACCCGCTTGTTTTTCAGGATTGACACCAAAACCGACACCCATACCTGTTTTAGATACCCAAATGTGTTGTGCATCTAGATAGCTTTTCAGGTTTAAATTATTTGCAGCAGGGTGCTTGGCATTTAAAAGGCATGAAAAACTGTCACGCCAGACCAAAACTTGGTGGAAACTTTGCGGAATTTCATTAAAGCGGTTAATCGCCAAGTCGACTTTACCTTGTTCCATATCTCGATAAGACACATCACTAGGCGTTAAAAAATCGAGAACCACATTGGGTGCTTCTGAGCGCAAAGCTTTTACTAGGCGCGGCACCAGTGTTGCTTCAGCATAATCTGAAGTCATGATGCGGAAGACACGATTTGAGGTGTAAGGTCGGAACTCGGTACGAGGTTCCAAAATCATCGAAAGGTCAGAGAGAGCATCACGGATACGTGGCTGTAATTCAAGCGCACGTTCTGTAGGTGTCATACCTTCTGAAGAACGAATAAGAAGTGGATCATTAAATAAGTTGCGTAAACGACGTAAAATATTACTCATCGCAGGCTGAGTTACACCCAGTTGCTCGGCAGCACGAGTCACGTTTTTTTCACGAAGAAGTACATCAAGATAAATTAATAGATTGAGATCGACCCGCTCCAGATTCATAAAATAAATACCGACAATAAAATCATGAAATTTATCTGATTATGCCATAACTACTAAGGCTTGTGTAAAAAATGGATGAAAAAATGACGTGTACTTTTGTACTAAAATTCGGCAGTTTTAAGACAAATTTGCTGAAGTGCCAGCACATATTTCTTAAATACTTATTATCTGTTTAGACCGATATTTTTAAGTGAGTGAAATAAAAATACGGAGCAATTTTGTTTATGCGATGTGATGTTCATAAAACAAAAAAATTAGATGAAATATCTCATTTACATGATCATTTGAAGACAGAATAACCAAGTATTTAGTTTGGTGAATTTGGGCAAAAATGGCGTAAAAAATGCTGTTTTTTTTAAAAGTGAATGCTCAGTCGACTTAAGTCTAATGAAGAATAATTCATCAAAATGTTTGAAAAATAGACAAAAAAATTAGCAAAATATTTTAATAAAAGTATTTAAATACAAATACTTATAAATGTTGGTTAATTATTATAATACGACTTTAATCTACATATTTTTTAAATAAATACTGAAAATTAATGCAGAATATTGGATTAATTTTTTTAGTCAATCTACTCTGTGTCTATCGCAACGAAGTGTTCTAAATCTGAACAATCATTCGAGGGTATGATTTTAGCCTTACGTTGCAGAAAAATCCTAATATTATTACAGGAACATATCATGTCTACATACTTAACAGCGATTGATGCAATCCGTGAATTAAAAGCAAAATTCGGAAGCACTTGGCGCGATATTAGCCCAGAAGATGCTGCACGTATGCAAATGCAAAACCGTTTCAAAACTGGTTTAGACATTGCGAAATATACAGCTGCTATTATGCGTCGTGATATGGCTGCTTATGATGCTGATTCTAGCAAATACACTCAATCATTAGGTTGCTGGCACGGTTTCATCGCACAACAAAAAATGATTGCGAACAAAAAATACTTCGGTACAACTGAACGTCGCTATATCTACCTTTCAGGTTGGATGGTTGCAGCTCTTCGTTCAGAATTCGGTCCACTTCCTGACCAATCTATGCACGAAAAAACTTCAGTACCTGCATTGATCGAAGAAATCTACACTTTCCTACGTCAAGCTGACGCGAAAGAATTAAACGACTTGTTCCGTGCGCTTAAAAAAGCAAACGAAGCTGGTGATACTGCTAAAGCTGCTGAAATCACTGCTCAAATCGACGGTTTCCAAACTCACGTTGTGCCAATTATTGCTGACATCGACGCTGGTTTCGGTAACGAAGAAGCGACTTACTTACTAGCTAAGAAAATGATCGAAGCGGGTGCTTGTGCACTTCAAATCGAAAACCAAGTATCTGACGCTAAACAATGTGGTCACCAAGCTGGTAAAGTTACAGTTCCACACGAAGACTTCATCGCGAAAATCCACGCTCTTCGCTATGCATTCTTAGAAATGGGTCTTGATGACGGTATCATCGTTGCTCGTACTGACTCTGAAGGCGCTGACTTGACTCAAAAAATCCCAGTGGTTAAAGAGCCAGGCGACATCGCTTCTCAATACATCAGCTACTTAGACACAACTGAAATTGACATTTCAGAAGCTCAAGAAGACGAAATCCTAATCAAGCGTAACGGTAAACTTCACCGTCCAAAACGTCTTGCTTCTGGCTTGTATCAGTTCCGTCCAGACACGCAAATCGACCGCGTTGTACTTGACTGTGTATCTAGCCTTCAAAATGGTGCTGACCTTCTTTGGATCGAAACTGCGACTCCAAACGTTGAAGAAATTGCTCACATGGTTAACCGTGTTAAAGAAACAGTTCCAAATGCGAAACTTGTTTATAACAACTCGCCTTCATTCAACTGGACTTTAAACTTCCGTCAACAAGCTTACGACCGTTGGGTTGCTGAAGGTAAAGACGTTTCTGCTTACGACCGTGCTAAACTAATGAGCGCTGAATACGATAACTCTGAATTAGCTGCTGAAGCTGACGAAAAAGTTCGTACGTTCCAAGCTGATGCTTCTCGTGAAGCGGGCGTGTTCCATCACTTGATCACACTTCCGACTTACCATACAGCTGCTCTTTCTACTCACGAGCTTGCTCAAGGTTACTTCGGCGACCAAGGTATGCTTGCTTATGTAGCTGGCGTTCAACGTAAAGAAATCCGCGGTACGATTTCTTGTGTTAAACACCAAGCAATGGCTGGTTCTGACATCGGTGACGACCACAAAGAAATCTTCGCTGGTGACAACGCGCTTAAAGCGGGTGACGATGCGAAAAACACAATGAACCAATTCGCTGCTCACTAAGCATTGAACTGATTCGAAAAAAAGCCCAGCGAAAGCTGGGTTTTTTTATGGCTTTAAAATCTTCTTAAATCCATTTATTAAAGTGTGTCGATATAAAAAAGCAGGGCATAACCCTGCAAATAGAGTGAGGCAGCCTTTATTTAAGGCAAAAGGATAATTAACCAAGTAAAAAAAATAATTGCTAAAGCGACAAATTGAGCTGCACTTCCCATATCTTTGGCAATTTTAGAAAGTGGATGCTTGTCTAAAGATACCCGGTCGACAACGGCTTCAATGGCAGAATTGAATAACTCAACAATCAAGGCAAATAAACACACCACCACCATAAGCGCATGTTCAGCACGACTGACATCGAGAAAACAACAGGTGGGAATAAGCACCATATTCATCCAGACAATTTGTCGAAATGCAGCTTCATTTTGATAAGCAGCTTTGAATCCATCGAGGGAATATTGCGTTGCATTTAAAATTCGTTTAAGTCCAGATTTACCTTTAAACGGGGAAATTTCACTCATAGTACTGTACAGACGTATAGATTTAAAAACTGGCGAAAATATAGCATGCCAAGCTTAAAGTTTTCTTGCATTCAGTTTTTATTTTATTGGGCATTAAAGTTTAGGATGATTTACATAAGCCTATATCAAGTTAGTGCTATGTTTATCCAGTATTGGACTTAAAATTTGCCTGAATTTCAGGCACAATACAGGCGTTTAAAATTTTTAATTTTGAAGCCTTTGCTTCATTGCATGAAATAATAAAAGTGATATAGGTCAACAATGAAAAACTTTAGTTTTGCTGTGCTTGCAGCGACACTTTTAACCAGCCAGTTTGTCAGTGCAGAGCCGGCAGTTATTCAAACGGAAATCAAAACGAATGTGACTCAGCCCATGGGATTTTATCCTTTCCAAGTGGGTGCATATAAAGTCATTGCTTTAAAAGATGGGACACTCGAATTAAGTCCTGATTTATTTAAACAAAATTTAACTCCAGAAGAAGTCAGTGCCTTATTTCAAAAGCTTGCGGTTGATCAGAGCAAAGGCATACAAACCAGTGTCAATGCCTATCTGATTGATGATGGACAAGGTGGCATCAGTCTTGTTGATAGTGGTGCAGCCAGTTGTTTTGGTCCGAACTTAGGATCTATTGCACAAAATATTGAAGCAGCTGGCTATAAGCTTAATCGCGTACGCAGTGTTTTCTTAACCCATTTACATCCTGATCATGCATGTGGCATTGCGAAACAAGGTAAGGCTGTGTTTCCAAATGCAACGATCTACGTCAATGAACAAGAAAGTCAGTATTGGTTAAGTGAAAGCACCGTCGACACTTTAGCTGCTGAAAAGCGTGAAGGTTATTTAGCAACTGTTGCGAAAATTAAAGCTGCGATTGCGCCTTATCAAACCATGCGGAGTTTTAAGACTTTTAGCGTTGGTTCGGTGATTAATGGATTAGAAGTACTACCGAGTATTGGACATACACCGGGGCATTATTCTTTTATCTTAAAATCGCAAGCTAAAAGTTTTGCTATCCTCGGTGATGTGGTTCATTCCTATCATTTACAGTTTGAACAACCCAAATTATCTGTCGATTTTGATGTCGATCCGGTCAAAGCCAGTGAAACTCGTTTAGCAATTTTTAAACGTTTTGCTCGAGAGCAAACCTTTGTTGCATTTGCACATTTACCATTTCCCGGTATTGGTAAAATAAGTGAAATGAATGATGGTCAGTTCCGTTGGAACCCGCTAAATTTAGCTCCGACAGCTCCGACAGCTCCGACAGCTCCGACAGCTCCGACAGCTCCGACAGCTCCGACAGCTCCGACAGCTCCGACAGCTCCGACAGCTCCGACAGCTCCGACAGCTCCGACAGCTCCGACAGCTCCGACAGCTCCGACA